>JAPLNX010000193.1 GCA_026400935.1 Planctomycetia bacterium | reverse complement strand
GTTGTTCCGACCAAGCTGCACAGGCCCAATCGTTCGAGAATTCGCTGCCAGTGCATGTCGCTATGCCCAAAGAGTTTTGTCACCACCCAACACGGAACGCCGAACGACAGCAGCAACAGCGGATGCTCCAACTCTTCGACCATGTCGGCCAACGCGAAGCTGGGACGAAGTTCGTAGATCGAATCATCGTGGAGCATGATCTTGCGCGGTCGCACGCCGGGTAACTTCTGGGACTCGCGCAGCAAGCCATCAAGCGTGAAGCCTTGACCGAAACCTTCGGGAAACAACTCGGGACAACACTCGAATTGCTCCAGCAACCGTTGGCGAATCGCCGCCGAATCGCGCCACAACTGGGCGTACTCCTGCCGCGTCATGGCGATCACGATCTGCCGAGATCCGCGTGGCCGTTGCAACGCCTCATGGGAAGCATCACGCTTCACCGACCGGGTTCGTGGTTGAGCATCCATTCTCAAAACCTCCTCCTTTGGTAAGAAGAAGTCTGAGAATCGAACCGCAAATCACCAACCCGGCTTTCCGTCACTCACCCCTGCAATCCGAAAGAGTCAGCCAAATTTCCATATCGCTACGCACTCCTGAGTCTCCCGGTGAACCTCAGAGCGAACGCTCTGAGGTTCACCATTCACCAGATGACACTTCTGTGCGCCGCCATTTTTTAACCGTCGTTAACACCCGCTTCGTCTCGACGTTTTTGAATCAAGAATGCGGCGAATCAAACAACCGCATCGAGCGACGATCCCAGATCACGCCGCAAAGGGGGACGCGCGATAGCCGAAATAACAAGCTCAAACCGACTGGCCGGCGGCCAAGTTCACAACCCGAACCGACACATATCTATGCCAGACCGAGCACGATTACAGCATACGAATTTGCTTGACGACAGAAAGCAAACCGTATCGGACGCGAGGCCAATCGCGAAAGCAAAACGCAGATTGCCTAAGGACAGGTTGCCACTCATGTGTGGCACAACGAACTGCGTGCAGTGCGTTGGCGGAACCACCGATCACGCGTTAATCACGTTCATCGGCGACAAAGCTCACCTAACAAAATCAAGGGGCGAGATGAACGCTACCTACTAGCCACACCGTTCACTGAAAACACTCAAGCACCAGCTGATAGTCAACTCTGCTCAGGGCTATCCGTCCGACCGCTCCACCGAGCCATTCAACAATCAGAGTTCGTCGCATCAATTCCTAAATCAGTCAACATCTGGCTCTGATACGCAATCAACTAAACATTCTTTATGTAGCTTACGTTCGAAGCAAAAAGAAAAAGAAACTCCTAGTGTTGATCACGGCGACCGCTTCTGATCTCCACTTCTTTCCTGTACATAACACCGATTTAATCCGGCTCAACTGCCACCCTCAAAACTCAAATACCTCTTCACAGCGTATATGGACATCAATTGAAGTAACCTTGGCCACCATCCACTCACACTTTTCTAGCAATCCATCTCACTCGTAATACTGAAACTATCTCAACTCAACATCTATTTCCACACTAAAACACTTCAAGTCAACTCTCAGTAGCAATTATTGTAAGGTTGCAACTCAATACAAACACACTGTTCCTAATCAGTCATCTCCTCGCACTAACACTACACAACAGCCAATACACTCGGCTCTCCAACAAACTCAAGAACCGCCATAAATGCACCGTCAGCAAGGCGTCTCTTTGCTATTTTTACAACTCTAGTGTAACCACCGGAACGAGTCGCATATCGATCTCCTACAGTTCTTATCAACAAATCAACAATCTGGTTACTCTTCAGAACGGAAAACAGAGACCTATGCAAATGTATGAACTTCGCTTGAGCAGTAAGCCATTTTTGCCCACTATCACCCTTACGCCAACTCTTCCATTCTTCTGAACGCCTATCAAGACTGCTTTTAAAACCGTCAGCAACAACAGCAGCAGCCCGTGCCCTAACCGCCAAAGTGACCAAACGCTCTATGAACGGCTGAAACTCCTTAGCCTTAGCAAGGGTAGTTCTTATCCGACCTTCCGCCTTCGCGCCACTCTCTTGATCCAAGGTTGTAATCAAACCACGCGCCATGTTGATAAACAAAGCACTGCGGTGTGATCCATTTCTACCGAGTTTCCTGCCTTTGAACCTATGACGCATTTCTAGAGCCTCTTATTTTCGCCGTTCCAATATCAAAACAACTCACCTAACATTCGCGCCAGCCCGAGAAACCTTCATTCCTAATCTCAGACCAATCAGCGACAACCTCTCCCGTACTTCAACAAGAGTCGTTTCGCCAAAATTACGCACCTGCAACAATTGATCCTCAGTCCGTGTCACTAAATCACGTATCGTGTTAATGCCTTCAGACTCCAAACAATTAGTCGCCCTTACAGACAAATTCAACTCAGCCAGACTCTGACCCAGTTTCTCTTCCAGTTCTAAATCGACGGGTGAATAACCAGTTGAGTCCATCATTCCGCGAAGACCACTCTCTGGACTAATCTCTGCACCACCCTCACGAAATGAAACAAATGGAGTCAAATGCTTGCGTAGTATCTTAGCAGCTTCGACCACAGCCATCTCGGGAGTAACCGTGCCATTGGTCCAAGTCTCAAGGATCAACTTATCGTAATTAGTACGCTGGCCAACTCTCGTGTCCTCAATTTTGTAACGAACTCTAACAACTGGTGAGAAGATCGCATCTAAGAGCAAGACGCCAGGCTCCTCGTCATGATCAGCATGGTATTCGCTAGAAGGGATGTATCCACGTCCATTTTCGACAGTGAGTTCGATCGAAAACGGGACATCATCAGTCATTGTCGCAATGACCAAATTCTTATTAATAACCTCGATCTGATCGCTGGCGATAATGTCTCCTGCGGTCACTACGCCACGCGTATGCTTCTCAATCCTAACCGTCTTTGCAGCCGAACCGTGATTCTTAACAACCACCGACTTCAGATTCAAACAGACGTCAGTAATATCTTCTACAATGCCAGCTATGGACGTAAATTCGTGCTGTGCACCGTGAATCTTAACCTTAGTAATCGAACTCCCCTCGAGGCTCGACAACATAATCCTACGTAGACTATTTCCTATCGTCGCTCCGAAACCACGCTCGAACGGTTCCGCAACGAACATCCCATACGTGCCTGAACTAGTCGAAGGCACCAAACTCATCCGACTTGGTAACTCTAAACCTCTCCAACGAATTCTCATTCTAGTATCCCCAAATCGAAAATTAATCAAACTCTGCGCTTCTTCGGAGGCCTACAACCATTGTGTGGCAACGGTGTGATGTCTTCAATTGATCGTATCGATACACCCGAGGTTTGCAGTCCGGTAATGGCACTCTCACGTCCAGAACCAGGACCATTTACCCTAACTTCCATTTCCCTCACGCCAAACTTTGCAGCTCTTTCAGCACAAATCTCAGCCGCCCTTTGCGCTGCAAACGGTGTACTCTTACGACTGCCCTTAAAGCCAGCGGTTCCCGAAGTAGCCCAACACAGCACATCACCAGCACTGTCGGTAATCGTGACAATGGTGTTATTGAAAGTCGCTTTCACGTAGGCGATCGCTTTGTTTACGTGCCTTCGTACCTTTTTCTTACCTGCTGCCACAAAACCACCCCTACTTTCAACACAAATTAGTGCTTCATATCCTTGACACCCTTTTTGCCAGCAACAGTCTTCTTCACACCCTTTCGCGTCCTCGCATTCGTCCTAGTGCGCTGCCCTCTCACCGGTAAATTACGACGATGCCTCATACCGCGATAGCACTTAATATCCTTTAGCCTGCCGATATCTTGCTGTATTGCCCGTCGCAACTGGCCTTCAGACGCAACCTCCTTGTCAAGATATCCATTTATCCTCGATATTGCGTCCTCGGGCAAATCGCCCGCCCGCAGTCGGGGATCAATGCCAAGTGCGTGACACAGCCTCAATCCACCGACCTGTCCGACACCGTACAAATACGACAGCGCCACATAAAGGCACTTATCATTCGGTATATCAACACCCTGTATACGCGGCATTATTAATCCTTAACCCTGTCTCTGCTTGTGCCTGGCATCCAAACTGCATACCACGAACATTTTGCCCCTGCGTTTCACTATCTTACAACCTTCACAAATCCGTCTTATGCTCGATCTAACCTTCACGTAACACCCCAAATCTATTCAGAAGCCAAACCAGCCTGATTGCGAACCAAAAGATGACTATCAATCCTTTGAATCAAGTCAATTGATACCGAAACAACGATCAAAAGTCCTGTGCCTCCATAAAATCCCGCAATCAAGGCAGGAATTGCAACCAACTTCGAAATCAGACTAGGCAGGATAGCCAACAGACTTAGGAAAGCCGCGCCGACAAAAGTGATCCTAACAACAACCTGCTCCAAGTAATCTGCAGTTCTATTGCCAGGTCGGTAACCTGGTATAAAGCTACCGTAATCCTTCAGATTCTGCGCAATATCCTTCGGGCTAAATGTAACCGCAGCCCAAAAATACGAAAAAAAGAATATCAATCCCGCATAACTCAGATAATAAAGTGCCGGCAAAGCAGAAAACTGATTCAAATAAGGAATATCCAATCGCTCTACCAACTGGTGATACAAGTAACCCGGTATCATAAGCAAACTCGACGCGAAAATGATCGGCATGACTCCAGACTGGTTCAATTTCAAAGGTAAAAAATGCTCAGATCCACCGAACATTCGCCGGCCTCTTGCATGCTTGGCGCTCTGAATTGGTACTCTGCGTTGTGCTTGAGTTACAAACACAACAGCCAACACTATCGCAACGAACAAGGCAATCAGCAGAAATAGCCTGTCCAAACCGCTGTCAGAGCCGATCCCGACACCGTCCTGTAGCGCAGGTTTAAGCAATTCAAAAACTGCTCCTGGCATCTGCGCCATAATACCGGCCATGATCAGCAAACTGATGCCGTTGCCTATCCCGAATGCATCTATTTGCTCACCTATCCACATTAGAAATAATGTTCCGGAGGTCATAACAACGGCTGTTCCAACCTGAAAGAACAACGTGTTATAACCGTCCAAAACGGAGCCTTCACCAGCAACGTTATTCATCGCAAACACCCAAGCCAAGCTCTGCAAGAAACTCACGACCACAGACGCCTGGCGGGTATATTCGTTGATTTTGCGGCGTCCTGATTCACCCTCTTTTTGCATACGCTCAAGGGGGGGGTACACCGTTGCCAGCAACTGGAACACAATTGAGCACGAAATGTAGGGCATGATACCAAGCCCAAATATCGTGTTGTATCCGGCCTGCGACGCAGAAAATAAAGATGCAGTTTGAAGTATACTACCAATACTCCCAAACTGACCCTGCTGCAGTTTCTCAAGATTCGCCTGCATCCGCTCCTGGTTCACGATCGGCAATGGGATCCAAAAACCCATGCGATACACTGCCAGAAGCGCTAACGTAAGCAAAAGCTTGCGTCTTAAATCAGCAATAGACATAATCGCTATGAGCTTGTCTAACATCATCTCTCACAAACTCAGTAACTTGTCGAACTAAACCAACTCAGCTTTCCCACCGGCGGAACACAATTTTTCAACCGCAGACCTTGTAATATAATTCGCTCGCACAACAACCGGCTTGGTAATCTCTCCACCACCCAGTACCCTAAGGCTTCTGGTGCGTCTGGGAACTAACCCCAACACTATCAACAATTCGCAATCTACGACACCTGATACGTTCTCCAACTCATCAATCTGACCAATATTTACTACAGCTACGTATTTTAGTATCGAACTATCACCAGCTGAAAATCCACGTTTGGCAACCTTGCGAAACAATGGCATCTGGCCACCTTCGTGCGCAAGTCGTCTCTTAGTACCGGATCTCGACCCAGCTCCTTTGTGACCACGCCCAGAAGTCTTCCCCTGACCGCTACCGATGCCACGGCCTAAACGCTTACGATTAGGACCAAGACGTCCAGCTTCTTGTGTTATATTATTAATACTCATCATTATCTCGATTACTAAAGTTGCACACCCCGAAGGCGTGATACTTCTTCACGTGAACGCAAACTTTTCAACGCCTCAAAAACCGCCCTCACTAAAGTGAGTGGGCAATTCGAACCAGAACTCTTCGTCAAGACGTCGGTCACACCGACGCAGTTCATAATTGACCTTACAACACCGCCTGCGATAATCCCGGTACCAGGACTAGCCGGAATAAGGAGCACCTTAGACGCCCCATATCTACCCTCAACCCTATGCGGTATGGTCTTATGAACTACTGATACTTTTATTCGCGTGCGATCAGCAGACCGTGTCGCCTTCTCTACCGCAACTGGTACTTCCAGCCCCTTACCATAACCCCAGCCAACTGAGCCTCGCCCATCGCCAACCACAACTAAACCAGTGAAGCTAAACCTACGGCCACCTTTTACCACACACGCGCATCGGCGTATTTGTAAAACATGCTCTACCTGATCAGATCGATTATCACTCACGACACGCCTCGCTACTCTAGAAATTCAATCCAGCTTCACGAGCAGCTTCCGCAACTGCAGCAACTCGTCCGTGGTATTTGTAACTGCCTCGGTCAAACACGACCTCACTGATACCTTTCGCGAGGCACCTTTCGCCTACAATCCTACCAACGCACCTAGCAGCTTCAGCATTACCACCATTAGGCACCAATTCTCGAACAGCTGACTCTGTGGTACAAACAGACACCAGAGTCATCCCCAGCAGGTCATCAATAACTTGTACATATATGTGCTTATTACTCCTAAACACACTCAGCCGCGCCCTATCGACTGACGTCTTTCGAATCACATTTCGCACGCGCCATGTTCGACGCTGACGTCTCTTTTGCAATCTACTCACAATCGACATTTTAGTCTCTATCGAAATTATTCGTTAACACTCAACAGCCCAACACTATCCGCCACTACCAAACGCCTTACCGGCCTTACGCTTAATCACTTCGCCCTGGTACTTCACACCCTTAGCCTTGTAGGGATCGGGAACCCTCGACCCCCTCAACTGCGCCGCAAACTGACCAACCGCTTGTCGATCTACGCCCGTGACAACTAAATGCGTGTTGTCCGGAGCCAAGCAATTGATATCTTTAGGAATACGAAGCAATACGGGCTTCGAAAAGCCGACCGACAACTCAACTACTCCTGATTTTACTGAGCATTGGTAGCCAACACCACTTAACTCAAGTCTTTTCTCGAATCCGACAGAAACACCAGTAACCGCATTCTGCAAAAGACTCCGATATAGCCCGTGCATCGCCTTCGAGACACGGTCACTTTTTTCTACCGAGACCCTAACAACCCCGGACTCAACATCCACCTTCACTAACTCCGGAACAATCAGGGTCAAATTCCCCTTCGGCCCGGCAACTGTTACAACGCCATCCGTATGCTCAAATTGCACACCGCTAGGCACAGACACTGATTTTTTGCCAACTCGAGACATCACATAATCCGTAAAAAAACTACCAAATCTCTAAAAGCGCCTCACCACCAACCCTCTTCTCTGCTGCTTCTCGGCTACTCAACACACCCAAATTTGTAGACATCAGCATCACACCGAGCCCACCTAGAACTCTCGGCGTGTCTTCATTACTAAAATACACGCGGCGTCCAGGGCGACTCACCCTTCGTATACTACGTAACACGCGCTCGCCGGCAGGTCCGTACTTAAGATTCAACCTGAGAACAGTACGCCCTGACTCCGCATTTGTCAGTGTCTCGAAATCCCAGATGAATCCTTCTCGCTGTAGCCCTGCTGCAACTTCCGCCTTGAATTTTGAACTAGGGACGTCAACATAAAGTGCCTCTACAGACAACGCATTGCGTACGCGCGTCGCCATATCACCTATAGGATCACTGATCATTTTTTTAACCTAAATAAACTACCAACTCGCCTTTTTAACGCCTGGTATCATGCCATCCAACGCTAAATTGCGGAAACAGATTCGACACAACGCAAACTTACGATACACGGCACGAGGCCTGCCACACAACTGACAACGGTGCTCTAATCGGACCGCGAATTTCGGCACTCGTTTCGCTTTTGCTATCTTAGCCTTGGAAGCCATCTTTATTCACCTTCATTCGCCACGAATCAATTTTTCCTGAACGGTATACCGAGTTCCGACAACAGCATCCTGCCACTCTTATCGTCCTTCGCCGTCGTCACGAAAGTCAGATTCATACCCTGCGTAAACTGCACTTTATCCGCTGGGATCTCCGGAAATACCATCTGCTCCTGCAATCCCGTCGAATAATTGCCTCTACCATCAAACGAACTATCTTTTAATCCTCGAAAATCACGTACACGCGGCAACGCCAGCATCACAAATCGCTCAAGAAATTCATACATCCGCTTGCCACGTAAAGTGACACAGCAACCGATTTCCATATTCTCTCGAAGCCTGAACGCAGAAACAGCGATCCGCGACTTCTTTATAATCGGTTTTTGACCAGAAATCAGTCCAAGATGCTGGACTGCCTCATCTAATCTTTTTCTTTCTTGAACCGCTTTCCCCACGCCCATACTAATGACGATCTTTGTCAGGCGGGGTACTGCATGAACATTACCAATACCCAAATCGACCAACAGCTTAGGTATCACCTTATCGCGGTAAAACTGTTCCAACTGTGCCATTTAAACAACTACCAAAAATGCAATTAAAAAGAACTTTGACATCGTACACAAATACGTCGCTTAACACCGTCCAAGACCTTTACCGCAACCCGGCAACCTCGACCGCATTTTGCACAATACAATGCCAACTTATCAACGGCGATCAATGTCGGAATCTGCACGCGGCCACCCTGGGGACTCTTCGGATGCCCTCGCTTAACATGCTTCAGCACACTCCCGATTCCCTGCAACTCAACTTTTCTACCGCCGATCTCTATCTTCAGCACCTTTGCCGGCGTGCGCCCGCTGTGGTTACCAGAAATAACTACTACCAAATCATCTCGTTTAATATTCATTTTAACCTACACAACTTCCGTAGCCAAACTTACGATCTTCATGAATTTTTTATCTCGCAACTCTCGAGCCACAGCACCGAATATCCTGGTACCCCTCGGCGTACCATCAGCATCAACAAGCACCGCTGCGTTTGAGTCGAAGCCAACATATCCTCCATCTTGACGTCGTACCTTTTTCCGCGTCCTAACAATCACTGCCTTAGCGACTTGCCCAGACTTAACTGCCGAACCAGGCATAGCTTTCTGTATACTTACAACAACCGTATCTCCGATTGATGCGGATCGCCTGCTAGTACCACCCAATACTTTAATACATCGTGCCGTTTTGGCGCCGCTGTTATCCGCTATATCAAGCAACGTCTGCATCTGTATCATTTAAACGCCCCAAAAACTCAGTTGTCTTTGACGATTAGTTAGCCGCCATCTGGACTACTCGCAACAACACCCATCGTTTATGTTTTGACATCGGCCTTGTTGGCATAATTTCTACGAGGTCATTGCGATTCGCAACTTCCGACTCGTCATGCGCAACACACGTGGTATGCCTACTAACATATTTACCGGTAGTAGGCTCTTTCACCCGTCTGGGTACCTCTACAGTAATTGTCTTTTGCATCTTATCAGAAACAACTTTACCTATTACGCTCTTTTTCATACTACAATTACCTACCAGCATGCTTATTACTAAGAACCGTCAACACCCTGGCCAACTCACGACGCTTCAATTTCTTACCAGATCCACGGGCTGAGCTTTCGACCTGCACGAAGCTGGTCAGCTCTCGTTTCACATTTACGACAGCGTCCGCTAATTGCTCTGTAGACATCGAACGTAAATCAGCAGTCTTCATAATTTCCATGGCCTTACGCGTATAGGACTATCTTGCGGCTCTAGCCACTAGGCAGACCTGTATTGGCAATTTGTGAGCGACACGGGCAAAACAATCCCTCGCCGCATCATGCGTCACACCCGAAAGCTCAAACAATATTGTACCGGGTTTGACGACCGCGACCCAACGATCCGGCTCACCTTTTCCTGTACCCATTCGTGTTTCCAACGGTCGAGCGGTAACAGGCTTTGCCGGAAATATCCGAATGTATAACTTGCCTTCACCACGAATATATTGATTCGCTGCGATGCGGCACGCCTCGATGGTAGTAGCATTGATGTGACCAGCGTCTAGCGACTGGAGTCCCCAGTCACCAAAACTAACCCTACATCCACGACTTGCACTACCTCTTATGCGTCCTCTTTGGTTTTTGCGGTGCTTGACCCGCTTCGGCATGAGTGCCATCTCGGCTCACTCCGTCTACAAAAGTACCATTATCAATCCAGACCTTGACCCCGATGGTCCCTTGTGCAGTCTTCGCAACGGCGAAACCGTAATCAATATTTCTCAATATTGTCGACAACGGCAACGACCCTCGTATCGCCTTCTCTGTTCTCGACATTTCTGCACCGCCTAAACGGCCAGAAAGCTCAATTTTCGCACCTTTGGACCCCGCCTCTGTAATGGCATCCAACGCCTTCTTAGTGGCCCTACGGAAGCTGGTTCGCTTCATAAGTTGCTGCGCGACATCTTCAGCAATTAAGCTCGCGTTTCGATTTGGGTTGGCAACTTCTACAATCTTAAGATCCATCCGGCGACCGGTAAACTCCTCCAACTCCGCCTTCAGCTTATCGATCTCTTGTCCCTTGCGTCCAATAATGATTCCCGGGCGCGCCGTATGCAAAAACACGACAACTTGATCTCTCGTACGTTCAATCTCAATACGTGATATCCCAGAGTACTGAAATTTCTTACGTATGAAAGCGCGCAGGCGACAATCTTCACCAAGCAAACTTCCGAACTCTTTTTTTGGTGCATACCATCGGCTGCGCCAAGTATCCGTAATCCCTAGCCGAAAACCAATAGGATGTACTTTTTGTCCCATTAAACACCTGCCGTCTTCCTAATGTGACCTAATTACAACTCGGGTGCGTCAACCGCCATAAAAATATGCGACAATCGTTTACGTATTACAAACGCTTGTCCTCGTGACATTGGCTGTATTCGTCGCATTATCGGGCCTGTCCCAATCTCAACAACCCTCAGAACCAAATTATCAACATTACGCACACCACGATCCTCTGCATTCGCTGCGAGAGACGCCAAACACTTTCTCAACAACTTCGCACCGCGATTCGGCAGAAACTCAAGTGCACTAGCCGCCTGCCGCAAACTTCTTCCACGAATCAAGTCAGCACTAGTCTTAAGCTTACTGGACGATATCCGTACAAACTTTGCACTACTTCTAATTTGCGCCATCGTATCACCACACCTGTTTACTTCTTGCCTCGAGCACCGTGACCACGAAAAGTACGAGTTGGTGAAAACTCACCAAGTTTATGGCCTACCATTTCATCGGTCACATAAACAGACAAGTGCATTTTGCCGTTATGCACCAAAAATGTATGGCCAACAAACTCTGGAGAGATCGTAGATCTCCTCGCCCACGTTTTGATTGGTTCTCGCTTACCAACGGAATCTGCTCGTTCAATCTTTGTGAGCAATTTCGCATCGATAAACGGCCCTTTTTTCGCAGAACGCCCCATCAAATCACCTCGCTATACACCCAACGAATCAAATACTTCAAACAACTTGCTGCCCGTACCGTCTCGAACTCCGTCTGCGCAAAATCGCTGACGAAGTAGGCTTACGTGGACTTCTGGTCTTCCCACCCTTAGCCAACTTGCCGGACGGGCTACAAGGGTGCCTACCACCCGACGACTTACCTTCACCACCACCCATCGGGTGAGCAACCGGGTTCATCGCCACGCCGCGAACGTAAGGGCGTATGCCCTTCCATCTATTGCGGCCAGCTTTACCGATCTGCACTGCGTTATGCTCGGAATTCCCAACACGACCGATCGTGGCTTTGCAAGCACACGGGATTCGTCTCACCTCCCCTGAAGGCAAAGTGATCTGAGCCCAGCCTTTTTCACGCGCATTAAGAACCGCACCAGTGCCAGCAGCTCGGCACAACTTCGCACCACCTCCGGGCACCATCTCAATATTATGCACAACCATACCCAGAGGAATACGATCAAGAGTCATGTTCGCGCCAACAACCGGATCGGCATGTCCGCCATTAGCAACAACGCCTCCAACCTGCATTCCATCCGCAGCAAGTATGAATCGCTTATCTCCATCCTCATAAACAACTAACGCCAATCTAGCAGACCTACAAGGATCGTACTGTATCGACAACACTACAGCATCACCAACCTTATTCCTATAACTATCAACCAAGCGATACATCCTCTTGTGGCCGCCACCACGATGACGAGAGGTAATCTTGCCTTGGTTATTGCGTCCGCCGTGCTTTTTTTGCCTCTTCAAAAGCGATTTCGGAACCTTCGCATTCGAAGTTAACTCGGCGAAATCACTAACACTGCCAGCACGTCGCCCAGCACTCGTTGGCTTATATTTCCTAATCCCCACGTGATTCACCTCAAATACACTGACACAGTGGAAACACTAGACCGGCAACGTCTCTTCACTTGAGATCGTAACAATTGCCTTCTTCCATTCCGAACTATAGCCGCGGTGAAATTTATATCTGCAAGCCAATTCTTTATATCGCTGCGTTGCCACAGCGACGGGCTTAACACCGAATGCCTGAATAATTGCAGCTTTAATCATATCTTTAGTCGCAGCGACAGGTACACGGAAGGTGAACTTATTCAATTCGCCCCGCTGTTGCGTAGACTTTTCAGTCACGACGGTGTCGAGCAAAACCTGATGACATTCCAATTTATTCATTGAGCCCATCACACCTACCTCCAACTAAGCGCTAATACGCGTTAAACAAGCATCAAAGGCTTCACGAGTCATCAGGACGACACGGTTTTTTAGAATGTCATACGAGTTCAACCACTCAGAAGTCGTCAGCGTAAGACCAGGTATATTACGGCATGCCAACCACATAGGCCTACTATACGAACCAACTACGAGCAGGCAACTCTTAGTTCCGACCGAGAAACCCTTCAACAAGCCAGCGACAATCTTCGTCTTCGGCTCAACAACGTTAAATTGATCAACAACTGAAATTTCGCCTTGCTTCAACCTAGTCACAAGCGCCATTCTGGTCGCGACCCGCAATGCCTTTTTCGGTAAACGATAACTCCAATCCTTGGTCACCTTCCCGAACGCATTGCCACCACCACGCCTCAACGGCGTCCGCTTTTGACCCATACGGGCATTGCCCGTACCCTTTTGGCGAAACAACTTCTTCTTACTGCCAGCAATTAAGCCTTTAGTCTTCACAGACGCAGTACCCTGCCTGCGGCACGCCTCATACATCAAATAGGCATCACGCAGCAGGCGGTTAGTCACGGCCGACTCAATGATTACTGAGTCCAACTCAGCTGCACCAACCGGCTGCCCCATCGAATTTTTTACTACTACTGAATCCATACAGCACCCAGCCAAACACTGTTTGTGAACACCAAAAAGCTTACACAAAAAGCAATCACAAAGAAGACCGAGGCGGCTCTTTTGGAAATCGCACAACCAACAACCCACCAGAGGGGCCAGGAACAGCACCACGGATCACTAAGAGATTTTTTTCGACATCCACTGAAATTAAATCCAAATTCCTTACAGTGACCCGAGAGGCACCATAATGGCCAGCCATTTTCGCACCCTTAAAAACACGACCAGGGAACGTATTTTGGCCAACTGAACCACCCGACCTATGAACCTTCTTCACACCATGCGCAGCACCAAGACCAGAAAAATTATGCCGCTTCATAACACCAGTGAACCCACGTCCCTTTGACACACCAACAACGTCCACGAATTTCTTGCCCTCAAAAACCCCGGCATTGATAACATCGCCGACCTTAAGCCCGCCAGCTACCTTACCCTCCCTGACCACCCTCGGCGGCTCTCCACCAGCCTTAGGCGCACCACCAGCGCCTGAATCCAAAACGGTAACTTGCCCTCGCTCCGCACGAGTAGCAAGGCGACGAGGCTTATCTTCAAATGCCAACTGCACAGCATCATAGCCATCAGTAGCAACTTCCTTCACACGCAACACACGGCACGGACCAGCCTGCACCAGCGTAACCGGCAAAGCACGACCATCCACCCCGACAACCTGAGTCATCCCTACTTTGCGGCCCAACAAGAACATCACAGCCTCTCAATCTTCAACCAAACAGCGCCCAGGCAAAAACTACCCATGAAGCGACGAAGCTTTAATCTTTATGTCCACACCAGCCGGCAACGACAAGCGATTCAACGCATCCACCGTCTTGCCCGTTGGCTGAACAATATCGATCAGACGCTTATGAGTCCGAATCTCGAACTGCTCTCGCGACTTCTTATCAATATGCGGACTACGGAGAACAGTATATCGCTCAATCCGAGTCGGCAGCGGTATCGGACCACGCACATCCGCACCCGTACGCTTCGCCGTATCCACTATCTCGGCCGCAGATTGATCCAGAACCGAGTGATCATACGCTTCCATGCGTATTCTAATTCGCTCTTGACTCATTAGCCAACCTTACTTGCTGTAACCAGATGCCAAATAACGGCTTGAGTCGCTGACGTATCAGAAACAACAACCGCGATTCACGATTTGTGAAACGGGGATGGTAGTGTCGGTAAAATTCTTTGTCAAACGAGGCACTAAAGCAGCCGTATGTCGTCCGGAGAAATGCCAGTTGACCGCTTCTTCAGACCACGCCTACATTCTCTGATTCACGAGTCCATCTACCCGCAAACGTTGTGCACACACGGCTTCCTGCTGGAATTGACTCTCTTTAGAATTAGGCGGATCGATCATGGATGATGCAATTTTGCCGTTACATTCCGTTTCAAAGCAGCTGGTGAAAGAGTATCTCAACTGCCGTGGAATGCCCAGCGAGGTGGTCGAGTGGAAATTCTACGACGAAGATTTCAATCGAGGTCGCGAGCGAGGTTATGTTTGGACTCGAGACGGATTAGTACACGGATTCATCGGCTTGATCCCCTGGAACGTATGCAACCACATAGAGCGGTTGGAGATGGTGTGGGGATGCGATTGGTCGGTTAACGACCCAAATGTCAGCAAAGGAATGGGAATGGCCCTCGCTGCTCACGCAATGTCGTTACATCGACCGTGGATCTCGTTGGGTGGTAGCGAAAAGGCGAGAACGATCATGCCACATTTGGCAAACCGAGTGGTCGAAGCAGCGGGGTTAGTCTTTTGGCAGCCACTTCGACTTGGCGCAGCATTGAAGAAGTTGGGAGAACGACACCGGCTGGCGGATTGGCTCGGTCACACATTCTTACGATCAGTCCCCATTCGTTGGGTGCGCCCGCGATCGTCACGAAGTCAAACTATCCTCACAGTACCCGGTCTTTCACCGGCCGTCGCTGACTTGATTGAGCAAGACTATCATCCGGAATGGCACCCCCATCATCGTTTTAGTGATTTACAATGGTCGATGGGACGTTGTCCATCGATTGCAATTCGGACGAGCTACATCACCGGACTAAGTGGCATTGAGGCGGCTGCAGTATTTTGGCGAAGTACTCAAGCCTCTGACTTTTGGAAGGTGGCATTGTGGGCCGATCCAACTCGACGACAATTACTGAGCGATCTACTTCATGAAATCCGCTGGCAGGTTTACGAGGCAGGCGGCTTGGCGATTTCGACTCTCGTGTCGCACCTTGAGACCGACCTGATCGACCACTTGCAAGCTGCGGGTTACTGGCGTCAGCCTCGTCCGCTGCCGTTGTATCTGCTGAGTCAACGCAAGCAACCGCTTCCATTCGGCGACATGACGGGGCTCAGCTACGTCTGCACCGATCTAGCCTATCGCTTTTGAGTGACGATGAAATGGAGCAATCCTCTCGATACGATCTCGGTTCGATCGCCGAGAGTATGCTTCTGTATCGAGTACAAATCTGACTTTCATCGCCGTCAATTAAGGACCGAGCAAGATGCTGCAACTTCCACTTCCTGCCCGTCGTCAGTTTTTGCGAGATGCTGGTCTCGGATTTGGATCGTTGGCATTGGCATCAATGCTCAACAGAGAAGCGGGTGCCAATCCGCTGAAGCAAAAGCAACCGCACTTTTCTGCGAAGGCGAAGTCGGTGATCTGGCTCTTTATGACCGGCGCGCCTTCACAGGTGGATACGTGGGACTATAAGCCCGAATTACAAAAACGCGACGGGCAAGACCTTGCCGGGGCGGACCCGAAAACCGGATTCTTCACAACCAGCGGTAAGTGCTTAAAGTCGCCATTTGAATGGAGGCAATTCGGTGAATCGGGGTCATGGGTTTCAGACTTGTTTCCGCATTTGTCACAGCATGTCGATGAGATGACCTTCATCCATTCGATGTACCTGCGACAGAACAATCACGCTCCCGCAGCGATCGAACTGATGTGCGGAACGAATCGGCCCGGCCTTCCAGCAATGGGGGCCTGGATGACTTATGGCCTCGGAGCGGAGAACCAGGATCTCCCCGCGTATGTGGTACTGCACGATACGCGTCCGCGCGGTGATGACCAAATCTGGTCGGCGGGTTTTTTGCCGAAAACCTACCAAGCTTTAACCCTCGACGCCCGTCGCAAGGAGGCGATCGACAATCTTTCTCGCGATGGAAAACAGAGCGATTTGCAGCAGAGAGCGCAACTCGATTTGATTAGAGCGTTGAATCAAGAACATTCATCGAGTCGACCAACTCAAGCCGATCTCGCAGCGCGAATCAACTCCTATGAATTGGCCTATCGCATGCAGATGGCCGCTCCCGAAGCGCTCGACATTGCAAAGGAATCAGAAGCAACGCACAAGATGTACGGCATGGACCAGCCGGAATGCGCGACATTTGCCCGGCAATGCCTGATTGCTCGGCGATTGGTCGAACGAGGCGTTCGGTTCGTGCAGATCTTCGCGGGCAAAGGTGTCGGCGGTGACGGTAGCGTGAACGATGTGCCATGGGACTGTCATTCGGACGTGCAAACAAATCATCGTTCGAACGGCCTGCATACCGATCAACCCGCTGCGGCACTGCTCGGTGACCTCAAAGCCCGTGGCCTACTCGAAGATACGCTCCTGATTTGGGGCGGCGAATTCGGTCGGACATCGGACTCGCAAGGGGCAAAAGGGCGCGATCACAACCCGAATGGATTCACCATCTGGATGGCGGGTGGTGGCGTGAAGCGGGGCTTCCATTACGGGGCGACCGATGACTTTGGCTACAAGGCAGTTCAACAAAAAGTCCACGTCAACGACTTGCACGCGACGCTACTTCACCTGATGGGCCTGCAGCATGACAAGCTGACTTATCGCTTCAACGGGCGAGATTTCCGCCTGACTGATGTCGCGGGCGAAGTGATCCAAGACATCTTGGCGTGACGCGTTGTGTTTGAACTACCTCACGAACTCAGCCAAACCAAGTACCTGTTTAACCTCGTCGAAGTTCATCATCTCGGCGGTCAGCGAATCAACTCGACCGTGTTGCTTCATGGTTTCTGCCAGTTTGCGGACAGCAGCACCAGCAGCCAGTAGCGTGGCGACGGGATCAACCATGATCTTAAAGTCGAGTTCCCCAAGTTCCTGGGCACTGAGAATCGGCGTGACTCCGCCGAGTAGCATGTTGACAAGTTGCGGATAGGGAACTTCGGCGGCAATCCGTTGGAGTTCTTCTCGACTGCGCGGAGCTTCGACAAAGCAGACGTCCGCTCCCGCTTCGCCGTACTGGTTCGCGCGTTCGATTGCGGCCCCGAGTCCTTCCACGGCGCGAGCATCAGTGCGAGCAATGATGACAAAATCAGGATCGCGTCGAGCATTCAACGCGGCGCTCAACTTGGCGAGCATTTCGTCGACCGAAATCACTTGCTTGCCTGCGAAATGCCCACAGCGTTTTGGGCTGACCTGGTCCTCAATCAACATGCCCGCCGCGCCTGCCTGCTCAAACTCTCGAACTGTGCGAGCAACGTTGTTTAAGTCACCATGTCCAGTGTCACCGTCGGCAATCAACGGAATACTGAGGCGCGAGGTCATCCGACGCACCGCCTCAGTCATTTCCGAGAGCGTGACGAGGCCGAAATCTGGCCAACCAAACACACTCGCCGAAACACCAAAACCACCCAAAAACAGCAACTCGAATCCCGCTTGTTCCAACAAGCGGGCCGTGTAGACGTCATGGGGAGCGAGCGATTTGATAATTCCGGAGCGAGCAATTAATTCACGAAGCTGACGAGCGCATGTCATGTCGCGATTCAATCCGTTAGTTTGCAGTCGAACGGCTGATTTTCAGCAGCCATTCTTTACTGAGATACGATCCTCATGTTTCTTGTTGGGTGGCCGGGTTGAGGACACCTTCCAGCGTCAATGGGCGCGAGATATTGAACCAGCGGTACGATATTGTACAAGCCGGTTTACCACAGATATTAGGCATTTTGTCTATGATTTTGACACAGCAATAACAAGTCGGCCAGCGTCAGCCATCAGACAAACTTGCGTTCGCGTCCAGGGGCTGATACCGCCCGACTCACCAATGCGGATGGGGAAATACCTCGCGATTTTATTGACGACATCTGCGACTACGTACGTAGTCGTCGTGCAAGTTCGTCGACAACTTCAGAAACTGGCAGCCGGACTTGCTCCAGTGTATCGCGGTCGCGGAGCGTGACGGTGTCACCAGTCATCGTGTCGCCATCCACGGTGATGCACCACGGCGTACCGATCTCGTCTTGGCGACGATATCGCTTGCCGATCGCTCCCTGTTGGGCGTACGTCGCGGCGATGCCGGCGGCTCGGAAGGCACGGTAGATTTCGAGCCCCTTCTCGGGCATCCCTTCCTTCTTGATGAGCGGGAAAATCGCCACTTTGACCGGAGCGAGCTTCGGGTGCAGCTTCAAATAGACGCGGCTTTGCATCTCGCCCTTTTCATCAGGCTGATGATCTTCGTGGTACGCCTCACAGAGGAACGCCAATGTTGCCCGATCAGCTCCGGCAGCGGGTTCGATCACGTGCGGCAGGAAACGCTCGCGGGTTTGATCATCGAAGTACGTCAGGTCTTTGCCAGAGCCTTTGTATTTCGGATTTCCGTCCGCGCCCTTCTCCACTTCGAGGCCATCTGGACCTTTGCAGAGCTTGCCTTCGCTGTGCGAGCGAAGATCGAAGTCGCCGCGATGCGCAATTCCTTCGAGCTCGCCGTACTCACCAGGACCGAGGAACGGGAATGCGTATTCGACATCAGCCGTTCCGACCGAATAATGCGACAGCTCATCTTGCGCATGATCTCGCAAGATCAGGTTTTCGCTGCCGATTCCGAGCTTCTGATACCACGCGAAACGCCGATTGCGCCAGTACTCGTACCACTGCCGCGATTCGGACGGATGGCAGAAGAACTCCATTTCCATCTGCTCGAACTCGCGCGACCGGAACGTGAAGTTGCGCGGCGTGATCTCATTGCGAAAGCTCTTGCCGATCTGTGCGATGCCGACGGGAACTCGACAGGACATGCTGTCGATCACGTTCTTGAAATTCACAAACATCCCTTGAGCGGTCTCCGGGCGAAGATAGGCGACGTCGTCTTCACCGCCCATTGCTCCCAGAGTGGTCTTGAACATCAAGTTGAAGTCACGTGGCTCAGTCAGTTTGCAGGCGTCGTACTCACCAGGGCATTTGCTCGGCTTTTGAGGGCACTGACTCGACTTGAGGTGATCCGCACGGAAGCGTCCTTTACAGGTATGGCAATCGACTTTCTGGTCACAGAACAGATCGAAATGCCCGGACACTTTCCACACTTGTGGGTGCATGATGATCGACGTTTCGAGACCGCACATTTGGAACTCGCGCGGAGCACCGGATTGGATCGTGAATTCGTCGTGGTTGGTGATCATGTCATTCCACCACGCGTTGCGGACGTTCCGTTTCAACTCCACGCCAAGTGGGCCGTAATCCCAAAAGCCATTGAGGCCTCCATAAATTTCCGACGACTGAAACAAGAATCCACGGCGTTTGCAGAGCGAAACAATCTGATCCATCGACTTGGGCATGAGGAAATAACTCCGACAGAAAACCGAGTAGTGAAGCATTAAAAACTCGAAGCCCGAAACCTAAAGCTCGAACATGAACTTCGAGTTTCAGATTTCGAGCTTCCCGCTTTGGGCCGGGATTGAAGTTGGCTCGCTCAATCCATGCAAGACCGATTACTCACGAGGAGCCATCAAGACGGACTGCGGTTCAGAAGGGACATCGACGGCGGGCAAAATGCGTCCGTTTTGAGGATGAAATTCCGGGACAATCCGAAACAAATCCCAGCGGGCCGCACGCTCGATGTCAGCGTCGAGACCAAGTTCAATCAAATTGCGTCCACCGAGACTTTCTCGCAAAATGCCGAGTAATTCTCGCATCGGCTGGCAACGGCACGTGAACAGGTCCATTACCAACCGCAATGAATCGCCGTGCCATTTCGGCCATTTGCGCGCAGCCCAAATGCCGGTCGCGATTGCTCCGGCACACAACGCATCGTCCGTTGAAATCTCGCCGTCAGTTCCAGCGCAAACGAGATGAATCGGACGCTGTTCATTCGCCAATACCGCGATCAACGCGTGCAGACTATTAAAGCTCCCCAACAAGATGCGGTCGGCTGCCCGGGAATGTTGCAGCGCTTTTGTGCCGTTCGTCGTGGTGAAGATGACCGTCTTTCCGCCAATGGCTACCGGAGAATAACTCGTCGGTGTGTTGTCGAGATCGAACCCGGGAATTAACTCTCCGTGACGTTCGCCTCCTAAGATCACGCCCGCATTCGCACGAACTTCCACTGAGAGAGGCTCATCAGCGGAATCACGCTTAACTCCTGCGATCTCAGCTGCGATCGAGTGAGCCTCTTCGATCGACTGACACGGCATAACGGTTATTGCTCCGTTGGCCAAAGCGTGCGTCATCGTCGTCGTCGCTCGCAAAACATCGATCACAACGGCAACACCGCCCCGCAGTTGTGTTTCGGTAACAAGTTGAGGCAACAAATGAACTTGAAGATCTTGCGGCATGTCAGCAAATCAATCTTGAGAAGTAGTATTAGCGGTCCGATACGCAGAGAGTAGCAGTTCGCGAAATTGGTAACAGTGACGGTGCTGGCTATTGATTGAAGTCCGCACAACATCAATTCAAACGCAGGCAATCCGACGCTCGATAGAGAGGCATCTGCTCTGATCTCTGCTTACTTTGCTGGAGTCGCTTGCTGGTTGGCTCGTAGTTGAAAAGCTCCGACGTGGATACCAAGTAAGGTTCTTTCTTACGACCCAAGACTTGTTCAATTTATGGGGATCTCCAGACTTCTTTGTCGTGATAGGTGATTCGCAGTGCGATTCATGCGGACGAGACCGCAACCCTTGCGGGAGCATCCGCTTCCTTAAGCGGCTTCAACATCACCCCTGGCTTGCCACAGGGCAGTGCGATTCATGCGGACGAGACCGCAACCCTTGCGGGAGCATCCGCTTCCTTAAGCGGCTTCAACATCACCCCTGGCTTGCCACAGGTCCAGATTTGATTGCATGGGGAGCTCCGTAAGAGTTGCCTCGAAGTCATTTGGGTGTAACCGGCCTTCCGGTGACACAATGGTGGAATTGACAAGACTGTGTAACTTTGCCGCTGTTGGATTTTCAGGCTGAATTGCTACTCCGCTGTCATGCCCAATTCACTAAATCTCGATTCGCGTGACCGCCCAAATTGCTATCAGCCAAAACTGACGTTGACGACGTAACCGTCTTTCAAAAAACAGCTTGAATCACGCCAGTTGCTTTTCCGGAAGGCCGGTTACACCCAAGTCATTTCGACGTCGTCGGCTTACCTGCTTCGGCAGCCTTGGCTTTGCCAAACGGGTAGTCCTTCAGTGGAACACGGATGGGATAGAACGGCTTGGTGTTGACCCACTCGTCGCTGTGCGGAAATTCGGCGACGATCGTGTCATGGCGAGCAAACCGAATGCGATACGTCGAGCAGCGCGACGCCGAGTATCAGTAGTTCCAAGTTCGGGAGATTGATCTCAGAGAACACAAGGGGTCCTGCCAGACTGTGTTGA
>JAPLNX010000412.1 GCA_026400935.1 Planctomycetia bacterium | reverse complement strand
CAGACCTTGCTACCAACGAATCCGACATCAGATGGAGAAGGTTTTGTTGGTGACTCTTTCGATTCCCGCAAAGGACCGGAGCGATCGTTTTCGGGTTGCACTTGCTGCGAATGCGAGAAAATCCCAACCGCCACTCCTGCGACAACGACCAACAGTGCCAAGACGAAGGTTCTATTGAGATTTCCGACGTATTTCATTCGATCGGTTCCAACAGCTTCAGCGTTTGGTTGAGTGAAACATGTTTGAGATGTTGGATGGTCCCTCTGGCCCAGCGTATCTCCAAATCACATGGCCCCGAAGAGTCTCCCACCCCAAAGATCAACGCGGACTCATTAGCAGAACAGTAGCTGCTTCCACCGACGAACTCTTGCATAAGAGTCAGATCACCTTGCTTCAGCGTGACGCGCATTCCTATTGGAGTTCGTGAACTCGTTCTACCAATCCCTTGAATCTTGATCCAACGGCCTCGGCTACTGTCGTTTCGAAGGATTGCTGCGGGAGCATTTTGATGCACGACCGCCAAATCCCAGTCTCCGTCGGCATCGAAGTCGCCAAGTGCTACACCACGACCAACGAACTTATGGTGGAAATAATCACTCGCATTCTGTCCGCATTCTTCGAAACGGCTGCCGTTTTTTGTGAAAAGTTGTGCAACCATTTCATAGCCATCGCCCTCTGTTGACGTGGAGTCAACGTGTCCGTTCGCAACGAACAATTCGTTGTCGCCATTTTGATCAAAATCGGCCATCACGGTACCAAAACCCAGTTTAGGCATCGTCGGCCCGACAAGTCCCAGTAAAGCGGTTCGATCCTGAAAGCCCTCGGCCCCGAGGTTTCGATAGAGCGTGTTCCATTCGCCACTGAAGTGCGTCACATACAAGTCGAGGTAGCCATTTCGATCATAGTCGCCGATGGCAATCCCCATATTAGCTTGAGCCACACCTGTCGAACTTAACGCGCATCCAAGGAGCGTGGCTGATTCTTCAAACTGCTGTTGCTGTCGATTCAGAAAGAGAAAATTAGCCGTGATGTCATTCGCCACAAAAATATCCGGCCAGCCATCGTTGTTGTAATCAGCAATGGCAACACCCAACGCTCGATTGCCAGGGCCTTCTAATTTCCAACTCTTGGCAACTTGCCGAAACGTTCCATCACCGAGATTTTCAAAACATTCATCTGGAAGAGGGTTGAAGTCTCGCGGATGGCACATTGAAGGAAGGTCAGTCTTCAGTCGCCGACAGATTTTCGGATGTTCGACATCGAAATCGACATAGTTGCAGACGTACAAATCGAGATCGCCATCCAGGTCGAGATCACCCCACGCCGCACTACTGCTCCACCGTGGATCATCGACTCCGGCTGTGTCTGTGACGTTTTGGAAGGTTCCGTCCCCTTGATTCCGAAACAAACTGTTGTGCCGGATTGTTGTGAGATAGACGTCGTCGAAGCCATCGTTATCAAAGTCCGCGATAGCAATACCTTGGCTGTAGTCTCCATCGTCAATTCGAGCCTGTTCGCCGACTGCGACAAAGCCGCCTTCTTTCAAGCCACGATACAACATATCTGGCGGTCTGGCATCGATTGATGTTGCTGTCAAGGACTCCATCGTTGTCGTAATCGAACCAGCCGACTCCCCCGCCAGTTGCCTCGACCATTAATGACTGGCCCTCAGCCCCATTGTTGTAGCTGTGGCTCACTCCAAGGCGTTTTGCAGTCTCCATGAACTTTAATGATAAGACTCGTTCGACGTTGTTGGCGGTTGCCTTTGATTGTGGGTTTACGATTGTCGCTTCGACCGAAGGTGGAGCAGGCGCAGCGATGGTCTTCGGTGTCACGGGGGGCACCGGATTTGATTCATGACACCCGAGCATGATCGTCAGCAACGGAATACAGAACTTCCCGAAACGCACTAATTCCAGTCGGTCATTCAGCATGAGCGGCAACTCGAAACCGGGTAAAAGCAAAAGACCCTCCGGCAAGAGACTCCTGCCGGAGGGTCTGGTTTCACAAAGGCCACACCAAATCAGTTGCAATCAACTTTAGAACTCACCAACAGGTTGATTGTCATTGCGCGCTGCCAACTTGTACTGGATGAAGTTGGCAATCTTGGCATTCATGAACCGAACTGCCCCGTCAGCCATCGCAGCGTGAGCCCCGCCCGTATGCAGGCTGCTCCAACCGTGGCAACGACGATCTCCCTGAGGATTCAGGTTGATTGGATTCCGCATGTTGCTGACTGCACCAAGCGAACTAGCCCACGCGGCATCATCGCTGGCATCGGTGTTAAACGGCGGTCCACCACCAATCCAGTGCATGTCTTCCAGAATCGCCACCACTTGGCTGGTGCCATCTGTGATGTCCTGAATACGGGCCGCACCCCAGTAGGCAAACACGCCGTTGACGGCACGAATATTTCCAGAACCAGGACAACATCCATCAACCCACGGTGTATAACCACTGCCATTCCCGTATCCGGCAGGTAATCCAGGCAATGGATTGGTCGCCCCGACGTTCATCGCCGGGCAATCTCTCCACCCACCCCAGATATAACCAAGGCTTCCCGTGTAATCAGTGCCGGCACCGTCACCAACACCATTTGTGTCGTAGTCTTCAGTCTGACCCGGTCGCAGGCCAGGTTGAACATTGGATGGGCACAAAAGTCCGGGGATAACCGTTTGGAACGCTGTCAGATTTTTGCCAGCGGTTGCGGCACTCTGATTGCAGTTAAGTGTCTTATACAGCGGGCCTTGGTCCATGTAAGGCAACGAGTTTGAAATCCAGGAGAAACCACCAACGTTTCCCTGGCCGCTCCAACCAGTGCTGTTGATGTTGGACGGAAACATCTTGGCCATTTCGTGATACGTGTGGATCGCCGTTGCCAATTGTTTCAAATTGTTCTTGCACTGGGACCGACGAGCGGCCTCTCGCGCCTGCTGTACTGCCGGAAGCAGCAACGCGATCAATATCGCAATGATCGCAATCACGACCAGCAGTTCGATGAGCGTAAATGCCCGAACTGGCTGAAGTGAGCTCCAAAACCGAGTCTTCTTCATCATGAATTCTCTGCTGATAAAATGAGGAATTGAAAAACAGCTGGTGAAGCTAGTCCAAACTCACGCGAGTCTTATTTCATCGGATAGGTGACCGTCAATTCGGAAGATTGAATCATTCCGGAAGTGTGCGAATTCGGCGGGAGAGCGCACCGGCAACAAAATCGTCTCCACACCGCTGTGCATAGTCTCGAATTTTGGTGAGTAACGCCTTTGAAACCGATCTCGCATCAGGCATCTCAAGCAACTCACGGCGTAGATCTTTCCCAAGAAGCGCAAGTTCTTGCATTTGTGACACTTGTTGATAGTTTTTCTGTCGCCGCAGGACGTCGGCTAATTCATGCCTCACGGTCCAACTGAGTGGGTAAATACTGAGACTTTCTTTGTAAGCTATTTCTGCCTCTGAGTTTTCGTCCCTTGCCGCATGTAGCCAGCCTTTGAATCGCCAATATTGGCTATCGGTAGTTGCTGTGGCGGGAAAGCGAGTGAGCAATTGCTCCACTTGCTCCGCATCTCCATTCGTGACAGCCAGATTGAGGAAAAACGTCAGCAAAGAAGTGTTGGTACGAAAACGATCGAGGTATTCGCGAAGTAATTTTTCCGCAAGTTCCATTTTAGCTTTGGACTCAGCGTCGAGCGGCTGTATCAAAGACAAACTTTTCCACGCATGAATTGTCCGAGAGACGAGAAACAGTTCTTGCGAAACATCATCAGCCAGCCAACGGTTCGTGACTTCAAACCCGTTATGAAAAGTCAGGACATCAGCCAGCGCTAAATACACGTAGGCGTCAATTGGTTCGCAGCCGAGTTCAATGGCTTTGTAAATCTGCCGTAACAACTCTTCCTGCTGAAGTGTGAGCGCATAGAAAAAAATCAACCTTTGATGCGCAGCAAAGGCACGTGGTTCGACTTCCAAAATCTCATGACAAGCTTGAACCCCATCCAAAGGCTTGTTGGCCGGACCGAAAAGGAGAGAGCTTCTTTCAATCAGCGCGCCTAATCGCTTGGAGTGCTTGGCGGGGATTTCATGGAGTAAATCCGCTGCCATGCGAAAGTCGTCAAGACCTTGTGCCGCTTCGGCACGAAACAAGATTGCCTCTGCACTCGTCTTGTCCCAATTCCGCCATTGATCAGAAACGCTGGCCAAACTTTCCCAGTCCATGGACTGACGGATTGCGCGGCCGCGGCGAGCAAAGTCTTTCGATCTCTGCTCATGCCAGCTACCGTATTGACGTACTCCGAAAGGGATCGCTACGAGAAGAGTCACCAGAGCAATTACAAAAGCGACCCATCGACCGTAACGACGCGGCAAGATTTGTGGTTGGATATCCTCAGTGACGTTCGCAAGGTTATCTGTCATTTCACGTCTAAGCATTGGTTCGTGGGTGTGAATGAGGCATACGGTAATGAACCAGTCCGAAGCCATCCAACCAATGTCCAAGAACGACGGGCCAATGACGATCTTCCATAGTGCTCGACTTCGAGCTTGGGTCCGTCCGTGGCGAATCGTGATTATCGGCGTAGCATGCCTGGGACTGTGGCTGTTACCCCAATGCTGGCGATCATTTTGTGTGTCTCAAATTCAAATCGCCACAGCAGATCGACGTTGGGAAGATGCGTCGTCGTGGATAACACGGCTGCGATGGCTCAACAGCCAATCCTCGCAGGCGATGTTGTGTCAGGCACGGATCTTTCGAAAACAAGGGGACGCCTTAAACGCGCGAGAGTGGCTGCGGCAGGCGGACTTGGGTGGCCATTCGCGAGAAGAGCTTCGGCACGAAGAGTGGCTCATAGAGGCTCAATGGGGAAATCTTTCGGCAGTTGAAGAGCCATTGTTAAGTGCGCTGCAACAGGAACGTGATATTCCTGAGATCTTAGACGCGTTGGTCCAGGGCTATCTGCGGTCGGGGCAGTACTCGAAGGCGCAGGTCACGCTTGACACATGGCGAACGATGAATTCGCGAGCCGCTCGACCATTCGTCTGGCAGGGCATTTTGTGGATGCAATTGTCTGATTGGGACAAAGCTTCCGCTGCGTTTCGGGAGGCAATGCGGCTTCAACCGAATGATGCCGAAACCGAACTTCTCTTGGCCGAAACTCTTCTGGCTAACAAGCAAGTGGACGACGCTGCCTTACTTTTTCGGAAGTGCGTGAAATCACTTTCGGCGCGAGAGGCGGTCCTCGTCGGATTAGCACGAGCGCTAATTATTCAAGGACACTCTGACGATGCGGTCAATCTACTGGAGCCAATGAGAAACAATGACCGGCATTCAACAGAATTCGGCTTAGCCTTTGGCGAAGCCTTGCTGAATTGTGACCGATCGCAAGAGGCGGTGCATGTCCTTCAGGCTGCGATGGACCACAATGGACGCAACATCGAACTTCAACATTTGTTTGGGACCGCTTTGCGGTTAGTCGGACGCACGGCAGATGCAGAGAAGTATCTGACTCATGCCCGCCAGGCGCGACAGAGTTTGCAGACCGCTGATCGACTTCGGAAACTTGTGCTGGAATCACCGAAGGCCAACGAGGAAAAGCTGCAACTCGCAAAGATTCTGCTTGAAAACGATCGTGATGCGGAGGCGACGACATGGTTGCGAAGCCTCCTGGCGGATCAACCTCAGCATTCAGAGGCACTTCGACTTTTGGCGAATCATTCACGCCATGACGCGAGAACTGTTGTGCGTCCATACGCATTTGTGGGAGGCCGTCAAAACGGTGATTCAATACTCGAATTATCGATCGCCAAGAGTATTCCTCACTCTGTGATTACGGTTGATGCAAAGAACCTCTGGGAATTGAACGAGGTCTCGTCGGATGCGGGAATCGTTTTTTCTTATCGAAATGGCTGTGAATCGGGGCATGCTACGGTCGTTGAAACTCTCGGAGGTGGTGTCGCTTGGTTAGACACTGACCTAGATGGGCGGTTGGATCTTTTCCTGACTGGCGGAGGCTACTTCAGTAGCGATCGGCAGTTGATGGGGCATCCTGCGGCATTGTTTCGACAGGATCCGGCTCAACACTTCGAGAAAGTGACTCACGCTGCAGGGTTGAGCGATTCACATTTTTATTCACATGGCGTCGCCTCCGCAGACTACGACCACGATGGCTTTCCCGACTTGCTGGTTACGGGTTTCGGGGGCATCCGTTTTTTTCACAATCAAGGAGATGGCACCTTCTCTGAATGTGCTCAGTCAAAGGGTCTGATGGATGACCGCTGGAGCACAAGCGCCGGATGGGGAGACCTGAATA
Organism: Planctomycetia bacterium; assembly: GCA_026400935.1. Taxonomy (GTDB): domain Bacteria; phylum Planctomycetota; class Planctomycetia; order Planctomycetales; family Planctomycetaceae; genus SXKJ01. The sequence continues at coordinate 20,110 of JAPLNX010000412.1, read as the reverse complement.
ACGATGGCAATTTGGATTTGTATGTGGCTCATTATCTCAAGTGGGATTGGTCTTCTCACCATACATGTCTTAGTTCGACTCCAGGAGTTGTCGATGTTTGTTCGCCCACGGAATTTGAAAGCGAAGGACATTTTGTGTTTCTAAGTCAGGGAGACGGTTCGTTTCGTGAGGTCTCGTCCAGCCTTGGCCTTCGGACGATTGGTAAAGGCTTGGGTGTTGTGATTGGTGACGTGGATTTAGATGGCGATGTCGATGTCTACGTCGGTAACGACACGACTGAGAATTTCCTGTACGTGAATGATGGTCATGGTCATCTCACGGAAGTCGGCGGTCCTTCAGGTGTCGATGTCGATGATCACGGTGTCATGAATGGGAGCATGGGAGTTGATCTGGGAGATTTCGATAATGACGGACTTCCCGATATTTGGGTGACAAACTATTTGTGGGAATCCTTCGCGCTGTATCGCAATCTAGGGCAGCAACAGTTCCAGCATCGCAGCCAAGCCCTCGGGATTTCTGCGAGTGCTGGTCTTAACGTCGGCTGGGGGACCGGTTTTGTTGACCTCGATCGTGATGGTGACGAAGACCTGTTCACAACAACTGGGCATGTTTTGTTTCATTCGCCACCAGATCGCCAAGTCCCCATTGTCTTGCGGAATGAGAGCGGGAAGCGTTTTACGCGAGTTAGCTTCCCTCCGGAATCGTATCTTGGCCAACCGCACCATGGGCGAGGGCTTGCTTTTGCTGATTACGACAATGATGGCGATCTCGATGTCGCCATCTCGCACAACAACGAACCGGCAAGCATTCTTCGCAACGACATCACAAGCACTGGTGATTGGTTGCAAGTCCGTTTGGTAGGGCGATCTAGTAATCGTGACGCTATCGGTGCATGGTTAGTGCTCCATACTTCGAAGGGATCGCAACTGCGAATGATCAAGGGAGGTGGGAGCTATCTTTCGCACTCTGATCGCCGCGTCTTTTGGGGCATTCCAGCCGGAGAACGTGTTTTTCGATTAGAAATTCACTGGCCTCTCGGCGGTCGGCAAGTCATCGATACTCCCACAACAAATCAGACTCTTACGGTGATTGAACACTGATACCAAATGAAGGCGAAGGACTCCGCGATGCTGCGGCCATTCAAACAAATTCTGGCGAGATTCACTTCAAGCCAATTTGTTGCATGCCGTGATCAAGACGCGGATTCGTTTCCTCCAAACAAGTCGGATAGTGTCGCGACTCCAAAGAGGCTCAGTTGGAAAAGAAAAGGTCTGCTTTCAGGAATCGTGCTCGTCACGGTCTTTGCCGGAACCGAATTTATTCTGGTCGCGTTGGGAATCCATCCATTTCGAGAGGCTCACGATCCCTTCTTAGATTTTGAGCCAGGCATTCCGTTATTTGTTCGCCAAACGGGCGACTATGTGACCAACCCGGTCAAACGAACTTATTTCAATGGTCAATCATTCCCCTACAAAAAACAGCCCAACTCATTCCGGATATTTTGTTTGGGTGGGTCCACGACTTACGGTCGTCCTTATCAAGACACGTTTTCGTATGTCAGCGGTTTGAGAAATCTACTCCAGCAACTGGCACCAGATCGAGATTGGCAAGTTGTCAACTGCGGTGGGATCTCGTATTCAAGCTATCGACTCGCAGCACTCATGGAAGAGTTGCGCCAGTATCAACCGGACCTCATCATCTTTTATGAGGGGCATAACGAGTTCTTGGAGGAACGGACTTACCGCAATATCCGTGAGCGATCGCGTCTCGTTTCTTGCGGAGTTCATGTTGTCAGCTATTTACGTTTGACGACCGTTCTACACAACCTGTTGAAGCCTTGGTTGCGACCGGTCACCAATTCGCGAATGAAGGCTGAGGTCGATGTCATTCTCGACAGCACAGTTGGTCCTGAGACTTACCACCGTGATCCGAAACTTCGCAGAAGTGTCTTGAGCCATTTTAGGATGAGCTTAGAACGAGTTTGTGCTTTGTCTCAACGAGCTGGAGCACAAGTGATATTGGTCCAGCCAGCAGGAAACCTGCGAGACTTCAGTCCGTTCAAAAGCGAGCGTTCCTCATCGAATCGAAATGTTCTTGAGTTTGAACGGCATGTAAGGACGGGCCGAGAAGCTTTGAAGTCACATGATTTCCAAACAGCACTTAGTGCGTTTTCTCGTGCCATTGCACTTGATCCGCTTTATGCCGAGGTGAGATTTCTCGCAGGACAAGCGGCGTTAAAAATTGGTGACACCAAGGGGGCCAAAGAACATTTTGTGGCCGCCAAAGATGAAGATGTTTGCCCGTTGCGTGCACTGTCAGAAATTTCTCAGATTGTCGAAGACGTTGGCCATACAAACGGAGCGGCTGTGATTCGTTTTCCGGAATACGTCGCAGAGCGATGTCGGAGTCGATTAGGGCATGACATTCCCGGTGCGGAATCCTTCGTCGACCACGTTCATCCACATCCCGAATTACATTTGGAGTTGTCCGTTCTTTTGGTACGCGAAATGGTTCACATGGACCTGCTTCGGCCGAACCATTTGGAAGCGATCGGCCAAGCATTCGATAAAGAACTCGCAAGAATGTTTGGATCACTGACTCCTTCGATCAAAGCAGATGCACTTTGCACTCTAGCTCAAGAGCTAACATGGGGAGGCAAAGTGCGCGAAGCGCTCCCGATTGCACGTGAGGCTGCTGAGCTTGCTCCCAAAAACGCTTGGGTTCTCTGTCAATACGGACGGCTCTTGGAGAAAACCGAAGCTGTTGATGAGGCATTAGACATCTATCACCGTGCTGTTGAGGTTGATCCCAATGAAGCACTCAGCCTTGAGGGACTTGGCAATGCCTTACTTCGACGAGGACGCTTAATAGAGGCTCGTGACTGGCTGCGCAAAGCGGTGTTTCATCCAGCCGATCATGCGGCACCATTGTCATTTCGCATTGGTGTGCGAGTTAGTTTGGGGGATTGCCTCTGGCGAATGGGAGAGGATGCCTCAGCTCGAGAATTCTACCACGATGCTCAACGCATTGATCCACAATCCCAATTGGTCAAGAACCGTCTCCGTAGAGTTTCAGAAGCTCAACAAGAATCGAATGCTTGGAACACACCGAAGACTCAGTCAAAGCCCTCGTTCTAATAGCCTTCAAAAACTAACTTGCCCTGCGAATTTTTCAGAACGTCGTCTTTCGCTCGACCACGATCAAATCCCGACTGAAACGAGACAACACTTCGCAGCCGTGTTCGGTGACCAGCACGTTGTCGATAATGCGCGCTCCAAGGTGTTCCTCACCAATGAAGACCGGCGGTTCGACCGTTACCACCATTCCCGCTTCCAGGAAGTATTTACTGCCGCCAAAAAGGTGAATCGGTTCTGCCCAACCGGGTGGCGAACCCGGAGCGAGGCCGTATCCGGTCAGATGGACTCGCGCGTGATCGAGTCCCGCATCAGCAATGATTCGCTTCGCCGCTTCATGCGGCACAGCAGCAGGAACTCCGGCTCGAATCTCGGCAAGGCAAGCGTCAGACGCTCGGCAGACGAGTTTGTACAACTCGACCATTCGGGCTGTTGGCTGCCCCAGACAAAACTGACGACCAATCGTCGCGGTGTAGCGTTTGTAGGTCACTCCATATTCGACATTGCCGAAGTCACCGCCGCGCAATCGGCGATCTGTTGGTGCTCCGTGGCTGAAACACGATCGTTCGCCAGAAACGAGATTGATCGGGCTTGCTGCGAGTCCGCCACCGGAAGTCAGCAGCGCATGATAGATCTCGCCCGCGAGTTCGAATTCGCTCCGGCCTTCTCGCAATGAGTTCTCGAATCGCGCCATTGCGACGTCGCCAATCCGAGCAGCTTCGCGGATGTAGCGCAATTCCGTCGTCGATTTCACCAACGTCAGGTCGTGAATCAGATTCGTGGCTTCAACAACAGAAGATTCGCCGAAGAATTGCTTGATCCGCACGCAATGATGCGGATGCAGAAAATAGCCCGGGACTTCGAGTCCAACGCGAGTTCCCGGAACTCCAAGCCGTTCGGCGATTTTTTGAAGTGCCAGAATGGGGTCTTCAGGCTCGCCTCCGCCCCACGTGTGCAACTCATCCACGAGGGCATCTTCTAAGAATTCGTTACGTTCGCCAACTCGTGTCAGCACAGTGATCGGCCCTGGTTTGGCAGAGATCAGCAAGCATTGAAACTCTTGGTAGCTCTTTGCGTCGGAGCCAGTCAGCCAGCGAATCGAAACCGGATGAATCACGATCATCCAATCCAACCCCGCTGCAGCGATCGCTGCGGTGACTCGCTCTCGCCGAAGTGCAAATTCTGCGGCAGAGAAGTCGTGCTTAGACATGAATCATTCCTTTGTGATTGCGGAAAGCATCCAACGCGCCGGCAAACTGCCAGTTTGCCACGCGTCATTAGCAGGGTGTTGATATTGCAGTGCTGATTTCAGAGTTTTGAAACGCTCACAAGCTGGCAGCTTGTAGCTACGGTTTCTAGTCCGCGATCTTGCTGGCGGGTTAGTGGGGCAAGCGACAAGATGTCTGCCAAGAAGTTACTCACGGCCTTCGTCATGTTCGATCCTCGTTTCGTTAGAAAGTCGTTTTATGTCGTGGTTAAGCCGCCTAAGTTTGTTGTCGTTGATGGTGTTTTGCAGTCTTGGTACGAATGTGCTAAAGGCTGACGAACCAAACGCCGCTCGGTCGGTACATCTTGGGTTTCCCGCTCCCGATGCCGTTGCGTTTTACAACGAAGTCACCGTCGAAGAATCTGTTCCCGGCAGTTACTTCATGGTCTGTGGTTTCAATCACGGCTACTTCGGAATCCAAGAACTCAGTGGTCCTGAAGACAAGGTCGTGCTCTTTTCGGTATGGGATCCGAGCAGCCAAGATGATCCCAATTCGGTCCCAGCGGATCGTCGCGTCGAGGTTCTCGATCAAGCGAAAGATGTTCGTATCGGGCGGTTTGGTAACGAAGGAACCGGCGCGCAGTGCTTTTTGAAGCTGAATTGGAAAGTCGGTCAGACCTATCGTTTGCTCGTCACCGCAAAGGTCGAGAAGCCGAAGACGACCTACGCCGCCTACATTGGATTGGAGGAACCTCGCAGTTGGAAACATCTCGCGACGTTTCGGACGGTGACCGGAGGCGATCAATTGCGTGGGCTCTATTCCTTCCTCGAGGATTTTCGACGTGATGGCAAAAGTCCAAAACAAACTCGCCGAGCGATGTTCGGCAACGGTTGGGCACAGACAGCAAAAGGAGACTGGATCGCACTGACGAAAGCTCGATTCACCGGAGATGCCACACCGCTCAATAACATGGATGCTGGTGTGATTGGAAACCGCTTCTGGCTGGCAACTGGCGGCGAGGTCATGAATCAGACACCGCTGAAGTCGATGTTGTCTTGGTCGCCGGTGGAACTGCCGGAAGTCAGCGATAAGCCATAGCGTGGCCAAGGTCCAATTTGGCACGACAATCTGAATTGATACAAGAGTGAAACAGTCGGCTGCCCTGCAAAAACATCCGCTCTTCGTGTCGCGTGCATCAAAGAAACATTCGGCTCATGTCGCGAAACGCAATGGCAACCGAGAGCAAAAAGGGACTCACCGACGTGAGTCCTTTTGGAGGTTGTGAGTCAAGTAATAGGAAATCAATCGCGTTTCACCGTTGATGAACGAGTCCGATCAGATTTCGCGGACGCAGTTGCGGTTTTGCTGTTTTCTTTGTGCTCATTCACGTGAGCGACTGCCGTGCTGAAAATGCTTTGAGCACGAGCAATCTGTTGCGGAGTGAAGTACGGCGTCGCCGGACGGCCAATATGTGGGATCGACTTCGTAGCGAGTTGTTCCCAGGACATTTTGTCGGTGACGTGCCAAGTCGCGGCTTGAGCACTCTGCTCATCAAGTTGCCCGCTGGCGACCATCTTCAAGACTTCTTCCAACACCGGGTCATCACGGAAGTCTTGCACTCTGCCGATCGTGTAGCTCATGCGTGGAGCAGGTTCGGTCTTGCCATGTTCCAAACAGACTGAGCGGTAAGCGACTCGAACGATGCGATCAGGTGGAACTGAGAAGAAACCGCCGCCGCCACCACCTTGCTGACCGCCGCCGCCGAAGCCACCGCCACCACCCTGTTGACCGCCACCCAATCCGCCGCCCTATTGGCCGCCACCAAATCCGCCACCTTGCTGGCCGAATTGCTTGAGGACTTGTCGTCCAACAAAAGCTGCGGGGATATCAACGTTGAGCGGTTTATCCCCTTTGTTTTCGATCAGCATGTTTCCGCCAAGCGAGTCTTTGGGGACCATCCTGACTTCCAGCAGACCTTGCTCGATCCCGTCAAAGACATCGATATGTTCGGCTGAAATATCCAGCTTCACTGCGGGACTAATTTTCTTCTTCTCTTTTTTAGCATCGGCAGAAATTCCTGGAGCAACAAGGCCCACAATCAATCCACCAACCAATATCCACGAGCACCTTTGACGCATCATTTGCGGGTTCCTTATCCAAGGGAACAACCACTTCCTGCTTGATCCAGCCGCGGTCTCCGCACGCGGCACACAGTGATGTTCGTTCTGACGTTTGGCTAAGAACACTGGGCCAAACCTTCTGACTCAAAAGCCTGATCAATTTTCAGGAATCAGGCTTCGCCATCAATCACGTTTCACAGTCGTCGCAGAGGCTGCTTTTTCTGTGGACGTGCTTATGGACTTGGGTTGCTTTTCGTTTTCATTCACGCGAGCGACAGCTGTCGAAAAAATCTGTTGTGCGCGAGAGATATTTTCAGATGTGAAGTACAAAGTCGCCGGGCGTCCGATATGTGGCGTCGATTTTGCGGCCAGTTGTTCCCAACTCATTTTGTCGGTGATGTGCCATGTTGCAGCTTGAGCACTCTGTGAATCAAGTTGTCCGTTACTCAACATCTTCAAGACTTCTTCGAGCACAGGGTCTTTGTTGAAGTCACTCAACTTGGTGATTGTATAATTCATGCGGGGAGCAGGTTCAGTTTTGCCGTGCTCGAGACACACCGAGCGATAGGCGACTCGCACAATGCGATCGGGGGGAACTGAAAAGAAACCACCGCCACCACCACCACCTTGTTGACCACCGCCACCAAATCCGCCGCCACCACCACCTTGTTGACCACCAGCTCCGCCACCTTGAGCTTGGCCACCACCACCTTGTTGACCACCTTGCTGACCTCCTTGTTGGCCACCACCCTGCTGTCCTCCGAACTGCTTCAGCACTTGCTTGCCAACAAACGCGGGAGGCAGATCAACGTTGAGCGGTTTATCTCCCTTGTTTTCGATCAGCAAATTTCCACCGAGCGAATCCTTGGGAACCATCTTCACTTCCAGAATTCCCTTTTCGATTCCCTCAAAAACATCGATGTGCTCGGCGGACGAGTCCACCTTGATCACCGGAATGATCTTCTTCTTCTCTTTTTTAGAATCAGCGGAGATTCCCGGAGCCACGAGGCTCAAAGCGAGTACGCCAACCAGAGCCCACGGCTGCCAACGGAAAAACATCGCACGTTCCTTAACGAGGGGATTTTGAACCAGAATCAACCATGTCGGTGCTTGTGAGCCGAAATGGTCTCGGAACTTATCGCCGTCCGCTGACCCAAATTCAACACAAACTTTCACAGATCGGCGAATTTGGCCGATGACTCTCCGAACCAGACGATGGTTCTGAAAGACTGGCTGACCACGAAACCGACGGTGCTTAGCAAACCACTTTCGCGGTCTATCTGCGTCTTTCCGAACTTTTCGGTCAGGCAATTTGGCACATGGGCCAATTTGCTGCATTCTGCTCAACTGGTCCTGTAACGATCCAATCAAAACCCATCTGCACCAATTAAAAATGAAGACCTGGGACCTGTACGACAGATTGAAGTCAGAGCGAAACCGCTTTACCGTTTCGCGAGTTCGCTTGGCCCCCGGCAGCTTGTGGGCTTGTGGCTGTTTTGTTGGAACATCTCAATCCCCCAGAAGGGCGTCACTCATGCCGTTACCTATGAAGAACCTCCGTGAAGCGGCCGCCTCTCTGGGCATGCCAGAAAACGAAATCAAGGCGTTGGTCGATATGGGGAAAGTACGTGCGATTCGTAAGAACGGCGTCCTTTCATTTGCTCCGGATGAGCTTGCTCGGATCGCGCGATCGCGCAAGACGATTCCGGAGTCGGGAAAGAAATAGAACACTGAAGCACACAGATCGTTCATGATCGGCTCACACTCCGCGATTATTTTTGGCCGACTTGCGCAGTGATTCCTCAAATTCATCACGGAGTTGACCATGAAACGGCTCATGTTACGAATCGTGCTTGTCTTGGCGGTCACGTGTTGTACTCAGCAACTATTGGCCTGGAACGATGCTGGGCATCTCACTGTCGCGAAGATTGCTTACGAGCGATTGACTGATCGGCAGCGACATGCGGTAGCGAAGTTATTGAGACATCATCCGCATCGTGATTCTATCTTGCTGAAAGATCGGCCGGAGGATGTTTCAGAAGAGGAGTGGATATTCCTGCGCGCGGCTGTTTGGAGTGATCACGTTCGTCCGCCGAGGAACCTGCCGAGTAATCAAATCACGACACATCCGCTCCACAAGTTTCACCGTGGGCCGTGGCACTACGTCAATTACCCGTATCATGTCGGTCAAACCGAATCAGAACTGCCCGCCCGTCCGGTCGCAGGTGACGGGGCGAACGCCACCAATATCTTGGAGCAACTCGAAGTCTCAATGAAGGTACTCAAAGGAGACACCGCGGCGGATACAGATCGAGTGACGGACATCACTGACGACGAAAATAGAGCAGTTCGACTTTGTTGGTTGTTTCATTTGATGGGCGATCTGCATCAACCGCTGCATGTCACGACGTTGATCGACGACAAGAAGTTTCCGAAGGGAACGCACGCTGATCTCGGAGGAAATCTGATAGTCATTCGTTCGCACATCGGTGCTCCGCCGCACAAATTGCATGGCTTTTGGGACGATCGTTTGGGAACCGATTCGCATTTCCCTGCTGTGAAAAGTTTGGCTGAAATGCTGACGCACGATCCGCACTTGAAGCCGGAGCAGTTGCCGGAGTTCGGCACGCATCACGACTTCAAACACTGGGCGGCCGAAAGCTACGCCGCCGCAAAAACAACCGCTTATCGCGACGGGCAGCTCTCGTTTGCGCTATCAGGTGACCTCGATCAAAAACGGATCACGAATGACGACGTCCCGATCCTACCACAAGGTGCCGAGTACGCCGCCAATAAGCTCGCACGCCGTCGAGTGACGTTGGCCGGGTATCGGCTGGCCGAACTGCTCAAACAGATCGTCGGCGAATGACCGAATAATCGGCTCGTCGTTCAGCATTGAGCAGGTCGCTCGTCTGCGCTATGCGACGCGTGGGTTCTGGCGAAGGTCAATGGACGCGGAGACGACACAGGCGAGCCGCTCGTGCTACGAAAGAAAAGCCTCACTTTTCGATGCTGAATTCGAGCGTCACGACTGCTTTGACCTTCTTGTCTATTGTCGTTGTGTCGTACTCGCCGCCGTCGGAGACGTCGGTGGAATCGACCGGCGTGATTTGGAAGACACCTTGTGAGGCAGAACTCAGGCCGCCGACTCTGCCATGACTATTTTCAGCGAGTGTCTTCGCACGGTCATAGGCGTTTTGCGTCGCGGCTCCGAGAAGTTCGAGCTTAAGTTGTTCGAGGCCAGAATAAAGAAAGGCGGGAGCGTTACTGTGTAGATCAACGCCGCTCTTGATGAGTTCGGTGATGCTGTCCGAAAGCGAGTCGATGCGTTTGACGTCTTTTGATTTCAACTGAACCGATTGGTTCAAAACATAGAACTCGACTTCGTTCGTCATGAAGCCATTCGCATCTTTCTTGAACTGTGGATTGGAGGAGATCGCGACATAGGTGCATTCCGATTCGGGAACTTTGGCATCGGCCAAGTACTTCTTGACGGTCTCTCTGCTCTTCTCCAGTTCGGCATAGCCTTCCTGCAAACTAACCGCACGAACCGAATACGACACACTCCACTTGGCCGAGTCTGACGTGATGGTTTTCTCGGCGGTCCCTTTGACTTTGATTGTGTTCTCGTGCTTCAGCCGCACGATTGCTGTGGAGATCATGTGAGCGGAAAACGTGAAGCCAAGCGCGAGTGTGGCTCCCAATAAGAACATAGCCAAACGGCTGCCGGAAATGTGCGAGAGATATTGATTCATGGGGTTGACCTTCGTAAGAAATTTCGGCGAACGGAGCTGACGCCGTTAAGGATTGTGAATTCGAGAAATATAAGCCCGAAGCGCCAGCGAGCGCGTGTCATTGATCCGTCAATGAATGCACTCGCTGGCGCTTCGTCCTTGTCTTGGTTAATTTGCTTGACGATCAAATCCTGAACGGCGTCGTGCCGTTGAACTGACGCCGTCCCGCTCGCCGGGTTCAATGAATTTGGAAGCGAGCGGAATGTAGGCCGCTTCGTAAATCACCGCGAGATGACTTGGGTTGACTGAGTTACCTCGATAGAACCTCACCTCTTTCGTTCGACTTGTTTAAGCCCGTTGTCAGGAAGTCACCGCATGTCGCTCAAGAAGTTGTTGATTCTGTCGCTGGTGCTGTTGTCCGCCGTTGCTGGTCCGACTTTCGCCGCTCATAAAGTCGTCGTCCAAGGCAAAGGGAAACTGGCGATCGTTAAGGAGAATGGCGACATCGAATGGGAAATGGGCTGGGGCGGAAGCAGGTCGTGTGGTCCTATGACTCTGCCAAGCAGAACGGCAACGAAGGGAAGAAGGTCGAAGTTCATGCGTTTCAGCCGCTCGAAGAGGGCCGGTTGATGATCGCTGAATCAGGACCAGCCCGGATCATCGAGATTGATCGCGATGGAAAGCTGCTCAAAGAAGTGAAGCTCAAGGTCACGCACTCGCACCCGCACACCGATACGCGGCTCGCTCGAAAGTTGTCAAACGGGAACTATCTCGTCTGCCATGAAGGGGATGGTTTCATTCGCGAGTACGACGCTAAGACCAGCGAAATCGTCTGGGATTACGAAGTCCCGCTATTCGGTAAGCAACCCAAGGGCGGGCACGGCCCGGAGGCGTTCGGCAACAAGTGTTTTGCGGCGGTGAGACTTCCAAACGGCAACACTCTAATCGCGACTGGGAACGGACACAGCGTGATTGAAGTAACTCGCGACAAGCAGGTAGTTTGGAAGGTCGAGCAGACAGATCTCCCCGGCATCACGCTGGCTTGGGTGACAACGCTTGAGGTGCTACCAAACGGCAACTACATATTCGGAAACTGCCATGCGGGCGAAGGTCAGCCGTTGCTGGTCGAACTCAATCCAAAGAACAAAGAAATCATCTGGAAATTCGACCGCTTTACGACGTTCGGGAACGACGTTTCGAACACTCAAGTGCTCGATGCAAGCGGGGCAGCTCTGCGGTAACTCATCTCTCCACCGAACATGCCTCGGTGGCTCGCAGGCCTCTGCACTACTGCCTGTGAGCGTTAGATATTCGAGTAGTGCAAACGCCTGCGAGCCACTGAGACAAGCTCAGTGGGGTTTGTGTCATTTTTCTAAGGAACTCATTCATGCGAACGATCTTTGCTTTTTGCTGCGTCACTTTGATTGCCCTGACTGGGCTCGCCCAGGCCGAAGGTCCAAAGCCGCTCAAGGCGCTGCTCATCACTGGTGGTTGCTGTCACGATTACGGCAAGCAGAAGGACTTGCTCAAAGCGGGAATCGAAGCGAGAGCTCACGTGGTGGTCGATCAGATTCATACCGACGATAAGACGACGAAAGCTCGATTTGCGATCTACGAAAAGGCCGATTGGGCGAAAGGGTATGACGTCGTGATTCACGACGAATGCACTTCCGACGTGAAGGACATGCCATATGTTGAAAACATCCTCAACGCCCACAAGAACGGTGTCGCGGCGGTGAATTTGCACTGCGCGATGCACTGTTACCGAGTTGGCACGGACGACTGGTTCAAGTTCGTCGGCATTCAATCGAGCGGTCACGGGCCGCAGAAGCCGATTGATGTCACTTACGTCGAGCGCGATCACGCCATCACCAAAGGCTTGGAGAATTGGACCACAATCAACGAAGAACTCTACAACAACATCAAGCTGTTCGAGACCGCGAAGCCGCTGGCTCGCGGCAAACAAGATGTCGGCAACAAGGTCGATGATTACGTCGTGACCTGGATCAACCAGTACGGCAAGTCCCGTGTCTTCAGCACGACGCTCGGTCACAACAGCGAGACGGTCGGCGACGCGCGGTATCTCGATTTGGTCACCCGCGGCCTGCTCTGGTCGTGCGACAAACTTAACGATGAGTATTTGAAAGCGGCGAAGAAATAAACGGCGAAGCCACAGATACGTAGCCGTCACGCTCCGCGTGACGAGCCGAATACTTTCTCAACGCTTATGAAGCGACCGGCTCATCACGCGGAGCGTGATGGCTACGTAAATGCAGATCGTTGGTCACCAGCAAGTCCGAAATGATCAACGACCAATGACCAACGATCAAAGCCCCCTCGAGCGAGATTCGCGTTAAGCGCCAGCGATCTTCTGCGGTCATTTCCGCAACCAATGGCTCCGGTTGATTGCTGGCGAGTAGACCGCGTTGTCCTATAATCCGCCCTGCTTGCAGCCTGGGCGAAATGAGCAACAGATTGATCATGTTTACAACCCGAGAACGACCGATCCGCATTGGGGCGGTGAGCTATCTCAATTCGAAACCGTTGATTGAGGATCTTGCGGAACTGGCCAGCGATGGAGAATTGATTCTCGACGTTCCGAGTCGTTTGGCGGATGACCTAGCGGCGGGTGATCTGGATGTTGCCCTGATTCCATCCATCGAAGTGCTGCGAAATGCGGACTACGAAATTGTCTCAGATGCATGTGTCGCAACTCGTGGCCCGGTGCTGAGCGTTAAACTTTTCAGCCGCGTTCCATTCGCAAATGTGCGGACGCTAGCGCTAGATGAAGGGTCGCGAACGAGTGCCACGCTCGCGCGAGTCATGTTGTCTGAGCGATTTGGAGTTCGCCCAACAACAACGCTCTTACCTCTTGGTTTTGCTACTGAAAACTCTTCTGCCGATGCCGTGCTGGTCATCGGTGATCGAGCGATGAAACCACCGCGTGAAAGATTTGTGGCAACCTGGGATCTCGGCGAGGAGTGGACTCAATGGACTGGCTTGCCGTTTGTCTTTGCGATGTGGGCTGCTCGCCGTGATGTCGAACTGGACGACATTGAAGAGGCGTTGTGCGAATCGCGCGACCGGGGCGTCGAGCGATTTGCCGAGATCGCGCGGCGCGAGGCTCCAAAGCTCGGCATCACCGAAGAGTTGGCTCGCAATTATCTCGCTCACAATTTGCATTTCACGCTCGGCTCGGCGGAACGAGCCGGGTTGAAGTTGTTTCAGGAACTGGCTGTCAAAACGGGACTGGCTCCCGAAGGGGTTGATCTTGTCTTCCGTCACTGCTTGTGCGCCCGCTGAATGTGGCCGCGGAGTTCGTTCGTTCGCCGGTATTGAACGGCCACGTTTGGCGGTTGATCGTGATTTTGTCGAGCAGCTCAACGAGTCGTTCGGCGGACGATCACCGTTTGGGAACTCGCCGATCCGGGCGATCCTCGAACGAGCGGTCGCGGGGGAGCGGCTGTCGAACGACGACGGCCTGAAGTTGCTGGAGTCGCACGATCTGGTCTCGATCGGCATCGCGGCGAACGCGGTGACAACGCGGCTGCATCCGGAGCCGTATCGGACTTTCAACATCGACCGCAACGTGAATTACACGAACGTCTGCTCGGCGGTGTGTGATTTCTGCGCGTTCTTTCGCCGGCCGAAAAGTCCCGAAGGTTATTTGCTCTCGAAGGAGGAGATCTTTCAGAAGATCGCCGAAACCGTGGCACTGGGCGGCGATCAGATCTTGATGCAGGGAGGAATGAATCCCGATCTGCCGATCGAGTGGTACGAGGATTTGTTGTCGTCGATCAAGGAACGCTTTCCGCGAGTCAATCTGCATGCGTTTTCGCCACCGGAGATTCACGCGTTGCAAAAGTTGAGCAAGCTGCCGCTGCGGAAGGTGCTCGAACGGCTGAAAGCGGCGGGGTTGGGAAGTCTGCCCGGCGGCGGCGGTGAGATTTTGGTGGACCGCGTGCGCAAAGAAATCACGCGCGGCAAAGTGTTGTCGGACGACTGGATCAACGTCTGCCGCGTGTGGCATGAACTCGGTGGGAAATCGTCGGCGACGATGATGTTCGGGCATGTGGAAACGCTGGCCGAACGGATCGAGCATCTCGAACGGCTGCGGCAGTTGCAGGACGAGACCGGCGGCATCTCGGCGTTTATCTGTTGGACGTTTCAGCCGGAGAACACCGACATGGCTCACATCGCGCCGGTCGGGGCGTTCGAGTATCTCAAGACGCAGGCGGTCAGCCGGCTGTATCTCGACAACGTGCGGAACATTCAGTCGAGCTGGGTAACGCAGGGAGAAAAGACCGGACAAATGGCGTTGCTCTTCGGGGCGAACGACATGGGGAGCTTGATGATCGAAGAGAACGTCGTCGCCTCGGCGGGGACCGTGTATCACCTCAGTTTGGAAACGATCAAGCGCTGCATCCGAGAAGTGGGTTACATCCCTCGGCAGCGGAACGTCTTTTACGAATACATCGACGAGCACGATGAGGCGGAGGTTCCGCATGAGTCGGGCCGGGTGACGCTGCCGGTCTTGAGCCAGTGAATTCGCCGCAAATCAAATTGCAGTGATTCGCTCCCGATGCTTTTGGGCGTGCTAGAGTATCAGCCTTGTACTCCGTCTGAATCGTAGCCGAGTTGCTCCGTAACTCGGATCGGAGTTGCGGAGCAACTTTGCTACGCATTGATCATGAGCCCAAAATGATTCGCGTCACCGAACTGACAAAAGGATTCGACGACCTGCGCCGCGGGTGGGTGGCGGCGTTGGATAATGTCAGCTTTGAAGTACATCCGGGTGAGATCTACGGACTTCTCGGTCCCAACGGCGCTGGGAAGACGACCTGCTTGCGAATCCTCAGTACTGTGCTCCGACCGACAGGCGGCTCGGCGACTATCGCGGGATACGACGTCACCACGCATCCGACCGAAGTACGGCAGCGGATTGGATTCATGTCAAACAACACCGGCATCTATGATCGGATGACCGCGTGGGAAATGGTGGAATACTACGGGCGGTTGTATGGGCTCTCTGAAGATGTGCTCAAACGGCGGCTCGACAGCATCTTCACGACGTTGCAAATGCACGACTTCCGCGACACGTTGGGAGCGAAGATGTCGACCGGCATGAAGCAGAAAGTGAGCATCGCCCGCGCGATAGTTCACGATCCCCCGGTATTGATCTTTGATGAACCGACCTCCGGCCTCGACGTGCTGGTCGCTCGCAAAGTGCTCTCGACGGTGCAATCGCTCAAAGATCAAGGTAAGTGCATCATCTTCTCGACGCACATCATGCGAGAGGTCGAAAAGCTCTGTGACCGCATTGCGATCATCCACAAAGGGAGCATCCTGGCATCGGGAACGCTGCCGGAACTGCAAGACAAGTATGAACAGCCGGATACCGAGGAATTGTTTTTTGATTTGATCGAACAACACGACGGCGAAGAAGCACGAAGCTCGAAATCCGAAACTCGAAGAGCAAATGGCGATGGTCTGAGCGTCAATCAAGATTGAAGCTCAGGTTTTCACTCGCGGATGATCAAACGACATGAACTGGAAAAACATCCGACTCATTTTTCTGCGTGAGGTGCGTGATCAGCTCCGTGATCGGCGGACGTTGTTCATGGTCGCGGTTTTACCGTTGATGCTGTACCCCGCCTTGGGAATCGGCATGTTGCAGATGACATTGCTCTTCACGGAGCAGCCGCGGACAGTAGTGATTTTGGGTGAGAAACATCTGCCGCAACCGCAATTGCTTGACGGCGACCGCTTCGTTTCCAACTGGTTTATCAATCCGGATGACGCGTCGAAGTTGAAAGTGATCACGGACGGATCGGCGAACGAGCCATCCGGCGACAGCGCGGCGGATGAGCGTCAAACAAGATTGATCGGGCAGGCTAAAGCGCTGCGTACTCGTGTCGACGAACATGCCGCCAAGAAGGCCGAGCTTGATCAATTGGAAGTCGAGCTACGCAATCTGTTGAAGGCAGCTCCGACGAATGCGGAATTAGGTATCGGTGCTGAAGCGGCGACTCCGGTAGGCCAAACAACCTCGAGCAAATTGACAGAATTGACCAAGAAGATTGGCGACCTGAAAGCAAAACTGGTCGTGATTGATCACGATCTGAGCGACTTGTTCGCCGCCAGCCAAATTCAGGTGCTCATCGTCGTACCTGATGGATTGAAGGAAAACATTGAACGTGTCAATCACTTGATCGCAGAGCGTGAAATGCAGTCGGACGGTTTGATGTCGTACCCTCGACCGACGATCGTGAAGAATCGAGCGGATGACAAATCGGTTGTCGCGTATTCGCGAGTGCGCGAAGTACTCGATGCCTGGGAACAAGAGATTCTTCGTCAGCGACTGTCGTCAGCGAACCTGCCACAAGAACTCCCGAATCCGGTCGGCTCCCTTCAGATGGATCTCGCGGCCGAAGAACAACTCTCCGCGAATGTCTGGAGCAAAATGTTCCCGGCGTTACTCGTGATCATGGCCGTAACCGGCGCGTTCTATCCGGCGGTCGATGTGGCCGCTGGCGAAAAAGAACGGGGGACAATGGAAACCTTGCTCATCTGCCCGGCGACTCGAACGGAGATTGTGCTCGGAAAGTTTCTCACCGTGATGTGCTTCAGTGTGAGTACGGCGTTGTTGAACTTGATGAGTATCGGCATGACAGGGAATTACATGCTCTCAGCGCGTGGTGCGGGTGCTGGGGCAATGGCCAAGATGGGGGAAGTCTCGCTGCCGTCGCTCCCCGCGCTCGCTTGGTTGTTGGCGTTACTCATTCCGTTATCGGCATTGTTCAGCGCACTTTGCTTGGCGCTGGCGACGTTCGCACGCAGTTCCAAAGAGGGACAGTACTACCTCACGCCGCTATTGATGGTCTCTATCGGATTGACGGTGTTCTGCTTGTCTCCGGCAGTCGAGATTTATCCAGTCCATCAAGCCTCGTGGTTTTACAGCGTGATGCCGGTTGTCGGGATCGCATTGTTATTGAAAGCATTGTTGCTGAATCCGGGGAACACAGAGGCTTTAATTTTCGCCGGTCCGGTGTTGGTAACGAGCATCGGTTACAGCCTGCTGGCGTTGTGGTGGGCGATCGAGCAATTTTCTAGCGAGGGGGTGTTGTTCCGTGAGGGCGAGCGTTTCGAGCCAGCATTGTGGTTCAAGCATTTGTTGCGTGACAAAGAGCCGACGCCGAGCTTCACAGAAGCGGGCTTTTGCTTCGTGATGATCATGCTGGCGCAGTTCGCCTCAATGCGTGCGTTCGGCCAGTCGATCGCGTTTGTGGCTCCGGAACAAATGGGCGAAGCCATGATGAGACTGCTCGTTATTCAGCAGATAGCGATCATTGCTTGCCCGGCGTTGTTCATGGGTTTAATTTTGACAACGAGTGTCCGGCAGACTTTTCGGTTGCGCTGGCCCGGGTGGAGATTCGTCGTGATTGCGGCATTGTTGCCATTCACACTGCACCCTCTGTCGCTTGAGCTTGTCGCCTCACTGAGTTGGTTCTTCCCGCAGTTGCCCGAAGGAGCGGCACGTTTGATGAAGACGATGTCGGATCACGGGCAGCCGCTCTGGTTGATCTTGCTGTCGTTCGCGGCGGCACCGGCGATCTGTGAAGAGTTGGCATTTCGTGGCTTCATTCTGACCGGCTTCAGCCGCAATGGTCGAACTGGATTGGCGATTGGAATTTCTGCGGTGACGTTCGGCGTGATGCACATGATTCCGCAGCAAGTTTTCAACGCGACTTTGCTCGGTTTGGTTTTGGGACTCATTGCAGCCCGCAGTGGGAGTTTGTTGCCGGGAGTCGTGTTCCACTTCCTCTTCAACTCAATGGCGGTGGTGCGTGAGCGAGTGGGGACCGCACTCGCCGATGGTCATATGGAAGAGTTGCAGCAATCGGCTTGGCGTTGGTTCGTTTCGATCGAACCCAGTGGACTCCGATACGGCTGGCCGACACTCCTAATTTGTGGAGCCAGCAGCACTCTGATGCTGTTGTGGGTCGCACGACACAGCCAAGTTCAGACATGTTCCGCAGCCAGTCATCCGATGTTTGCTGACAAACTGGCTGCCGTCAAAACGATCGTCAAGCCGCAAGCCTAAGTGTGATCCGACAGATGAGCGAGATCACCTTGCACGCACCTGATGGTGTTACAGGGCATCGAGATTCTCTCCCGCTTCAGCAACAGAGGGCGCAACCCAGGCAGTTCACAGTCCGTCGGACAGCACGAATAGGATTGCGAAGACGGTTCCCATGAAGAGCACGATTTGAAGGAACAGACGAACCGCGCGGCGAATGACGCGATCGGGAAGTTCAAAGCGGCTGGCGCTGTAAACCAAGCTGATCGCGATGGCCAACGGAAGTAGATACCACAACACGTTTTGGTTCGCGAGCAACATGTCTAGTCTCAGGCATTCAGAGTGTTGAGTTTGGTTGGGGTGAGTGACGTCTTGCCAAGCCAAATGAAAAGTGAGTGAGGTCAATTCGACATACTGGCAACGACTGCTGTTCCGTTGGCCGTGGGAATACCAGATGGCTCTGGCTTCTTCATCGGCTGGCCTTCAGGGTCAGACTGATCAACTTCGTCGCCGTATCCGTAGGCTGGGCCTTCGAACGCATCCCAGATCGCTAACAGATTTAATAGCCCTGCAACCCACGTGAAGAGCAGTGCAATTTCAAAGCGTCGGCCCAACCGACGATTGAGTTCCTGAACGGCGTCGTCTTCAAGCGGAACTTGATACCAATCGAAAAGTGATCGCGGGATGGTCCCTTCGAGCTGTCCCGCAGGAGAATCGAATCCGTTCTTCGGCTCAATCACTCGGCAGGTTACTCGACGCTCGGAACTCGAAAATTCTTTTCCGCGACTCTTGCTGTCGAGCTTTGAAGCAATATCACCGCTAGCCAACAATCGTGGAGCGAGTTCAATCGGCCCGGCCAATGACAATTCGACTTCACGTCGGTCGCCTGAATCCAAAGTCCCTCGGAATTCTCCTCGCACTTCCGGACCGAACTGGCCATCCTGCATATTAAGCTTGATCCGCCCGACAACCGGTCCTTCCCAAGTATCATTGGCCGCTTCTTGCTTAGCGAATCCTCTGAAAGTTGCATCGAGCGGAAAGTCATTCGAGCCGAGACCTCGATTCCCTTCTTCAGCTACTTTCGAGTAACGATTCGACTGCACAAGCGCCGGGAGAGCCGGCAGACCAATCAATACTTGCGACAAATAGCCGATCGTTTTTTCCTTCGGCTGCCAGCGAAAGTAGATCACTTTCCAATCACCCAACGACATTCCCCAAACAAACAAGCCGAGGATGCTTACCGAATAAATCAAAGCCTTGAGATAGCGGCCTTGATAAGCATGACCAGCACCAGGAATCAAAAATGCCAGGAAGGCGGCGAGATAAGAATTCTTCAGATTGATACGGGGATCAGCCATGCAGAAAATCTGTCGTTCTGAAAGGTGAGGGATCGGTCACTCAAAGCGACGACCGCTTGATGGCGGCATCACTTGTCGTATTTCAACGAGGAGCGGATTCTAGGGAGCAATCTCTCGACCAGCCAGACCACTCAAATTGAGAAGGCTTCATCTGTTGGAAGATTTTGAACGATCTCTTCGCATACACAATGCTGGCCAACGTTGAGGCAAGCAGTTCGCTGAGATTAGACCAAAGTCGGTTGTGATCACAAATCGTTTAACCGCAAGCCGCAGGCGTGCGCGATTGCGATACACACTGCGACTCGCTCGCTACCCAGACGCGCACGCCTGCGCCGTGCGGTTAACCCCATTTTCCGCACCCTTGTAAAATAGCATAGAGAACAGACTGGCGCTATCCGCCAGCGGTCGCTAAACATCGCGTATGGACGGGACTTGGTATGGAAATCACTCCGACGTCGAAGGCGCGGCGATGGGGA
>JAPLNX010000540.1 GCA_026400935.1 Planctomycetia bacterium | reverse complement strand
CCACCGTCCAGGACATCGTTCCCCGCATTGCCGATGAGCACGTCGTCGCCCGCGCCGCCGGCCAAGTTATCTGGGCCATTGCCACCGGTCAGCGTGTCGTTCCCGTCACCACCACTGACGATGAGATCATTCAAATTCAGCGTGACAAAGGCCGAGCCGTTGAAAACGTCGTTGCCCCCATTGCCAATGAATTGCATCGTCCCGAAGTAAAAGCCATTCAGTGTGGCGTCCAAGGTCACGGTGTCCGCAAGGCTCCCGCCAATGATCTGCAATCCGCCGAACTGATTGATGGGGGTCGGAGTCATCAAATTGACCGTCCCCTTACGGACGAGCAACATCGCTGCTGGCCCGGTTCCGGTTCGCGAAACGATCACGGAGTTGACCGTGTTCGGCAGTGTGACTTGCATGCTGACCGGAGCCATGACTCGGATCGAGGCGGTGCTGAACGGCGAGTCGCCGCCACCGAGCGAGGCGTCCACACCCATCGTGCCACTGACGGGACCAGCCGACCGGTCCCAAGCTCGGTACGTCAGACCCGCGGACAGGGTGCCGGTGAAACCCATGTTCGCGATTGTTCGGCTCCGCGCTCAAGAGCGTCGCCGACTTCGGCGACGTAGTGCCGATGGCAATCCAGTTGATACCAGCGTCGGTCGAGATCTGCCAATCCCCATGTGAGTTGTCGTTGCCAATCACGGCGATTCCCAAAGGAAGAGTGGCATTCGGAGCAGCGACAAAACTGCCGACCAAAGACAACACGGAATCACCCATGTTGCTTGAGTCAACGGGATTGGCTCGCACCGGCGTCAACGGGACATCGACTCCGGTCCTCAACGTGAGGTTTTCAAACCACCACGGCTTGGACCGCTTCCCAACTTCCGCATTCACGTTGGTCGAGATTGTCCCCAAGCCGTAGAACAAGTTGGCGGTGTTGGTCAGCACCTTGCCCAACACATTCACGGCGGAGTTCACCACCTGCGCGACGACTTGCACAACGATCTGCCGAGTGGCGGCGGCTCCTGGAGCCACGGTGCGCGTTCCGAAGTTGTAGGCCACTTGATCGTTGATCAAATCCCCGTCGGTGTCGGTGACGACGGCGGGAACCAGCGTGCCGGGGCCGATGCCGCTGCCGATCGACACGATCGTTGAGCTGAAGTACTTCATCACCCCCGCCGATCCGGTCGGCAAGTTGTCTCGTACGATCAGCGGCGAAGTGGTCCCCGCCGGCAACGTGAAGGTCAGTTGGTAGGTGACGTACTCGGCGACCGCTAAGTCGGTCAGCAACGGATTGAATTGACTGGTCCCCGTCGAGGCATTCGACGTGGCGATGATCGTCTTGGAAATCACGGGGCTGGCAGCGGTGATGGTCGCCATCGACATGTCGAAGTAATCGTTCAAGGAACCGATCACCGGTGCATTCGAGCCGTTTCGCTCGCCCGTCATCGATCCGGGAATTCCCGGCGTCACCGAGCCTGTTGGGTTCGGACTGGTTCCGTTGGTTCCCGGCAGACTGGTGTAGGTCACGTTCGCGATGTTCTTGATGTGCTGAGTCGGTTGCACGACGCTGGTCGTCGTCACCGTGTAAAACAACTGAATGGTGTCTCCCGGAGCGATCTGGTTGATCGTCACGTCGACGGTGCCGGAGGTGGAGCTGTTGACGAACTCGCTGGGGCCGAGCGTGTAGAAGCCGTTCCGAATGACGGTCAGGGTATTCGGAGTCAGCGAAAGGAATGGCGCGAGCTGATCGAGAACGTGCGTGTCGAACGCCGTGCTGCTGAACGGCCCGTTGGCGTTCGAGAACGAGACGTCAAAGGTCGCACTGAGCAGCCCGTTTGGTAGCGTCTGCGACGTGTACTCCTTGCCGATATTGATGAGCTGCGGTTCCACGACGATCACCGTGACAACATTCGAGGGATCCCCCACTTGAATGCTGGAAGCGTTCGGTTGAATCGTGACGATGTAGCTGTTGTCGAGCGGCACTCCCGCCTGATTGGCGATCGTGTTCAGAACCAGAACGTTGAATTCCAGAACGACGTATTCCGCATTGCCGTCGTTGTCGTTGTTGATGAGCGTGCCGAGCTTGAAGAACACGTCCGTGCCGTCGCCGTAGCTGTCGTTGTTGATCGTGGCACTCGTTGAGACTGCGTTGTTGAGCAGCACATTCGTCGGCGGCGGTGCGAGGAGTGTCTGGTTCGCACCGATCAGGCCCGACGTGAAGCCCGCTCCCGACACCAGCGACACCTTGGCCGTCCCGTCGAGGAACTGCATGCCGACCGGCAGGAAATCATGAATCTGGAAGTTCGGCGAGGTTCCTTCCGGTAGGGAAATCAGCAGTCGATAACGAACGATCTCGCCGATGGCGACTTGGTTCCCGATGGTGCTCGCTTCGGAGGTGGTGACGATCGACTTTTCGAGCGTCGGACATTCCACGCTTACCGTTGTTGAATCGGTTGCGAAGTAGTCGTTGTACGGCTTCAGGACTCCGCCCGTCCCATCCCGTTCGGTCGAGTCGAGATTGCCGGGCACGATCAGGTGGGGACCACCCGGCGAGGCCAACGTGCCGGGCAGGCTGCTCCAGGTGGTGCTGGCGGTGTTGGTCAGCTCCTGGCATGGAACGACGTCGCGATCCAACGTGGCTTGGAAGGTGAATGTGCTGCTGGTCCCAAAGGGGATCACGTTCCAGTGAGCCGTGATGACTCCGCCCACTTCCGTGAACGGCGACGGTGCCGGTGCGGTGCCGGTGAACGTTGGCAATCCGACGTAGGTGAAGCCCGCCGGGAGGACGTCGGTCAAGTCCACGTCGTACGCATCGGTCGAACTGGGGCTGAGATTGGAAACCGTGATCGTGAAGGTGACGGTATCGCCGGCATCCAGTTCTTTATCGGGCTTGTAGCTCTTATCGACCGTGAGCAGTGGCTCGATGACGGTGACCGGCGCGGCCGAAATCGGCGGAAGGACGTGGTCATCCCAGGCGACGTTGGCCTGATTGACCAACTGCGTCCCGTCCTGGTTGCCGGGGACATTGAGCACCACCGCGTTGACAAAGAACGTCAGCGTTTCCGGTTGGTTGTTATTCGTGTTGGCGTTGGTGATCGTGCCGAGCTGAATCGCTCCGCCCGCTCCGACCACAATCGGTTGGTTCGACGGAAGCGCGATGCCGCCGGACGTCGTGACCCCATTCGGGAGTTGCCCCACAAAGATCACATTGAGAATCGCCATGCCGGCGGGAACCATCTCATTGATCACCACATTCGGGCTGACCCCTTCGGGCACGGTGAGGTGAATGACGTAACTGACAGTCTCACCGATCACCGCCTGATCGGAGCCGTTGTGGCTGTTGACGATCGAAGTTCCGACCAGACCCTTCGTCACGTTGGGACAGGCGATCGTGACCGTGGCGGTGTCCGTGATGAGTCCGGTGACGAAGTTCAATCCGGGGGTGCTGGCCGCGCGAACTGCATCCCGTCCCAGCGCGTTGACCAGCCGGTCGATGTCGGCTCCGTAGTCGGTCCCGTCGGGGCGAGGTTGGTAGCCGGGAGATTTGTCTCGCAGGATGCGCCACTGAGCGGCGTCGAACTCCCACGGCGGCAACTCAATCGAATCGGCTTCGGTCTGGAACTGAGTTTGGAATTGTTCCAATTGCAGCGGGTCTTTCCCGTAACAGAAGCCGTTCGACTTCACGAACACGTTTCCGGTCCCGGTCCAGTCGATCGAACGGGGATAGCCGAACGTCAGATCGACGGGCGACACAAAAATCGAGCGGTGTGCCTGAGTCGTGATCGCAGAATGTGAATGAAGGGATGCCGCCCAGACATTGAGCGCCGGCTCCGGTAACCAGAACACACAACGATCGATTTCCAACGTGCCGGGTTGGGCGGTGCGGCTTTCGACGTTCGGGCGACAGTCGCCAAACATCGAATTGCGCAGTCGCGCCTTGCCACCGGACCGGAGGCCGATGCGCAGGGTTCCGAAGACGCAATTCACGATCTCTGGGATCGAATCCCCGTCGCCGAACATCCAAGTATCAGTGACTGAATTGTTTGTCTCGCCAAGGAGCGTGCAATTCAGCATTCGCACAACGGACCCCTGTGTGGGAAAGAGCGGTTGCTCACCATCCCCAAAATTAGTCGCTCTCACACCGCCGCTGGCGAGCAACACATACCGAATCGTCAGTCCTTCCAAGATCAGTCGATCCGTTCCGGAGCTGACCAAGTTTCCGTCGATTGTCGGTGTGTAGCCGGCACCGGCGCGAATCGTGAGCAATCGGGAATCACCGGTCCAGTGGCTGTCTTTGACCAATCCATCCGTGCGAAGTTCGACGATGTCTTGGTCTTGAGCGGCGTCCAACGCGGGCTTGAGAGTCAGGTAGCCGCGCACTTCTTTCCCGGCACGCAGCAGCACAATCGGACCATCTTCACACCGTTCGGGACGTAGCTCGGATTCCGAGACAGCCCGCCCCTCGGCGGCCAGGGCGCAAACATAGGCTTCTCCCGCCCCAACGAGATTCCAATCTGGACCGACCTCCGACAGCTTGTTTTTGGCAATCATCTCTTCAGTTGCCGCACGCACCGAACTGAACCGCTCGGGGTTGGGCAAGCGCTGAATGCGGCCCCACTCGAACGCGAGCAAATCGACTTCACGGGAATCCCGCTCCGGCTCTTTCCAGAGCTTGTTCCAGGCGGGCAGGCCTTTCTCTTTGATGGTCACGGTCTTATCCGGCTGTTCTTCCCAGATTTGATACCAAGTCCCGGAAAAGCAATTGTGGGCTCCGATCCAAGTCACTTGGGGGATCGACTGGGGGTCGATCAACTCATTGGCTTGCGACTGGCAATGAAACACGTTTCCGGTCGCCTCCACCGTGAGTTTCGCCTGTTCCCTCAAATGAGCGAGGCGGGGATATCCTCCGGAAACTCTGTAAAAGCTGCAGTTGCGCAAACGAAGCGTATGGCTGCTTTTGCCGGCGTAACGAATCAGTAGGTTGCTGTTGCGAATAAGACAGTTGTCGAATTCATAGTCCGACGAAGTTCCATCGGTCGGCGCGTTGATGCCGTAGAGGGAGATGATCACGCTCTCGCTGATTCGCATCTTGGAGACAGCTCCTGGCGGGTCTCCCCACATGCGGCAGCGATGAAAGCGCCAAGTCGATGTTCGATTGACGGCGGGAAACGTCAATGAACGAAAATCGAGATCGCAGCCTTCGACCGAGAAATCATCCTCGATAGGCAATGTCTTCTTCGGCCCCACAAACGCCAGCATGGGCCGGCATCCCGCTCCCGCGCGGATCGCGAGCGGTTTGGTGATGGGCTCCGTGAATTGGATGGGCAACCGCTCGTTCGACCGAATCTCGATGATGTCGCCGGGTTGCAATTCATTGATGGCTGACACCAAGGTCTTGAGCGGTCGCAGATCCTTCCCATCGCGGACAACCACGAACGGCTTGCCCGGATCAACGGGAACCTGTGGCTTCGCGGGAGCAATCTCGTGGGGCAGGTTTTCAACCTGCCCGTCGTCTGCTTGTCGCGTGGAAGCAATCGGCTTCAACGTTTCGACTTTCCGTTGCTGCGCAATCGTCGCCAACACGGCTCCGAGCACCCCGACCAACAACAGACTCAGCAGCGCGATTCGCGACTTACTGCGCCGAGCAACTTGAGGCTTCGGATCGACAATCGTGATCTCGTCCTGCGACAGCACTCCGGTTCTGTCGGCCGAGCCGATTCTTTCGCCCGTTCGCAAATCGCCCGCGCGCGGCTCAACGAGCGTCTCGACCCCCCAATTGTTGAAGCTTGCGAGCGCCTCCGCGAATTCCCCTGCCGTGGCGAACCGATCTTCCGGACGGGGCGCGATGGCTTTGCAACAGATTTCTTCCAGCCGTGGATCGACATCGCTGCGAATCTCGCTGGGCCGAGCCGGGATTTCGTGCATCAGCTTGAACAGCGTTTGCTTCACGCTGCCGGAGCGAATGGGGCGGCCCGTGATCAACTCGTAGAGAATGACCCCCAAGCTGTAGATGTCCGTCGCGGCACCGATCTTGTCGGGATCACCTTCGGCCTGTTCCGGCGACATGTAGGCCGGCGTGCCGATGACTGCTCCCGTCTGCGTCACTCGCGAGTCCGCCTCGTGGACCAACCAGGCGAGTCCGAAGTCCATCAGGATCGGCTCTCCATCGCGGTCGATCATCACGTTGGCTGGCTTCAAGTCGCGATGCACAACTCCTGCACGATGAGCGGCCTCCAACCCCAGCGCCAGCTTCCGAATCAGCTCGACAATCTGATGCGTCGTGAACGATGACGTAGCCGAACTCGTGAGAGTTCGGTCCGAAGTCTCACGACTTCGGCTACGAATGACCTGCGACAACGGCTCGCCGTCGATGAACGACATCGTCAGGTAATGCGTGCCGTCCTGCTCATCGACATCAAATATCGGACAGAGGTTGCGATGTTGCACGGAAGCCATCGTCCGCGCTTCGCGACGAAACCGCTCGGTCAAATGGAGTTCCCCGCCGGCATCGAACTTGGGAAGTTTCAAAGCAACGCGCCGCCCCAGCCGCAAATCTTCGGCCAGATAGACGACTCCCATCCCCCCCGATCCCAACTCACGCTCAACCCGATACCGGCCGAACAATGTCCCCACTGCCGGTGCCACGTCACCCATTCCGACCGGCGAAGGGGACGGGAGAGGCGGCTTGCTCGCATCCGCGAGTAAGCCGGTGGCGAAGTCCGAACACAAGTCATTCGCCGGTTGTTCGAGAAAGTCTGCCGCTTGAGCAGCGCGACTCAGCAGGCGCTCGACCCGGACACGCAGAGCCGAGTTCCCCGCACACGCTTGGTCGAGATACTCCCGCCGCGCCGTCGGGTCGACGATTTCAAAGGCGGCATTGAGGAGGTCTCGTTCGTGCATGGATTATCGCAAGTAAAAGTAACCCGAAGCGTCAGCGAGGGCGGGCGCTCCACATCGCTTCGATTTCTGAGTCTCTTGGGGCGTTCGCCCTCGCTGACGCT
>JAPLNX010000011.1 GCA_026400935.1 Planctomycetia bacterium | reverse complement strand
CGGTCACCCCTCAAAACATGCGGCGTGTCGAAATTCTTATGAACGACCGCCCGCGCCGCTGCCTCGGCTACAAAACCCCAAGAGAAGTTTTCCTCGAACAAGCCTCGATTCGATCTTGCGTTTGAGATTCATGACCGCCGCGCGAGGGCCGCGTTAGCAGTGGTTCTGCTTTGATTGTTACTGGTAGTGAGATTTGATTGGGCATCGGCGAGGTCGGCGGCTGTGGCGTTGCTGGCGTCGGCGAGGGCGGTGGCAACGTCGCTTTGGGCTTGGCCGATGTTGGTGAAGTAGTTGGTGACGGAGGAGTTCATTCCGCTTTGGGCGAGGGCTAATGCGGCTAAGACGTCGGCGGTCACGGAGACGGGGCCGCCGGGGGCGGTGAGTGAGGCGAGTGCCGTGTCGAAGGCGAATATGTTTCCGGGAGTTGTCGCGGTGATGGTTCCACCGGCGATGAGGTCGGCGACGGTGATGCCGGAGAAGCTACCGGCGATGCTGCCGACTGCTTGAGTGGTGCTGATGTTGTTGGATGCGTTGAAGGTGGCGTTGATGTTGCTGTAGCTGAAGATGCCGTCTCCGGTGGTGGCTCCGCCGATGTTTCTACTGGCGGAGTACGAGCCGTTGATGTTGCCGACGGCCCAAATATCGGTGATGTCGCGACCGGCGGTGACGGTGGAGTTGATGTTGCCGAACGAGGCCAACGCCGCGTCGTTGCCAGCGGTCACGCTGCCGGTGAGGTTGGCGAAGGCGAAGGCGGCGGCATCGTTGCCTGCGATGACCGAGCCGTTGAGGTAGCCTTGAGTCAGCACGACCGCGTCGGTCCCGGCCACGGTTCCGCCGACGAAACTGCCGAGCGTGACCAACCCCGCGAAGTTCGTGGCGGTGACGCTGCCGACGAAATCGCCGACGGACAGTGCGATCGCATCGGTGCCGCCGGTGATCGACGAGCCGCCGTTGATGTTACCGAACGCAATCGCGGCAGCGGTTCCGGAACCGGACGTGACGAAGCCGTTGATATCGCCTGCAGCCCACAGCACGGCGGAGTTCGTGCCGGTGACGCTCGCGGGACCGGTCGCGTTGCCCCAAGTCGCGACGCTGGCGTTGTCGCTGGCACTGACGCTGATCGTCGGGATCGAACCGACCGCATAGACCGACACATCCGCGCCACTGAAAGTCCCCTGCAATGTCCCGAACGAAGTGGCCGACAAATTCCCTCCCGCCGACGCCATCGTGTTGAGAAAACTCCCGGCGAAGAGACTCGCGTTGCCACCCGCGCTGACCATTGATGTGTTCGCCGATGTCAGCGACGCGACGTTGGCATCACCTCCGGCACTCGTCATCCCGCTGATCAACCCGAACGCAACGACGCTCGCATCGCCACCCGCGCTAACGGAACCGGTGATGCTCGCCAGCGAAGCCACGCTGGCATCATCACCCGCGCTGATACTGCTGGATGAACCACCTCCCGCGAAGAGTTGCACATCACCACCCGCGCTGATCGAACCCGACGTCGCACCACCTGCGAAGACGCTCGCATCACGCCCAGCACCGACTGAACCAGCAATGCTACTGAACGAAGCCACGAACGCATCTCGCCCCGCGCTGACCGGACTGTTGATGCCGCCGATCGCCGACAGACTCAGATCACGCCCCGCCGAAACCGACGCAGTCGTCGAACCTCCGACAGACACGAACGCGTCTTGTCCGGCTGAGACCATCGAGTTGATATTCCCAAACGCGGTGACGCTCGCATCGCCGCCCGCTGAAGCCGAACCACTGATATTGGTCCGAGCAAACTCCGACAACGCCCCACCTGCGCTGACGTTGCCACTGATCGGGCCGTCGAGACAAGCCACCGTCGCTCCCGTGCCGGCAGTCACGTTCCCGCTGATGCCATCCATCGCGTAAACGCTCGCGGCCAACGTGGCGTTGATCGTGCCGCTGATGCTCGTCAACGCGGTGACGGACGCATTCGCTGATGACGTCACGTTGCCGGTGACGGCGTTAGTTTGCGAGACCACGCTGACGTCTCCCGTGCCGGTCATCGTGCCATCAATGCTCTGACCAGCCCACGCGGTGAGCGTGGTTCCCGCCGTCGCGGTGACTGCCGATGAGATGTCTTGCAACGTCGCCAGATCAACGGAAGCAGCAACGGCGCTGAGCGTGGCTGATGAAATCTGTTGAGTGACACGCACCACCAACGGGCCGTTGGTGGTCGAGACATTGGAGGTCAATTTGCCGTTCGCGGTGATTGTCGCTCCGCCGTTGCTCACCGTGATGTTGCCGGTGATGTCGCCGGACAAACTGCTCGCGGTCGCTCCGGTTTCAGCTTGAATCGTGGCCGCGATGGGGCCGCTGCGAGTCCCCGCTGTGACGGAGCCATCGCCGCTGGTCAGGCTGTTCTTCACTCCGGTCCCCGCGCTGACGGAGAGGCTGCCGTCGGCGGTGACGCTGGCATCGACCTCTTGGCCAGCCGAGACGGTCGCGCCTCCTGTCGCGACGCTGAATGTCCCTTTGACATTTTGTAGTGCAGAGACCGAGAGGCTTCCCGCGACCGAGAACATCGCGTCAATGTTTTGCATGGCGAACGCGCTGAGCACTGAATCTGCTGAGCCTCCTGCCGAAGCCGTTGTCCCGGTGAGATACTTTGCAGAGAAACCAATGAGACACCGGTCCCGGCGGAGAATGTCCCATCCAGCGAACCGAGCGCCGATGCGGTCACTGAGCCTAGCGAACTGGTCCCCGTCGCACTGGTCATCACGCCTCCCGCGTAAAGCGAAACGCCATCCGGAGCGGTCGCCGTCACAGTCGTCAGCGAGGCCAACGACGAGATCGACGCCGTGATCGGATCAATGCTGGTCACACTTCCGGCAGCCACCGTGCCATTCGTGATCGCTCCGGCGGCCCACAAGCTCGCGCTCAATCCGGCACTGACATTGACGTTCGTGGCCGACGCATGTGCGGAGACACTCGCGGTTCCGCTCCTGTTGATTGTACGTAAGTTTTCCAGCAATTCATGATCGCGGCACGCGGTTTGCGCCAGAGATATTTTCAGATGTTCATCTGCCAATATTTCTGGGAGCGACAGGATGTCCGACGCTGTGGATCACGGATCGATTTCTG
>JAPLNX010000352.1 GCA_026400935.1 Planctomycetia bacterium | reverse complement strand
TAGCCGTTCTCCTCCCGTTGCTCTCCACCCCGTCTCACGACGACGCAGTTACGTTCGGATACAAAGTTCAAACCAACTTCGACGAGGACTTGCACCTCGCAGATTCAATCCACTTGCAAACGCACTAGCCGTCATCGCTCCGCATGACGAGCCGAATACTCGCAGTCGATCTGTGGCGCGACCGGTTCGTCACGCGGAGCGATGACGGCTATGTATTTGCGGGGTCGCCAGTGGAGTCCAGGCTCGTTCTGCCGTCACAACGCAATGTCGGTTCGAGTTCTTCCATTTCCCGGGAAAGCAATCATGCCGTTCCAACTCGTGTGTTCTGGGTGCCAACAACGCTTGTCGGTTCCCGACAAGCACGCAGGTAAGCGACTGAAATGTCCGAAATGCCAAACCGCGATCGAAGTCCCTGCTACTGAAGCAGCGGAAGAGGACGACTGGTTCTCCGCGTTGAATGAAGGGGTCGCAGAAAGCACAAGTGCTCCCGCTGAGCGCAAGCCGCAACCGCCGGTCGCGCACCGTGAGTTGCAACTGGAGCCAGCGTATCAGGCACCGACGGGCCGTCGCCGACCAATGGCACTCACTCCAAAACGTGATACCGGTGACGTCGAACAAGATTCCGCGAGTAATTGGCGCGAGCACATTCATTGGATGCTGTTGATTGCGTTACTACCGCTGGCGGTATCGATCGCGTTTCCAGACGACGCCAGAGAGCGGCTGGAAGCGACGCTGAAGGCGAATCCGCAAGTCGATATCAATCAAGCGGCCGACTTGGATTCGTTCCTGAAGCTGTTGCCCGATCAACGAATTCAAGGGGCACATCTGGCTCGCGGTAGTGTGGTGCATTGGGTGTATGGTGGTTTCTCGGCAATCTTGTTTCTGATGTTGCTACGAG
Source organism: Planctomycetia bacterium (assembly GCA_026400935.1). GTDB lineage: Bacteria > Planctomycetota > Planctomycetia > Planctomycetales > Planctomycetaceae > SXKJ01. Next base: position 5,094 of record JAPLNX010000352.1, on the reverse strand, counting down.
TGACGTTCGCCCGAGAGACGGCGACTGTGAAATCGTTGCTGTTGTTCGGAATGCTCGTCGGTACGTTGGGGATCATTTTGTTGTTGGCGTTTCAGTACATCGCCGTTTGGACGCTCGGATTCAATATCCGTGGTCGCGGCATTTTGATGTTGTTGTTCTACGTTGTGAAATTCATCGCCTATTCGTACTACTGTGCCGACGACCCAGAGACCGGCTGGTTGATGAGCTTCATCGGCTTCACTTGCGGAGTTGGTCTGTGCGAAGAGTTGTGCAAGTCGCTGCCGATCATTTTGCACTTCCGCAATGCTGCAAAGTCTGCTCGCTGGCGCACCGCGATGTTATGGGGACTGGCGTGCGGAGTCGGCTTCGGGTTGTCGGAAGGGATTATGTATTCGGCGACGAAGTACAACGGCATCGCCACAATGGGAATTTACGCGGTGAGGTTTGGCTCGTGCGTTGCATTGCATGCGATCTGGAGTGGTACGGTGGCAATCATTGTCGCTCGACATCAGGCTTCACTTCAAGGTGACATGGAACTCGATGATTGGGCGAGTTTCTTATTGCCGACGCTTGGTCTGCCGATGGTTCTGCACGGGCTGTACGACACGCTGCTCAAACGCAATTACGACCTGTGGGCGTTGGCAGTTGCGTTGGGTAGTTTCGGTTGGATGTTGTTCCAGATGAAACAAGCTCGCGAAGAATTGGACCCACACGGTGCGTGAGTGATGAGGATGATCAAATCGGGCGACGCAACAACAAGCGACGAAAGCACGTCATGCTGCGATTTCATTTTGCCTACGGTTGCTGGTTGCTGATGTCGGCGATTGCCGTTGCCAATGATGGAACATTGATCCTGCATGGTGGCGGGAATGTTTCGGCAGAAGTACGCGATCGGTTCTTGGAATTGGCGGGGGGCACGCACGCGAAGTTGCTCGTGATTCCGACCGCAGATACTGAGACGCCGGATGATGATGGGCGGTTGGAAACTTGGCGGACACGAAAGCCGGCATCGGTCGCGTTGCTGCACGCAGCATCACGCGAGCAGGCTGAGGCAGAACGATTCGCTGAACCGCTCAAGCACGCGACCGGCGTGTGGATCAGCGGCGGCAAACAGTCAGTGTTGGCGACGACGTATTTGAAGACGCCGGTCGAGCGAGAATTATCCGCACTACTGAAACGCGGCGGAGTGATTGCAGGCACCTCTGCCGGAGCGGCGATCATGAGTCGCGTCATGATCGTTCGAGGCGAGGTCCGAGAGGGATTTGATCTGCTGGCACACGGCGTCGTCGATCAGCACTTCGAGGCACGTGGTCGCCAAGATCGACTGCTCAAAGTGCTGGCCGCTCATCCGCAACGATTTGGAATCGGCGTTGATGAAGACACTGCGGCCGTTGTGCGTGGCGCTCGGCTATCGGTCATTGGCGAATCAACCGTCTCGATCTTCGCCACGAAGCGCGACGAACCGCCGCAACAGATCGGGCGACTGAAAGCGGGCGAGCTGTTCGATCTGGGGCCGTTGCATGAATAGCTGAGCAAAGAACGCCCCCGAATAAGTTGCCACCCAGCCGTAAATTCAAATGGGGCAGTTTTAGTGAGGAGCTTCCAACGCGAAGAAATTTGGGCGGTGATTATTTCCAAACCTTCCTGGCGGAATCTGAATCGGATTTGAAATCCATCTGGGAAATGGTTTTTGAAACGTAGAGTTCACAGAGTTCAATGCCGAGTTCGCAGAGATTTCCCCGCGTACCCTGTGTGCGTTTTCGCAACGCACTCAGCGTTTCAAAAATCGAAATTCCGAAGACTTCCTCTCTGTCCAACAGCGTCGGCAGTGTCGCCAAGAATTGTTGCCACACCCGGTAATCCTCCGCATGCATGGCACCTTTGCGTTGAAACCCGTTTTCCCAACCATGTCAGAACAATCTATGGCAAGAAAGTCGGCCGCAACGATCACCGACTCCCTTCCTGGCCTGTACGTGTTCGCCAAGAATGCTCGTCCTCACCGAATTACTTAACTCAGGAAGGAGCCGTTCATGTCAGCCGATGAAAGAGAACAACTCTTAGACCGCTTTCTGCGATACGTGAAGATCGACACTCAAGCTGATGAACATAGTCAGACTTCTCCGAGCACCGCGAAGCAGCTTGACCTCAGTCGCATGTTGGCGGACGAGTGTCGGCAGCTTGGACTACAAGATGTGTCGATGAGCGAGCACGGAGTCGTGATTGCCACTGTCCCAGCGACGGCCTCGCATAAAGCACCGACAATTGCCTGGATCGCTCACGTAGATACGTCGCCGGAAACTTCGGGGACCAACGTGAAGCCAATCGTGCATCACAATTACGCTGGCGGCGACATCAGCCTTCCGGGTAATCCGAGTCAGGTCATTCGAGTCGATGAGAACCCAGTGCTGAAAGAATTAATCGGCGGGACAGTCATTACAACGGATGGGACGACCTTGCTCGGTGCGGATGACAAAGCGGGAGTCGCCGTGATCATGGCGGCAGCCGAGCAGTTGATGCGACGGCCAGAGATTTCTCACGGGCCAATTCGGTTGGTCTTCACTTGCGACGAAGAGATCGGTCGCGGTACGGAGCATTTGCGGGTTGAAGACATCAACGCCGTGTGTGGCTATACGCTCGACGGTGACAGCCAAGGGATGATTGACTGCGAAACGTTTTCAGCGGATCAAGCGATTGTGCGAGTGACTGGCGTCAACACACACCCGTCAGTTGGAAAAGACGTGATGGTCAACGCGATTCGCATACTGTCCGACTTTCTCACGGCGCTGCCGCGTACGACGCTCGCCCCAGAAACGACCTGTGATCGCGAGGGTTTCATTCATCCGTACTCAATCGAAGGAGGCGTCGCGCAGGCTGAAGCTCGGCTAATTCTGCGAGACTTTGAGACGTCAAAGCTGGGCGTTTACGCGCTCATGTTGGAGAATCTTGCGATTGAGCTTCGCTCAGAGAACCCGAAAGCGAAGATCGAAATTGAGATCAAACAGCAGTATCGCAATATGCGTGAAGGGCTGAGCAAAGAACCTCGCGCGGTGCCGAAAGCAGTCGAAGCGACCGCGGCCGCAGGGATGACACCGCTGACGACGATTGTTCGTGGTGGCACCGACGGCTCACTGCTAACGGCAATGGGACTGCCGACTCCGAACCTTTCCACCGGCGAACACAACCCACACTCCCCGCGCGAATGGACCAGCGTGGAAGAGATGCAGTCGGCCGTTCGTGTTCTAGTGCAGCTGGCGATCGTGTGGGGACGCGAGCGAGTTTGAGTACGAAAGCTAAGTGGCCTTGTTTGTGCCCACGGAAGCGGAATGAAGCCCGCGCGTGCGATGACCAGAGTGTGTTCGCGACTCTAATCGTCCTCACTGTTCTTTTTCCGTGTCCTTCTGCGTGTTCCGTGGGCAATGATTGCACTTTTTGAAATGATGCCTCTTTCATTCTTTGGAGTCTGACTGATGAGTTGTTCGCGACGATCGTGGTTGTATTTGCTGGCTGCTGTGCTGGCGGTGAGTTCGCAGTTCACTTTGGCTGCGGAGCCGGGGATCACGTCGGCCTTGCAGCCGTTTGTAGAGAGTCATTCGTTGGCTGGCGCGGTGACGTTGGTCTCGACGAAGGAGAAGACGTTGACCGTTGATGCCGTCGGGTTTGCTGACATTGCTGCAAAGAAACCGATGTCGGTGGATTGCTTGTTTTGGATCGCGTCGATGTCCAAGCCGATCACCGGTGCGGCTGTGATGATTCTGGTGGATGAAGGGAAGCTGAGCATCGACGATCCGGTCGAAAAGTATTTGCCGGAGTTCGCCGGTCAGATGGTCAACCTCGCACAGTCGGGTGAGCTAATTATTCTGAAGAAGCCCGCGCGACCGATCACAATCAAAGACGTGTTGTCACATACGAGCGGCTTGCAACATCTATCGCGCGTCGAACGGCAGATCGATATGCTCACGCTAAAGGAAGCAAGCCTGACATACGGACTCTCACCGCTGATATTTGAACCCGGCAGCAAGTACCAATACAGCAACGCGGGAATCAATACCGCTGGCAGGATCATCGAAGTGGTTAGCGGGATGCCTTATGAGAAATTCCTCGACGACCGCATTTTCAAAGTGCTTGGCATGAAAGACACGACCTTCTGGCTCAATGAGGAGCAACTGACGCGGCTCGCGAAGTCGTACAAGCCGAACAGTGCGAAGAACGATCTCGAAGAGACGACGGTCAACCAGCTCACGTACCCGCTCAACAATCTCAAACGTGGTCCTTCCCCAGCGGGCGGATATTTTGCAACGGCGAGTGATCTTGCCCTCTTCTGTCGCATGGTGATGAACGGCGGAGTTCATGGCGGCACAAGGATCATTTCCGAAGCGTCGATCCGCACGATGACCTCAACGCAAACTGGCGACTTGCTGAATCAAGGCAAAGGAGAAAACGGTTATGGACTCGGCTGGTCCACGAGCCGAAAGGCGAACAACGACAGCGTTATCCCCGGACCGACCGGACATGGCGGCGCGTATTCCACGAACATGAACATCGACCCGCAGCGTGGCCTCATCACCATTTGGATGGTGCAGCACGCGGGCTATCCCGGTGACGGCGGCAAAGCTCAAGGGGCGTTCAACAAAGCCGCCACTGAAACTTTCGCAAAATAGACTGTCGCCACGACTCGTAGTCACAAGCTGCCAGCTTGTGAGTCGGCCTCTGCGGTGTTCCCCAATTGTTTCACACCGAGGCTGTAATTATTTGTAGGGCGTCCCTTCCGAGGTGTCTTGAAGCACTGCGATTTTCGTTCATTCGACGGCTCAGAAGGGCCGTTCTACCGAAAGCCTCACGGCCTCTCCGCAGAGAAACAACAGTGAGCAGGGCCGTGGCACAATAGAGTTTTTGTCCGAATATATGGGCGTTTATCACGCCCATGTTTTGGGGATGGAAAATCAGCCGGAACACGCTAGTGCCGCGTCACGACTAAAACTTCGGGTTGGAGATTATCGAAAATTCGACGATCCTGCGTGGACCACAAGGAGGTGGGCTATGCACAAGAAGTATGTGGTTCGATTGACGGACGAGGAACGGGAAGCGCTTCAGCTT
>JAPLNX010000145.1 GCA_026400935.1 Planctomycetia bacterium | reverse complement strand
TGGACCTACACCGGCAAGCCAACAACCCCACAACGCCGACAACGCTTCTGCCCACCACACCGACGCCAACTCTGGCACTCAATCATCACAACAGCGAAACTTGCCCTCTGATGCCACATCGATTCCCGGTTGCGGCACTAGTTGCCCCAATGTTGATGTTGTTTGTGGGGCCGTCGAGACAATTTCAGGAGTTGATCACCGGGTTCGGGTTGCTCGCCTTGTCGTTATTTTCCGTATTCTGCGGCGTGTGGGCCTATCAATACGATCAACGCGAGCAACGATTTCGGTTTCTGGCGGATCGCGGTGTACCGCCAGAACTGGCTTGGCTGAGTAAACAAATCGTTCGGCTATCAGTGGTCGCCACAGCGGTCTTGAGTTTGTTTTTTTCGATGGCGCTGATCTTCATTCTGCATCGACCAATGCACTCCCCTTTCGACTTAGCCAGTTATCTGACAATCATCGCAGTCACGAATTACTCAGTCGGGCAACTGTTTGGGCAACTTATCCGCAGCCCGATTGTCGCTACGTTCCTGGCCTGTTTGTTTTCCGGGTTGTTGTTTGCGTGGACGATATGCGTGGAGCAGATTCACGTCCCGATTGTTTTTCAGTTCGCACCAGCCGCGATCTTGCTTGCCGCGAGTTACCTGCGATCGCGGGATTGGATGGAGGAGCGACGGTCGCTGGCGGCCTGGAGCCGTTTGACGGCGAGCGTATTGGTTCCGTTCGCTCTGCTTTACTGCGGCATCGGGCTGTATCGCATGAGCGGCGTTCCGCAGGTTGATCAAGCAGTGGTCTCCAAAAACTTGATTCGTCCATCCGTGGTGAAATACGAACCGGCCGTACGAAATGGCCAAAGCAACTACAGCATGATCTCGGAAGTCTTCGGTGGTGAGCGAGCAGCGATGTTTAGTGAAATCGGAACCATCATCCGTGCCGCGAAAGAACAGAGTGTGCAGCGCCCGATTGATCCCAATCAGCCAAACCTCGATTCACCGCCTCAGAACGAAGCACTCATCCGCGAGATCGAAGTGCTCATGCAGCAAGGCTATCTCGAACACTATCACGCGGCCTTGGTGTCTGTGCTGGCAGAGCAAACAGGTCCCGTGCGTTGGCCGTTGGCAGAACCACTTTTGCGCGAACTACACGCTCGGCATTTCACTGTAACGCGACAACTATTTCGCACAGCTACGCGCGACTCCAATCTGATTTGGCCGGAGGAACTGTATCGGAACAGGGGCGAGTGGCAAGAATTCAAGCCGTTGAGTTATTTGCTCGCCTTGTCTGCCGATGCAGCGATGCGGGCGGGACGCTGGGAGGAAGCGATCGAAGACGCGCTCGGCCTCTGGCGATTCAGTCGGCAAATTATGAGGCAGCCTCCCCAATACGAATGGACGTTGAGCAATCACGCCATTCGATTGGCGGATCAGCAATTGGTCTCCGTCGCCGAGAAATCTCGCTCTCCGGAATTGATCCGTCGAATCATTCGCGAGCTGTCGGCCACGGGGCCAGCTTGGCCAAGTTCAACGGATGACGTTCGTGAGCAATGGGCCGCGTGGGATCAAACAACCTTGGAGTCGAACTTGATTTCGACCGTCCATCGTCAGGGAATGCAGTCTCGCAATTTTGGAATCATGCCCACATTCCTCAACCGAGTTTTCCCTTGGGAGCTCAGCCGCAGCCGTCGTGAACTCAGCGGATTGTTTGCCGCTCGCTTGGCAATCTGGGAAGCGATCGACGCCGTCGTGCGAGACGGACACGCGGATCGCGTTCGATTAATCCCGCCGAGTCCGCCGACTCAAACCCGTCCCGCCACAACGGTCGCCAATGTCAAACAACCTGTCGCACAGCCAACCGCTTTGATGCCCGAAGAGCGGTTGCTGCAACAGTCGCGGCCACTTTTTCAACAAAGTCTGTTCTTGTCATTCAGCGACAAAACCTCGCCGCCGATCAACGACATTCTGCGTCGAGAAGTCTGGCATCGCACGCTGATTCTCCGCTTGGCATTGATCGCTTGGCGGCATGAGCACGGACAACTCCCAGAACGCCTGGAGGACTTGGTCGGCCCGTACCTCGAACGCCTGCCGCTCGATCCGCTGTCCGGCAAGCCGTACTTGCTCTTAAAGACCCTGGAAGAATTCCAGCAATGGGCTCCGGAATCAACTTTGACAACCCAGAACCCGGAATGGCTCAAGGAAATACTGCCGGGAATCTTCACGCCGTCATTAAGGATGGGCGGCGAGTTGCGAGTCACTCGGCCCGATGGCCGTGGTGAAACCTGGATCGAGTTCGATTCCCCGTCTGACTCTACGCGAGGATGGGGATTGTCGTCCCCAAAGCAGTAGCGTGATCGAGCCACGTCAGGCATCAAACATGCGATGTCCGCCCCCCTTCGAGCTTTCCTCGATTGGGGCGCTTATTGATGGACTAGCTGCGACAGAGCAGCGAAGCCCACGTCGCATGAATTCCGATCTGACGAGCAACTCTTGGTTGTTGCGTCTTAAAACAAAAGACGGGCAAAAGTGCCCGTCTTTCGAATGCTAGTCTGACTGTGGAGTTGTGCCGCACCTCACTCACTTCTTCGTGGGCTTTTCAATCTTGCCATAGAAGCCGGCTTTTTGGAGGAGGTCGATGGCGTCTTGGACGACCATGCCCGCACCGCTGAGCTTGATACTGCCGGTGGCGGAGTCGATCTCCAAGGTGGTCATGCCGTCGAGTTTTGTCATGGCCTCTTTGGCTGCCGTCTTGCAAGCTCCGCAGCAGAGATGCACACCGGTGAAAGTCACGCTGTCGCGCTTCTCACCTTTTTTCACGCCGTGATTGGGAAACGCGAGATCTTTCTTGCCGAATGCGGCCTTGCCGTAGAAGCCATGTTCGGCGAGAGCGTCGATCCCTTTCTGAGCGGCCTTCTCGTTCTTGGCGGAGAAGACAACGCTCTTGCTGTTTACGTCCGCCTTCGGCTCGGAAACACCGTCGATCCCGTCGAGCGCGCCTTTGGCTCCTTCAACACACGCACCGCAGCAGAGATGCACGCTGCGGACGGTGACCGTTGCCGATTCATCTGCCGCCCACACTCCCGCAACCACAACCAGCAATGCAGCCAAGGCACTCGCGTAAATCGCCTTCATTGTCAGACCTCCTGAATGGAATCGTTGCTTTGTATCGAACCACGACATCAAGGGCGGGACTGTAACTCCCCAATATTCACTGGCTCAAGCGGCAACAAGAAAAACGCGCGGTGAGTCAGTACCTCAGCACCAACGTTGTGAAAGTCTGCATGTTGGCAGACGAGTCAAATCACGAACGAGAGAGACGACCACGAAAGCACAAAGACACGAAGGGGGGCTTGTTCTTCTTCGCGTCTTTGTGCCGCGAGGTGCCAATCGCATTGATTGAAAAGAGTCACCGCGGTCCAAGAAGCGAGCAGGAGAACGGCGGAGTCGATAAACGCGATGAACTCTTGCGAATTCAAATCATGTCACCGTCATAAATTTGTTGTGTGCTTCGTTGGTGATTTTCAGAATCACGTCAGGGACAGCGGGCCGTCGCCGCAGAAGTCGGGGTTGCCGAACTTGGTGATGTGGTGTCCGAAGCCGTGAGCAAGCGAGAGCAGCAGTCGGTTATGAGCGACCTTGTCGGTTCTCAATGACTTACCGGTGATGACTTCCAGTCCTTGATCGAGCGCCTTCAACACGCGGCCCGGAGGGTTCTTTTCAAACCTGAGCGAGCGGCCCATCTTGAAGTCTAGGCCGTTGCCGACGAGCACAAACGGGATGTTGTCGAGCGTATGCGAGTTCCCCTTGCCCAACTCGTTCGTCCAGACGATCAACGTGTTGTCGATCAACGTGCCGTCGCCACCCGGTTCAGGAGTTTCTGCCAATCGTTTAACGAGATAAGCGAGTTGCTCGGCGTACCACTTGTTGATCTTGGTCAGCTTCTCTTGCGAAGCAGTGTCGGTGTCCGGGTTGTGGGACAGTTCGTGATGCCCCTCTTGCACGTCGAGCCAACGCATCTTGGCACCGCCGACGGAATTTGTGAGTTGCAGCGTCGCCACTCGGGCGAAGTCCGAAGAAAAGCTGTTGACCATTAAGTCGATCTGCATCTTGGTCAGTCGCGGCATGTTGTCGTTGTCTTCTTTGACGCCCGGTTCGATTTCCGGAACGGCGTGCCCAATCGACTCGTTGCTCGCCTGGAGTTCTTGTTCCATCTCACGCACGAAGGTTGCGTGCTCCTCCAACAGTTGCCGATCCGCCGCGCTGACATTCGACGCGAGTTTTTTGAGATCGCTTTGCAGGTCGTCGAGGATGCTCTTCAAACTCTCCTGGTCCTTCACGCGGCCATACAGTTTGGAAAACATTTGGTACGGATCGTCGATGGGCGAGATCGGCTTGTTCGGTCCGGAGTAACACATGCGAGTCCACGTGTCGGCTCGGTCGGGAACCATAACGCCGAATTCGAGCGATCCGAACCGCGTCCGCGTCTCCGGGTTCGCTTGCAGAAAGTTCTTGATCTCTTGATCGATCGACAACCCGCTCGCCCAACCGGCGGGCGTGTCCGAGCCACCTTGAATGTTGCCGGGGAAGAGTTCGACGCCAGTCAGCAAACAGCCGATGCCGCGCATGTGGTTGTCGCCGTCACCACGCACCTTGTCGCAGACGCCATGCAATGTGAGCAGTTGATTCTTGAATGGCTCCAGCGGCGAAAGGCTTTCCTTCAGCGTGAAGGTCTCCCCGTCTTCATCCGGCCAAAACGTCGAAGGGACGACTCCGTTCGGGCTGAACATGACCACCAGCCGCTGCTTCCGCCGTTGCTGATTCGCAAAGCCGAGACTCGGCAGATTCAAAACGAACGGCAGCGCAGCAGTGCCAAGACCGAGGTTACGGACGAATTCGCGTCGAGTTGTGTGGATCACGTGTCTGCTCCCAGCGACTACGGGGGACTTACTGTAATTGGAGTCTGAGGTTCCGAATCGGTAGCGGTCAACACAGCCGTTGAGACAATCTCTGCTACCAGCTTAAGGATGTTGAAATTATTATCGACGAATTTCTGTCGCAAGATGGATCGGGTTTGGGACCCGTAGGCTCGGATCGGTTGTTTGATCAGGCCGTGAAACAATTGTTCGACAAACGCGGAATGGGTCTCTTCGCTGTTGGCCAGAAACGTGGCGAGGTCGCGCACGCCAACGAATTTGATGGTCTCGCCGCTGCGAGTTCGATAACCGCCGGTCGCATCGACTGGCTTGCCATTCTCATCTTTGCGGTACCGGCCGACGGCATCGAAGTTTTCCAGGGTGAAACCGAGCGGATTGATCATCGCATGACACGACTGACACGATTCTGGCTTCGTTTGCAACGCGACTCGTTCGCGAGTCGTCAGGCCGGCGTGTAGTGCCGGTGCCAGCGGAGCAACCGCTTCCGGCGGCGGTCGGAGCGAACGGCCCAACACGCTGCGTGCAATGAACACACCGCGATGAATCGGGGAACTGCTTGCCGTGTACGCGAAACTGGCCATCAAATACGGATGCGACAAAACCCCAGCTCGCTCGCCCGATTCCAGTTTTACCGCTTGAAACGGAGCGTCGTCCGGCAGTTCCACTCCGTAGAACTTCGCTAGCCGACCGTTCAACGGCAGCGAATCGTAGAGCAACACCTGCCGAAAGTCCGCCGTCTCGCTGCCTAGCAATTCATCGAGAAACATTTCGAGCGACGTCCGCAAATCGTCGGCGATCACCGCATTGAACTCCGGAAACCGTTCCGTATCTTTCGCGACATCGAGCACGTGCTCAACTTTCAGCCAACGCAAAAAGAACTCGCGGAGCTTCGATCGCGTACGCGGATCGGTCAACATTCTCTGAGCTTGCTGCTCGACTTGTTCGCGCGTCGCAAGTTGCCCCTTTCCTGCCACATCCAACAATTGTTGATCGGGAATCGAATCCCACAACGCGAACGAAATCCGCGAGGCGACGTCGTAACCATCGTTGCCGCTCTTCGGTTCGCGATCGCTCAGTTCGCGAAACAAGAATCGCGGCGATTTCAACACGTGCAAGACAACTCGTTTGACGGCCGCTTCCGGATCGGCCGCCGTCTTGAAGTGATGTTCGACAAACGCTCGTTGTTGCTCGTCGGTCAGCGGACGTCGAAACGCTCGTGAGGCGAAACGCTGGCAGAACTCACGCAAGCGTTTGTCGTAATCAGAGTTGCCAGACTTCGTTCCGGCCAACTCGTTCAGATGAGCGACGACATACGCCGCAATTTCGATCGCACCGTCGGTCGTCGCCTGATGCCACTCCTTCGAGATTGCCGTTCCGCGCTCCCAACCGTAACTCCGATCGTCGGGCGGAAACGGCGTCATGACCGCAAAGGTTTCCGGCAGACGACTCGGCGACAACGATCGGGCCGGGATCACTTCGACGATGCGCTGCGGTCGCTTCCACTGCAATGCAATTGAAGCTTTTGTCGGCGGTTTTTCCTTCGCCTTCTTGTCATCGACTCCCTGTTTGGCCTTCGAGAATTCCAGCTTCAACGGATACGTGCGACCGCCGAGCAGGAAGATCGACTCGCGGTGTTCGGTGTCGCTTCCCGACTTCACCCACACGTCGATCAAGGGTTGCTTCAAATCGTTGATCCACAATCGCGTGGCTTGATCGGTCTGCACGATGAACTCGTACTCGCCGGTTTCCGGTGCAAACACCGCTCCTTCCCAACGGATCGCGAATTCATGCGGTTCGATCTTCTCCGCGTCGGGGCTTTTGTCAGTGAAATCAAACTGCACGACCGGATCGACGCGATCGATCACCCGTTCTTTGCCATCCAAACGCCGCGACTTGAAGTACTCGGCTCGCAAACCTGGTTGCGAATCGATCTTGCCCGGCGACCGAAAGCTGCCGATCAAATCCGCGATCGCGTTCCGATACTGCCGCACCGTCAGCCGAGACAACTCAATCCGCGCAGGCTTGTTTCGAGCTTGTGCGGTCGCCGAATAGAACGATTCGGAAATGAACTCGGCGACTTTTCGAGCGTCCTCGCCCGTGCATGTCCCCGGCTTGTCTTCCGGCATCGTCTTGCTGATATACTGTGTTAACTCCCCAACCGACCGGTCCCCGGCCAGCGGATGCGGATAACTTTCGAGCGTCCCTTCGCCACTCGCTCCGTGACACGAGGCGCATTGCTGCTGATAAATCTCGCTGCCACTTCGATCAGCCGCCGCGAGCGACACCACGCAGAGATTCAATAGAGCAAGCAAACTCATACAGAGACGGATCACGAATAAAACGGTACGTCGGCAATGCAGTTTGGGCATGAAATAAACACGGTAAGAAGAAGGCGGAAGGACAGCAGTCGGCAAACAGGTTACTCGCTCAACCGCAGCAAACCAACGGGCGAGTGTGAGCCGGATTGATGTTTTGCGTCTCGTCTGTCGTTGTCGCGTCCACATCATTCTGCTCCCTCTTTTTCCAAAATCCTGGGAGGGCAGAATGATGTGGACACGAATTTTTAAATTTTCGGCTTGAACTTTTGGATTCACTTTCTAGCCTATCCGACTCACTGAGCGCATTCGCGCTGAAGCGTGATGCCACTCCCCGGCGATGACAAATCGAATCGCAAGTCACTTCGACCTTTAGGAGGCAGCCCCCATGTCCCTCTCGCGTTTGAATTGGTTAGTCGCACTTCGCAGCCGCTTGGCTCGATCATTCACCAAGTTGCCCCCCCCCCTCTAACTTCACACGGCGGCGTTCTTTGTGTTCACAATCCGGTGTGGTCGAGGCGCTGGAAGAACGCTTGCAGCTTTCATCCGCGAGTTTTGTTGACGGTCGGTTGTCGATCGAAATTACCGGCAACGACAGTGTTCAGGTCTCGGCCTCGCTGGGGCAGACGCTCGTGAGATTCAATGGTCATGCCACTGCCATCGGATCGGTTGCGGCGTCGAACGTGACCGAGATCGTTGTGAATGCGGATGCCGAGACTTCCGGCAATAACCGCATCGACTTGTCGCGAGTCACCTCAATCCGCTTTGCAAATCTGGCTCACACGACTCTCTTTGGTGGTCACGGCAACGACACGATCATCGGCAGCGCGATGCCCGATTACATTGATGGCGGCTCTGGGCGTGATTGGCTTGATGGTCGCGCAGGAGATGACGTGATCAATGGCGGAAATGGTCGAGACCGGCTCTTGGGAGGCATCGGTTTTGATCTGCTGCATGGTGGTGCGAACGATGACACGTTGAGTGGCGAAGCGGGCGAAGACACGTTGTGTGGTGACGCCGGTGCCGACAGCCTGTCGGGCAATGCCGGAACCGACTGGCTGGAAGGGGGCCTTGGAAAAGACACACTGCGTGGTGGCAGCGGCATGGACTACTTCATGGGAGATACCAGCGGCGATGTGCTGCGCGACACCACTTGGCAGAGTGCTCCGGATTTGGGCGAAGGAGCGGGCGATGGTTCGGGAGGTCCAGTCGCAAACCGACAAACGGCCGCATTTTCATCAGCAATGATGCCAACAGGTTTTTTTATGACCTGGACCGTTTCTGTCGCCGCCGACCCCACCGGAATGATGTCCGAAGCGGGCGGCATGGTCACATTTCGTCTCTCCCTGTCGGCCCCCGCCATGTTTCCACTGTCGGTGAATTACGCCACCTCAAACGGTAGTGCGATGAGCGGTTCGGACTATTCTGGAACGTCTGGCACAGCGGCGGTCATGAATCTCAAACGCAAGATCGAATCGAGGCTTGTTCGAGGAAAACTTCTCTTGGGGTTTTGTAGCCGAGGCAGCGGCGCGGGCGGTCGTTCATAAGAATTTCGACACGCCGCATGTTTTGAGGGGTGACCG
>JAPLNX010000372.1 GCA_026400935.1 Planctomycetia bacterium | reverse complement strand
CGCAGGATTTCCAGTTGCCGCTCCGTCGCCTCAATCCGCACTGCCTTCCTTGGCATCGCACCACCCTCCGTTAAAGGTGATGCAGTAATGACACAAACTCGCTTTTTATGGAGGATCAATTCTCGGTCGTGGTACTAGAGACCAATCGTTGGACGACGATGTCGGGCGAGTCTTCGTCGGTGGCGAAATCAACCTCGTCACCTTTCAGGAGCCGCAACCACTCGCCCCAGCCCATCAGGCTGTTGATCCACGAATGTCCGCTCCACCGCAAGCGGGAGCGTTGTCGAACAATGTCTTTGGTGCGGGTGCCCCGGAAAGAAGTCTGCTTGGTGACGTGCGTCGCGCGAGAGCTTCCGGTTCAAATGCGGATGTCGTTTACGGTCGAGAATCACAGTTCCGTTCGACCACGGACACCGGCAGCTTGCTAGGCAAGTCAGCTCAAAGTCGAGGCATCACTTCTCAAAACCGCACTCCAATCATCACCGATACGCGTGTTCGAGGAAGTGGCACCGGTAACTTGTTGGCATCTGGATCGTACTGGGTTCCCGCGCGACAAGACTTGGACTCCATGCTGAGCAAGATCGACTCACGAATTGTCGACAACGTCGTCATCATCAAAGGCCCCTACAGCGCGCTGTATGGGCCGGGAACGAACTTCATCGACGTGGGACTGATGCAGTCGCCACGCTTTGAAGATGGTCCGGAAGTGCATGGCAGCACCGGACTCGAATATAAGACGAATGGAAGCCAGCTTTATGGTCGCCAAACCTTTTGGGGTGGCGATGAAGACTGGGGCTTCCGAATTGGCTACGGAAACAACACGGGCGACGACTACAAGACGGGAAACGGAGACAGGCTGCCAAGCGGCTTTAAGTCTCGAGACTTCGACGCAGCCTTCGGCTTCGACATTGATCCCGACCAGCACGTCGAGTTCAGTTATTTGCGACTCGATCAAACCGATGTGCAATCGCCTGGGCAGTTCTTTGATATCAACTTCTTGGTGACCGATGCATTTGAACTGACCTATGTGCTCGAAGACCAATACTACTTCAATCGCTTCACCGCCGAAGGCTATTACAACCGCACGCGGTTTCAAGGTGATGCCGGACGGCCGTCAAAAATCAAACAGATCCCGTCAATTCCGCTGGTCACGAACAACTTACAAACCGATGTCGATTCCATGTCAACTGGTTACACAACCTCCATGACCTGGGGTGATCAGGATGCAATGCATCTGGTTGCGGGCACTGACTTTCGTTATCTGAAACAAGGGCTCAATGAGTCGAACGATTTCACAGTTGATGTTGATGCTGGGCTCGCGGCCGCGTTGGGGATCGCTCCAGGCATTTACAATTTCATCAATGCAAACTCACCGATCCCGCGTTCGCACTGGTCGAACCCCGGCCTGTTTGCAGAATTGATGACACCGGTCGATGACCGCTTACTATTGAAGACTGGCGGACGTGTCGATTGGGTGAGCACTGACATTGATCAAATGCCGAACGGACTCAGTTCAACTTTGCCGAATCAGGTCCCCCTCACGGAGCAATTTTTGTTGTCGCAGTTGCGGACCGATAGCTTCAACAAGAACTACAATCTGTAGTCGTTGTTCGGAACGGCCGACTACAAGGTTGACGATTATTGGACCGCTGGCTTGGCAGCAGGAACCGGGATGCGACCGCCGACACTCACCGAGCTATATTCAACCGGCGAGTTCCTTTCGGTCATTCAAAATGGGTTCAATTCCGTCCTTGGCAATCCGAACTTGAAAGCCTCGCGACACACGCAACTCGATGTCAGCTTGCGAGTCGATACCGGAAACTTCCGCGCTGGAACAACCGGTTTCTATGCGTGGGTCAAAGATTTCACGACTTATGAAGTCGTACTGTTTGGCGCTCTACCCGAAGACAATACGAGAGCGTTGACCTTCGTGAACACCCCACTGGCAACGCTGTCCGGCTTTGAGAGCTACGTGGAGCAGGACGTCAGCGACTGGCTCACTTCATTCGGGACCATCAGCTTTGTGGAAGGTCGCGATCACACTCGAAATGAAGGAGGCCAGGATTTCTACAATCCCGCAATCGCACAGGTCTTTCATGATCCGAATGCCCCTCGTGGCCTCCTGCCGGGGTCAAAGAAGGAACCGTTGCCTGGTATTTATCCAATGCAAGCACGTCTGGGGCTCCGCGTACATGAGCCGAATCCTCAATCGAAATGGGGTGCGGAGTTCTCGGCGCGAATCGTTGACCGTCAGAACCGTGTCGCCAGTTCGCTGGGTGAATTGCCGACGGCGGGCTTCACGACTTACGACATCAGGACGTTCTGGAAACCTACCAAGCGGCTCGCATTCAACTGCGGTGTCGAGAACTTGACCAACAAGTACTACCGCGAACATCTCGACCTTCGCACTGGCCGAGGAGTTTACCAACAAGGAATCAATTTCTACTTCGGATCGCAACTGACGTACTAAGACCAGCACTCCGTTGGCCATAGTCCGGTTTTTTAATCCGACAAGAACAGGCTTGGTTCGAAAAAACGGGCTACGGTCCACAACTCACGGTTTCTCATCTGGTTTCGCGGGCATCGGCTTCACAGCCCAATTGCCGGGAGTGATCACGACGGGAATGAACTGGTTGTAAGCCTGTGAGGAGGCGACCGTTTTGTCGCCATCCGCTTTGCGAGCATCCAATTCAAACTGGCCGGTGTAGGGGCCAAAGGCTTTGATGCCGCCGTAGATATAGCCAATCGTTTTGGGTTCGGTGATTTTGTCCAACTGAATCACGCCGTTCTGTGATTGCGGGATGCTGGAGTCGATGAGCAACTCCGCCTCGGTCCCCAAGAATCCGGGCATCGCAATCGGAAGGACATAACCGACCGAAATTCCGTCTTTGCGCACGACGAGGCTCGTGATCTCTTGAGCGAATGGAACGCCATCCACAATGGGCCGACCGTTGGGAGCGAGTTTGAGCGGATCTTTGATCAACTGATTGTTGGCCGCGTCATAGCGATAGTTGCTGATCCCGCCGAAGAAGATCGTCGTCATCTGGTTTTTGGATGTGTCGTAGATTGGCAGGCTCGCGCACTTGTAGTGGTTAAGCAATTGTTGAAACGAATGGTCGGTGCCGGGAAAGAATGTGTCATAGGGCCACTGCGCTCCTTGAATCTCGTTGGGATATTCTTTGATGCCGTCGATGTAGATCGGTTCGAGATAGCTCTCGAACAAGCCGGGACGGAAGACGCCGCCATAGACGCCGATGCGTGGCTTTCCATCAGGCGATAGCGCGGGAAGCACATTCAAATCGCGGCGGTGATAAGGGCGTATGTTTAAGAAATCTGGGTACAAATAGCCGTCGAGTTTCGGTGGCGGCAAACCCATGAAATTGGGATACGTGTCGTAACTTGTGAGACTCAACGTCGGCAATACTGTTCGGCACGGGATTTGCGCATAATAAATATAAGAGTACAGTATTGCGCTTTCGCTCGGCCGTGCGCAACATTCCCGCATGGCACGCCGAACGTCAATCAAGCCGGAGATCCGTGACAAGGATCTCACAGGG
>JAPLNX010000026.1 GCA_026400935.1 Planctomycetia bacterium | reverse complement strand
CAGAAATCGATCCGTGATCCACAGCGTCGGACATCCTGTCGCTCCCAGAAATATTGGCAGATGAACATCTGAAAATATCTCTGGCGCAAACCGCGTGCCGCGATCATGAATTGCTGGAAAACTTACGTACAATCAACAGCGCCGCACCGCCGATCAACGTGTCGTTGCCGCCGTTGCCGACCAGCGTGACGCTCATCGTGGCGGGAGCCGCAGTCGCGTCAAACTTGTCCGCACCGACGCCGCCGATCAGCGAGACTCGTTCGATCCCCGACAACGTGTCGTTGCCGGTTGTCGCTTTGAGAGCCGAGCCGCTGAGCGTGACGAGCCCCGCCAGCACTTCCTCGACAAGGTCTGAACCGGCACCGCCGGTGAGCGAGTCGTTCCCGGCTCCGCCGATCAGCGTATCGTTACCGGTCCCTCCCTTGAGTACATCGTTGCCCGCGTCGCCAATCAAGTTGGTCCCAATCGTCAGCAACGAGGTGTCGAGCGTGTCGTTGCCGTTGCCGCCCCGGAGTTGGATGGCGGCGAGAGACGCGGCATCCAAGCTGGCAATCTTGATCGAGTCGTTGCCGTCGCCGCCGAAAACAAACAGTGCCGGCGATTGCGACGTGTTGAACGTGACCGTTCGCAGATTCGTTCCCGTGAACAGCATGCGCCCGTCGTTCGCAGTTCCGTCCGAGAACACGACGGTGTCGTTCGCTGCAGGCAGCACGAATTCGTAGCGAGCCGCGATGTCGCCGAGCACGATCGGCGTCGTGCCGACGAGCGTCTGCAACGTTGTCTGGTCCCCTTCCGTCCGCTCAATCGTGACGCTCGTTGCGCTGTTGAATTGCACGAGAATTCGGTCGTAGACCGGGATGGCGATGACGGTGGCTTGAATCGCCTGAGTGATGGAGCCGCCGTTGCCGTCGCCGGCGGTGATGGTGACTTCGTAAATGTTGTCGGTGTTCGCGTCGGTCGGGACGGCCAGCGTGGGGGCAACGAGGAACGACAATTCGCCGGTCGTCGTGTTGATCGTGAACTTCGTGGCGTCGGCTCCGGCGGTGATCGAGTATGTCACGGTTTGAGCGAGCAGGTCGGCGTCGGTCGCGACAACGGTCGTCACGAACGTGGTTGTCTCAGGGACATTGATCGTGTTGTCCGACGTGAAGATCGGCGAGTTGTCGTTGAGCGCGATGATGGCGATCGTGACTTGCGCCGTGTCGGTGCGCGCAACTCCCGGCCCGCCGTCACTGACTTGCACGGTGAGCACGATCGAGGCGACTTGCTCGCGGTCGAGGTTCGTGTTGTTTGCGACGGTGATCGCTCCAGTCGCCGAGTTGATCACGAAGATGTTGAGCGAATTGCCGCCGGTGATTGAATAGCTGAGCGTCTTGATCACGTCCGCATCGGTTGCGGTCACGGTTCCGACGGCCGTGTTGTTCGCGGAGTTCTCGGCAAGCGAGAACGTCGCGTCGTTGAGGACCGGAGTGAACTCGTTGAAATCGGTGACGTTGACGGTGATCGCTTGCGTGGTCGTGCGGCCGCTGCCGTCGTTGGCGGTGACGATCAGTTCGTAGCCGTTGTTCGTGCCGATGTCGGTCGGAGACTCGAAGTTCGGAGCGGCCTTGAACGTCAGCACGCCGGCGGTCGTGAGGTTGAACTTCGCGGCGTCGGCTCCGCCGGTGATGGTGTAGGTCACGGTCTGTGCGGGGAGGTCGGCATCGGTGGCCGTGACGGTGCCAGCGGCGGTCAAGTTTTCGTTGACGCTGCGAGTGCCGCTCGACGTGAACACCGGCGAGTTGTCGTTGACCGCGGTGATGTTGATCGTGACTTGTGCTGTGTCGGTGCGATCCGTTCCCGGCCCGCCGTCGCTGGCCTGCACCGTCAACACGACCGACGCGGCTTGCTCGCGGTCGAGATTCGTGTTGTTGGCGACGGTGATCGCTCCGGTCGTCGTGTTGATCGCGAAGTTGCCGAGCGTGTTGCCGCCGGTGATCGAATAGCTGAGCGTCTTGATCACGTCCGCATCGGTTGCGGTCACGGTTCCGACGGCGGTGCTGTTGGCCGAGTTCTCGGCAATCGAGAACGTCGCGTTGTTCAGAACCGGATCGAACTCGTTGAGATCGGTGACGTTGACGGTGATCGCTTGCGTGGTCGTGCGGCCGTTGCCGTCGTTGGCGGTGACGATCAGTTCGTAGCCGTTGTTCGCGCCGACGTCGGTCGGAGACTCGAAGTTCGGAGCGGCCTTGAACGTCAGCACGCCGGCGGTCGTGAGGTTGAACTTTGCGGCGTCGGCTCCACCGGTGATCGTGTAGGTCACGGTCTGCGCGGGGAGGTCGGCGTCGGTGGCCGTGACGGTGCCAACGGCGGTCAAGTTTTCGTTGACGTTGCGAGTGCCGCTCGACGTGAAGACCGGCGAGTTGTCGTTGACCGCGGTGATGTTGATCGTGACTTGCGCCGTGTCGGTGCGATCCGTCCCCGGTCCGCCGTCGCTGACCTGCACCGTCAACACGACCGACGCGGCTTGCTCGCGGTCGAGATTCGTGTTGTTGGCTACGGTGATCGCTCCGGTCGTCGAGTTGATTGCGAAGTTGCCGAGCGTGTTGCCGCCGGTGATCGAATAGCTGAGCGTCTTGATCACGTCCGCATCGGTCGCGGTCACGGTTCCGACGGCCGTGTTGTTCGCGGAGTTCTCGGCAAGCGAGAACGTCGCGTCGTTGAGGACCGGATCAAACGTGTTATCGAGCGTGATCGACGATTGCACCTTCAGCGTCGCCCGGCCCTGAGTGAAGACTTCAAACGTGTCGGGGCCGATGGTTTCGTTGGCTCCTTGAGTCCAGCCACTGCCTCTGTTGACCGTGTCGCCCGCATTGCGGCGGACCAGCAGCGTGTTGGATTCGTCAGACAGGTTGAGCACCTCGGCCCGATTGAGCGTCAGCGTGTTGTTGCCGCTGCCGGTGATGTCGATTTGTTCGATCCCCAGCAAGAGGTTGTCGGCCAGAGTCATCAGGTTCAACGACAGACCACTGCCGTCCAGACGGAGCGTGTCGGAACCGTTGCCGCCGACGATCTTCTGGAACGTGAGATCTGAGATTTGAAAGGTGTCGTTCCCTTCGCCGCCGCGCGACACGTCGGCTCCGCCGTTACCGATCAATGTGTCGTTCCCGCGACCACCGATGATCACGTTGGCAGAGGCGTTGCCGGTCAGCGTCTCACTGGCCGCCGTCCCCGGATGAGTCACCGCTGCCGTGAAGTCGCCGCCGAAGAGCACATAACTGTCACCAGCATACGCTTTGCCGTTCCCCGACGCGTTGGCATGATGGGCACCGATCAGCAGGTCGTCGAAGCCATCGCCGTTCACGTCCCCCACGCTGCTCACCGAACCGCCGCTGAGGTCATACGTGTCCGCGCCGAAGATCGTGATCCCGGTCGCACCAAGTCTTGCCAGGTTGATCGTCTCCGCCAGCGACGCCCCCCCGAAGATCAAATAACTCTCACCCGCCGACCTTTTGCCGTTTCCTGACGCGGCGGCACGGTCGGCACCGATCAGCAGGTCGTCGAAGCCGTCGCCGTTCACGTCCCCCGCGCTGCTCACCGAAATTCCGCTAAGGTCATCCCCTTCCACGCGGGAGATCGTCACTCCGGCCGAACCGAGACTGGCCAAGTTGATCGTCGTCGGCAGCGACGCCCCCCCGAAGATCAAATAACTCTTACCCGCCTCCGTGTTGCTGTTTCCCGCCGCGTTGGCATGGGGGGCACCGATCAGCAGGTCGTCGAAGCCGTCGCCGTTCACGTCTCCCGCGCTGCTCACCGAACGGCCGCTGAGGTCGCCCGCGCCCGCGCCGAAGATCGTCACTCCGGCCGGTTGGCCTACTTGGCCGAGCGTCGCCAGGTCGATCGTCTGCGGCAGCGACGCACCCCCGAAGATCACATCGCAGCCAATTTGCCGTTCCCCGACGCGTCGCCACGGTAGGCTCCGATCAGCAGGTCGTCGAAGCCGTCGCCGTTCACGTCCCCCGCGCTGCTCACCGAAATGCCGCTGCGGTCACTCGCGTCCGCACCGAAGATCGTCACTCCGGCCGCACCGAGCGTGGCTAGGTTGATCGTCTGCGGCAGCGATGCCCCCCCGAAGATCACATAACTCTCACCCGCAGACAATTTGCCGTTCGCCGACGCGTCGGCATCGCGGGCACCGATCAGCAGGTCGTCGAAGCCGTCGCCATTCACGTCCCCCGCGCTGCTCACCGAACTGCCGCTGATGTCATCCGCGTCCGCGCCGAAGATCGTCACTCCGGCCGCACCGAGCGTGGCGAGGTTGATCGCCGTCGGCAGCGACGCCCCCCCGAAGATCACATAACTGTCACCCGCAGCCAATTTGCCGTTCCCCGACGCGTCGCCACGGTAGGCTCCGATCAGCAGGTCGTCGAAGCCGTCGCCGTTCACGTCCCCCGCGCTGCTCACCGAGATGCCGCTGCGGTCATACGCCTCAGCGCCGAAGATCGTGATCCCGGCAGCACCGAGCGTGGCCAGATCGATCGTTGCCGGCAGCGACGCCCCTCCGAAGATCACATAACTGTCACCCGCAGCCGGTTTGCCGTTCCCCGACGCGGAGGCAAGGTAGGCACCGATCAGCAGGTCGTCGAAGCCGTCGCCATTCACGTCCCCCGCGCTGCTCACCGAACGGCCGCTTTCGTCCAACTCGTCCGCGCCGAAGATTGTGGTCCCCTGCGCGGCCGACAACGCCGCCAGGTCGATCGTCGTGGACACAGGGATGGTGCCGATGACGCTGAATAGCGCTGACCCAGCGCCGTTGGCGCTGAGCGCGACGATCGTGACACTCGTTGGACTGGAGCTACTTGGCGCGGTTCCCGACCAACTCCAGGTGCCGCTGGTCGTGCCGGTTTGTGTCACCGAGCCCGGCCCCGAAAATAGGCTGATCGTCACCTCAGCACCGAAGCCGTCGAAGGTTCCAGTATTCGTCGCCGTCGCGTCTTCCACGAAACTCACCGACGGACTGTTCGCCGCGACCGCCGGAGCCATCGGAACACGATGCCCGAAGACCACATAGCTTGCCCCGGAATTAAAGCCGTTCGGGTCGGCTAAGAAAGCGCCGACGATCAGGTCGTCGATTCCATCGCTATTGATGTCCCCCGCCGCGCTCACCGAGATACCGAGTTGGTCGCCGGCCGCTTTGCCGCTGATTTGAAAGCCAGTCAATCCAGTGAGGTTCGACAGATTCAGATTCTCCCCAAAGCCCATGCGACGTCCGAAGATCACATAGCTCGCCCCGAAGGCTAAGCCGTTCGGGCCGTTCTGGGTAGCGCCGACGATCAGGTCGTCGAACCCGTCGCCATTGATGTCCCCCGCCCCGCTCACCGAGACGCCGGAGTAGTCGTCGGCCGCTTCGCCGCTGATCTTAAAGCCATTGGCCCCCGTCAGGCTCGACAGATTCGCCGCAAAGGGGGTGCGGCTCCCGAAGACCACATAGCTCGCCCCGGAGTAGTTGCCGTTTGTGAAGGCATTCAAAGCGCCGATGATAAGGTCGTCGATGCCGTCGCCATTGAAGTCCCCCGCCCCGCTCACCGAGTGGCCGAAGTTGTCTCGGTCGACAGATAGGCCGCTGATCCGAAAGCCATTCGCCCCCGTCAGGCTCGACAGATTCAGATTCGCCGGAAAGGCTGTGCGGCTCCCGAAGACCACATAGCTCACCCCGTTGAAACCGAAGGGGGCCACGGATTTACCGGGAGCGCCGACGATCAAGTCGTCGATCCCGTCGCCATTGATGTCCCCCGCCCCGCTCACCGATCTGCCGGAGGAGTCGTTGGCCGCTTCGCCGCTGATCTGAAAGCCATTCGCCCCGTCAGGCTCGACAGTTCGAGAGTCGCGGCAAAGGCCGTGCGGCGTCCGAAGACCACATAGCTCGCCCCGGATTCGTTCGGGTGGGCACGGTTAGCGCCGATGATCAGGTCGTCAATCCCGTCGCCATTGATGTCCCCCGCCGCGCTCACCGAGTGGCCGGAGGCGTCGTTGGCCGCTTCGCCATTGATCTGAAAGCCATTCGCCCCCGTCAGGCTCGATAGATCCAGATTCGCTGCAAAGGCCGTGCGGCTCCCGAAGACCACATAGCTCGCCCCAGATTTGGAGCCGTTCGGGTCGGCAAGGTAAGCGCCGACGATCAGGTCGTCGATCCCGTCGCCATTGATGTCCCCCGCCCCGCTCACCGAGCTACCAGACCGGTCGTAGTCCACTACGCCGCTGATCTGAAAGCCATTCGCCCCCGTCAGGCTCGACAGTTCCAGAGTCGTCGCAAAGGGCGTGCGGCTCCCGAAGACCACATAACTCGCCCCGGATTCGGTGCCGTTCGGGTTGGCAAGGTCAGCGCCGACGATCAGGTCGTCGATCCCGTCGCCATTGATGTCCCCCGCATCGCTGACCGACCTGCCAGAGCGATCGCCGGCCGCTTCGCCGTTGATCTGAAAGCCATTCGCCCCCGCCAGGCTCGACAGCTCGAACACCGCGCCAAACGTCAACAGCGCCCGGTCTTCGAGTCCTTCGACCGTCGGACTCACCGTCGCCGTCGTGATCCCAAAATGCCGCCCGGCGGACAACGACCGCTGACCAAATCCCGCGCGACTCTGATGAGCACGACGACCGGCTCGATTGCGAAATGTCTTCAGCCAGTTGATGAGTTTCATGATTCAATACTTTCTTGAGGTTGCGGATTCGTTGAGTGATGCCGCTTTCAGATTTCAGATTTCAGATTCCTGTGGAGCGTTCGCCCTCGCTGACGTTTCGGGTTACTTGGCGCGAACTTCGTTCGCGTTTCGGGTTACGTGCCAATCGTGATCGTTCTGAGGATTTCGTCGGTCTTGAATCCCAGAGCCGAGGGACGTCGCACACCGGGGAGCACGACCACGTCGTACAGCTCGCGGACGACTCCTTGCAGCCAGAGCCAATGCACCAAGTCGCCCGTCCGCAGGTCGATCACACACAACCCGCAATGAGCCTCCGCGTCGTGCTTCTTCAAGTTGTCATCAAGCGCCAAGCCCTGAAACGTGCGGTTCTCTCGGCATTGCGACAGGCCAATCACCGCGTAGTCGCCAATGAAACTCAGCCCGCGCATGTAGCCGGGGCAAAACGTCAACGGCTCGAACTTGCCGGTGTTCCGGTCCACTCGTCCGAAGTGTCCCGTGCCGGAATCGAGCAGCCACAACTGATCGCGATAGACCCGCGGCGAATGCGGCATCGACAGGTCGGTGACGATGATCTCGTTCGTTCGCACATCAACCACGCAGCCACCGTCCTGCCGCCGCTCACGCCAACCGTCCGCCACATCGCTTTGACTGACACTGGTCACATACGCCTACCGAGAAGCGTCCATCGCCAGCCCGTTGAGATGACAGCGATCCTCCGCTGCCAACTTCGTCAACCACGGCGGCTGCCACAGCGGAATGAAACTGTGCCGGTCACTGGTCGTCGCCAAGCAGCCGAACAACGTGTTGACGAACACCGGTTTGCCGTCGGCATCGACCGCCACGTCGTGAATGTCGAGATCACCCGTGACATACCCGACCTGCGGCACGTAGCCCCGATCGAAGCCGTTGGCGGCTTGTCCCGGCTCCAGCGCGTTCTCGAACCGCCAAAGCTGATACAGCGACGTCATCCACAACGTCTGCCCGTCACCCCACAGTCCGAGGCAACGATTAAACGTCCGCTCGAAAGTCGAGAGCCGTCCGTCCGGCTGCAACCCGATCAAAAACAGCTTCCCCGACTGATACGTCGTGAAAGCCAGGCTGACTTGCTGCTCCGCCAACCACGAGTTGAACTGGCGTGAAGCCATCAGCTCCAACGCCGGTATCGGTGCCGAATTCAGAGTGCCGGTTGATTCTTGAGGCTAATTCATCGTGTGGCTTGTGACTGTTTCCAGAGTGGTTTGGCGGATGGATCACCAGGGCCATCCGATGATCAGGTCTGAGACAAACATTCTGAGGGCCGCACCACGTTGGTCACGCCGTCGAGTCCGCACGACAAAGTGGTCGCGCAAAAACAAGCGGTTCCAAGCAGCGATACATTCCAAAAACCGCAGCAGTACGCGAGCCGCCAACCGGCACCCTTCCGTGGAAAGAGCGCAAGCCAGCAACATGCCTTCGGCCAAGAGCGAAAAAGGGCCGATCAGCCAGCGGGGGCAGAGCAGCGAAGAGGCAATCGTGAGAAATTCGGCCTACATCCATTCCTCTCGTTGTGAAAACAACAGGAGGGGAAGTCTTTCAGAAATGCACGGGCGAACCTCAATCGCAAGAGCAATTGCGAGAGATGTGAACCGCGGGCACTCAACAATGCAAGTTTGTTACGGAGCGATCTCGCCAACTCAAAAAGGCACGGTGGCCACGCGGCACAATTCGATACCAAATTCCGTAGCCTGCACCGTTGAATCGAACTTGTTCCAACTCGGCACCAGGCGGTTGTCGATTTCCAAAGCTCTCTTAAAACCCCGGATTCCCTGTGAGCGCTTTCAATGGAGAATGTGATTGCCCTCGCCCAGTGGCATTGAGGTCTGCCCCGGCAGAGCCCCATCGCCGAAAGCAACACGCACCGTCCAACGACACGGCACCGATTCATAAACTCGCCACTGCAACGGAATCGTGCTTATGCCAAGAGTGCTTCGACGACGTCACCGGTTGGGACTAAGCGATAGGGGCGGTTCGAGAGGTCGTGGATTTCCATGTCGTGGCGCAGGCCAAGGCAATGGTAGATCGTGGAGATGATGTCACCGGGAATCAGCGGATCGGACGCGGGGAACGCGCCGATCTTGTCGCTGCTGCCGTAGATCTTTCCCTTCGCGAATCCGCCGCCGAGCAGCATTAAGCTGTAACAGTAATTCCAGTGATCACGACCTGCGTCCGCTGCGTTGATCTTTGGGGTTCGCCCGAAGTCGCCAAACACCGCGACGATCGTGCGTTCCAGCAGGCCGCGAGTTTCCAGATCTGCCAACAAGCTCGAGCAAGCAGCATCGAGTTGCGGCAGCAGCGTCCCTTTGAGCTTCTTGAAGTTGCTGCCGTGAGTATCCCACGTCGCGTTTGCATCGGGAGCCCATGACAACGTCACCATGCGCGTTCCCGCTTCGATTAAGCGGCGAGCCAACAGCGTGCTCTGTCCGTAAATGTTTCGTCCGTAAGAGTCGCGTACCGAGTCTGGTTCATCCGACAAACGAAACGCGCGCTGTGTGTTCTCGGACGTGAGCAGTTGCAGCGCTCGCTGTTGAAAGCCGGTCATGCCGTCCGCGATGTTTGGTCCCGATTGTTGAGCCAGTTGTCGATCGACTTCTTGAAACAACGCGCGTCGCATCGCGAGTCGTTCGGTCGAGACATCGGCCAATAACGTCAATTCTGGAATGGCAAAATCTGGCGAGTTCGGATCGCGGAGCACGAACAGCGGATCTTTTGCTCGCCCCAATATGCCCGCAAAGAAGCCTGGTTGTGGCGGACCACCAGCACCTTCGGCAGTGATATACGGCAAATGCACTTGAGGCACGATCGCCCGCTCTGGCGGACGGACCATCGACAATACGCATCCCGGCGACGGGTAATCGGTCGGTCGAGTTCCGCCACCGATCTCGCCTCGGTCATGACCAGTCATCGCAGCATAGACGGCAGCGGCGTGAGCATTATTCACTCCGTGGTGCATTGACCGCACGACGGTCGCTTGGTGCATGTGCCGCGACAGTTTCGGCATCTGATCGCTGACTTGATATCCCGGCAGCGACGTTGCAATCGGCTGAAATTCGCCGCGAATGCCGTCCGCCGCATCGGGCTTCATGTCCCACATGTCGAGATGACTCGGCCCGCCATCCAGAAACAACACAATGCAATGATCGGCACGCGCGGTGAGGCTTCGTTTGGCAGCCAGTGCTTGGCGCGGATCTCCCGAAGTCGCCGCCTGCTCCGCGGCAAGCAGCTTCGGTAGAGAAAGCCCCATCAATCCCAAGCCACCGACCTGCAACAAGTGCCGGCGCGATAAGTCAGCGGACGATGGCGTCAGACCATTTCGAGTTTGGACGAGGTTAAGCACTTTGAGCCTCCGTTTGGCGATGTTTGATTCAGGCAGCATAAACCATCGACCGACATCTCTCATCAATCAGTTCACAATTTTGTGAGTAACAGCGGTCTCCTTCGTTACTTGGTCGCGCAAACGTTGCAGATCAATCGACTGACCTGCTTTTGGAAAGGGATGTGACAACAGCCACCAGTCTTCGGTGAAGGACGCCGATTCTCCCGGTTGCAAACGTTCGCGAGGTCCGATTGGTTCCAATTCGATGCGTGGTCCCGTCGGATACCAGACCGACAACGTCAGCCCCGCAGCCTCGTTGTAGACGCGGTCGGGGAATGTCGCGAACCGTTTCACAAAGAGCGTGTTGTTCGGCATTACATAACCAAGCCAGCCGGCTTGCGAATCAAAACCGAGTTTCGGCTTGCGCGGCGGTGCGAGGATTTCGAGGAAGCCGTCTCGCTCACGGATCAGATCATCTTTGTTACGAACGTTGATGATCGCACCTTCTTCATACATCGCGTACTTGCTTGGAAACTTGCTCGGTCGATCGCCCAGCGGAATCAAACAAATCCCACCACCCGGCGAGAACGATCGGCCCCAATGACAGACTTCGCGAACTTCTTTTGAGACGTTGATGATCGTCTGCCGACACGAGAGGCCGACCGATTTTCCATGCGCAATGAACCAGAACTCACGCACGAGTTGAATGCCCGCGGACTCTTCGCGAGGACTGGTGAGCTTGGCGGAATGCTCGTTCGTGATTTCCCCTGTCCATTCGCCGGACCAAGTTTTTGGATGAGCAATCACGGTCAACTCCGGCCCGTAATCAAACCGCCCTGCCGATGCTGGCCCCGGCTTGCCCGGCTGCCAGTTCTTTTCCTCGTCATCGAGGAACATTGCATTCTGCCCATCGACCGAGAATTCCAAAACTCGCCCGCCCGCTTGCGGGCACAAGACCGCTCGTGCGTTGCCATGTTTCAATTCGATGGCCTTCGTGTAGCCGTGGTACGTCACGACTCGAGCTGTGACGGAGTCATCCGCAACAGAAGGCGTGGACCAACCTGACGCGATCAATACTGTCGTGATCACAGTCAAGAAGGTGAAGTTGTTCTGACGTGGGAACCTCAAGTGAACTCGGGACATGCGGGTATCCTCTGGGAGTGTGGCACGATAGTTGATGAGAGACATGAGATTGGTGGGATGAATGGGGTTGATGGCAACCAGTTATTAGTTCGCGCAAATGGCATCAATCTCATTCGTCCCATCATTCCTACGAAAAGACTCGCGAAACAATTTTTCCCGTCGCCACAGGCAAAGGGCGATTCAGTTTGTCTCGTAGCTCCGTTTGCGGATCGATTCCCATTGCGGCGAACATCGTCGCGGCGAGATCGCCCAACGGGACGGGATCACGATCGGGATACGCTCCGTTCTTGTCACTCACACCGTGAATGTAGCCACGTTGGACTCCGCCACCGGCGAGCAACACGGTGTAGCAACTCGGCCAGTGATCGCGGCTAATGTTCGCGTTGATCTTTGGGGTTCGACCGAACTCGCCCATCCAGACAATCAGAGTGCTGTCGAGCAAGCCTCGTTCTTGCAAATCGCGGATCAGCACCGGCAGCGTCTGATCGGTCAGCGGGAGATGCCGACCTTTCAGGATTGGATACATCCGAGTGTCGTTGAAGCCGTGTGTGTCCCAGCCACCGGACTTCGTGTTTTGGCCGCCGATGCTCTCGTCGAAGTAAACGTTAATGAAACGCACTCCCGCTTCGACCAGCCGTCGCGCGAGCAAACAACTTTGTCCGTAAGTTGTCCGACCGTATTGATCGCGGAGCTTCGTTGGCTCACGTGACAAGTCGAACGCATCACGAACCTGAGTTGATCCCAACATTGTCAGAGCGCGGTCGTAGTACTCGTCCAGCCCTCGTGCCGTGGCCGAGAATTCCAACAACTGCGACTGCTCATTGACCAAACGCTGCATCGCTCGCCGGTTGTGGAGTCGATCGGTCGAGAGATTGGCCGGCAGGCTCAATTCCGGAAGTTTGAAATCGGAGGCATTCGGGTCTGAGTTGATCAACAGTGGGTCATGTCGCTTTCCCAAGAAGCTCGCGTGCTGTCCCGGCGTGACCGAGCCGTCACGCATGACCGTTGGTAAAGCCACGAACGTCGGCAATGAGCTTGATCCCGAAGCAACGTGATCAACGACCGATCCATACGCGGGAGCCAGTTCAATCGAGTCCTTCAATCGAATGTCATCCACCGGTGGAGCGAATCCCGTCAGCGCGTGATAGGCCGCCGAGTTGTGATTTTTCATGTTGTGATGCACCGTCCGTACGAGCGTGACCTTATCCATCACCTTCGCCATCTCGGGCAGATGCTCGCAAATTCGCAGCCCTGGAACCGACGTGTCGATCTGCGCGAACTTGCTCCGAATCCCATCTGGCGCATCGGGCTTCATATCAAACGTATCAACATGACTCGGCCCGCCGAACTGATACAGAAAGATGACCGACTTCGCTCGCATCGGCAGCTTCTTCGCAGATTGTTCCGCAGCGAAAAGTTTCGGCAAAGAGAGTCCGAGCATCCCCAACGATCCGGCGCGTAAAGCAGAGCGTCGCGAAAAGTGCATATCGTTTACCCTTAACTTGTTCTCAGTGCCTGAGAAGAAATTCGTCCGAATTCAATAAACCCCAAACGATGTCTTCCAAGTTTGCTCGTCGGTCATTCGACGATGCAAAGTGCTTCCGAACGGCGGACAGTTCTGTTGGCGACGGAGGTCTGCTGAGGATTGTCCAGAACACCTCTTCGAACATTGCTTCCATTGAAGCCGAAGCATCGGGCGCGGCCCAGCGCTTTATGCGATTGTCGGAAGTTGCCAGCAAGTCATTGAGGATCGGGCCGCTGACGAGTTGAAACGTTTGAGCGAGCGTCGAGTCTTCCGATCGCTCACATTCGCAGGCTTGTAGACGGGGAGGTTTGCCGAACGTCGTCAGAAACGAATCGCCGCTCGATGGCCCGCCATCTCGCCGACGGATGACGCGGGCACCGGCCAACTGCGACGCTCGTGTCCCTTCTGGATAGCCACCGAACGAGAGCCGCACATCCAGCACCAACGAGAGTGAATCCGCGAGTTGTTCGGCGGAAAGACGTCGCACCGCCGCGTGAGAGAAGTTGCTCTCGTCATCGCGATTCGTTTCGTTCGGCATGGCAGAAACCTGATAAGTTCGCGACGACACGATCGTCCGAATCAGATGCTTCACATCAAACTGATGCGAGATGAAGTCATCGGTCAACGCTTGCAGCAATGCTGGATTCGACGGCGGATTCGTCGCTCGGAAATCATCAATCGGGTCAACGATGCCGCGTCCCATCAAATGAAACCAAACGCGATTCACTTGAGCTTCCGCGAATCGTCGGTTGTTCGGACTCGTCAGCCATTCCGACAATTGCAGCAACCGATCCGTAACCGAAGTTACCGTAGCCGAACTCGTCAGAGTTCGGTTCGCGACTTTCTCCGCTCGCCCCGAAGTCTCACGACTTCGGCTACGGTCCTTCTCGTATTCCGGTTCATTCAGTGCCGAAGTGTCAGTCAAAAATCTCGGCGGGACCGGCTTGCCGGTCGCGGGGTGATCGACGTCTCCGGAGTCGGCCAACAGCACCAATTGCTCGCCATCGAATTCGTGTTGATCGTTCGTGTCGCGTCGGCGGTTTTCGAGCACTTCATATTTCACGCGGGAGAACCAATTCGTCCAACCGTAGTAATCGGTCTGAGTCCACCGATCGAACGGATGATTGTGGCACTTCGCGCATTGCAGACGAATGCCGAGAAACAATTGAGCGACGGTCTCCGCCCGAGTGATCGGGTCGCGCATCGCTCGATAGAAGTTGCTCGGCGGTTGCTCGTAAGTGCTGCCGCGAGCGGAGACCAGTTCGCGAACAAATTCGTCGAGCGGTTTGTTCGTTGCCACGCTGTCGCGAATCCACGCATGAAACGTCGCGACCCCTTTGCGGTCGAGCGTCTTCTCTTCCACTCGAAACAGATCAGCCCATTTCATCGCCCAGAAGTCCGCGAATTCCGGTCGGTCGAGCAACGCTTCAATTAGTCGCTCGCGTTTGTCGGGCCGAGTTTCTTTCGTAAACGCTCTCGCTTCATCGGCGGTCGGCAATACGCCGATCAGGTCGAGCGACGCACGTCGCATGAAGGTCGTGTCGTCGCAAGCCTCAGACGGATTCATTCGCAATGACTGCAACTTGGCGAAGACTTTCTCATCAATGAAGTTTGCTGACTTCGCCGCTTTCCAAGTGAAATCCTGCCGCATCGGAATGAACGCCAACCGCACGGGAACTTGCTGATTGAGGTATCGCACCGCGATGGTCACTTCGCCAAAGCGTTCTCGCTTCACCAGCCCATCAACGGAGATCGACACGATCGGCTGCGACGCATCGAAGCACGCCAGCCGAGTCACATCGCGTGTCGAGTCATCTGCCATGACTGCTAAGAATCGCAGCGAGATAGAGTCCGAAGGTTCGATCAGCACCTGCTCGCTGGGACTCACCACTAGCCGTGTCACCGAAACTTCATCGTCCGGTGACCGAGGTAATCCCGCCACGATCCAACGCCGCAGAACCCGATACTCCGGCGACTCATCATCGAAGCGTTTGCCTCCTTCGTGCGGCACCTGCATGGTCGCTTTGAGCAACATCAAGCTTTGGTCCGCATCCACCGCATTCGCACGCCGCCCGCTTTGATCGTGAGTCAGCGTTGCGAAGTCGGCCTCCGGATTCTCACCGCGCAACGACAGCCGAAAACCACCTTTGCCATTCTGGTTCCCGTGACAGGTTCCCAGATTGCAGCCCGCCTTCGACAACACCGCCATCACATCCTGCCGAAACGAAACCCGCTCTGCCGCAAAAACTCCGTCTCCCCAATTGCATGACACTAGGCAAACGACGAGCACGACTCCGCACCCACGATCCCTAGCAAACGATCGAAGCTGGCAACGCAAGAATTTCCACATGAGCAACACTCAGGTCCAACACGAACAAGGAAAGCCGCGAGTGTGCAATCACGCGCGACGACGCATCATCTGCCAAGAACCAACCGACCGCCAGCGGACGGTCGGTTCTACTGTTGAAGTCTCATTCATAAATCCGGCAGTCGATACAACGAAATTGGTCGGTCAATCTGACGCAACGTCGATAAGCGTCCGGCTCGTCAGGCACTGCGATGATGGCTACATATCCGCGTTGAGCGGTAACTTTTATCACCAATCTCAAACAAGCGATTTCCGTAAACATCACCGAGGCAAGCTCGGTGATGCATGTTTGAGAGTTAATCACGACGATGCTTCATGACTTCACCACGATTGCTCATCACGCTCTGTACCTACAACGAACGCGAAAATCTGCCGCTGCTCATCCCGGAGATCCATGCTGTGGCTCCGGATGCTGATGTGCTGGTGATTGATGACAACTCTCCGGATGGGACCGGGACGTTGGCCGATGAGTTAGCGACGCGAGACCCACGCATTCACGTCTTGCATCGAGCGGGCAAGCTGGGACTCGGAACGGCAACCGTCGCCGGGTTTCGGTTTGCGATTGAGAAGGGTTACGACCACGTGCTCAACATGGATGCCGACTTCAGCCATCATCCTCGGCATCTTCCGGCGATTCGCGAATGCTTGACGCGCGCCGATGTGGCAATCGGTTCGAGATACGTGACTGGTGGTGGTGTAGTCGGCTGGAATTGGCGACGGCACTTCATGAGCCAGGGGATCAACTGGTATGCCCGACTGCTGCTCGGCCTGAAGACGCGCGACAACAGCGGCAGCTTTCGATGCTATCAAGTCTCGAAACTCGCATTGATCGATTGGTCGCGCATTCGTGCTCGCGGATACGCCTTTCAAGAAGAGTTGCTGTATCGCTGCCGAGCAGTCGGCTGCACGTTTGCAGAAACTCCGATCATCTTCGAGGACCGCCGCTTTGGCCTGTCGAAGATCAATTGGAAGGAATCGGTCGCTGCACTCTGGGTGATCTTTCGCTTGGGGTTCGATCGGCTATTCGGAGTGCCCGTGCGTGGGTGTTCGTCTCGCGGCGAGAGATGAGAAATTTGGTGAGCCCGGTGGCGCGCCAGCCCGAGGAGTCCTGGGCCTACGAGGACCAGAGGGAAATGTGGAATTTGGTCCAAGTGCTTTTGAAGCTCATGCGGCGCAGGGGTTGGGCAAGCAGCGCGGCGGCTTGGCGGCGGAATTGCGTGACCAAGTTGTAGGCCACCAGTGAGGTCAGCAATTCTTTGTGAAACATCTCGACGCTTCGGGCCTGGATGCGTTCGGTGTTCAGCACCACTTTGAGGTTGCGGATATCGACCTCGACTTTGCCACAGTGCCGATACGCCACACCGTGGCTCGCCACTTTTGCTCCCGATGCGAAACTCTGGCCGGGTGATTGGGCAAAGAAGCGGCGAGGCTCCAAGATCATGATGGCGGATTTGGAGCGAGCGGGTGTTGCCTACCGCAACGATGATGGTCATCAATCTGACTTCTATGCGTTGCGTCATACCTATCTGAGCCGCTTGGGCCGCTCTGGAGCTTCTCCAAAGGCCATGCAACGGCTGGTTCGACATACGACCGTTCAACTCACGCTTGGCCGTTACACGCACGCTAATCTGTTTGATCTGAAGGCCGCCGTGGATCTGCTCCCACCGCTGTCGTCACCGTCAACGAACGAACGCGAGGCGGTCAAGCTGCAAGCCGCTGGCACCGACCACATGAGCCAGTCCGTCTTACCGTTTGTCTTAGCGCCCAGCTTACCGAGACGGGACGCGAAACCTCTCACGTTTGTTCACATCCCTGCATCATCACCCGACCGAACAACCACTCGCGAAGTGACATCGAACAGCGTGATGATGACATCCGCACCGCTTCGCAATTCACACGATATCTCCGGAAAAACTGCAAGTTTCTCGGCGAAGTCGAGTTTGATCGGTAGCGATTCAAGGACTCAACAAGTAGCCTGTGAGTCCTTCGGGAGCGTACTCGGATCTGGTGACCGACCTGGACTTCAAACCCAGTGTGGCGACTGAAAAGTCGCTGGGTGGGTTCGATTCCCATCCGCTCCCGTTGGTGATTTGTTCACACCCCTGGATTTGCCGAGTTTCTCGGCGTTTTCAGGGGTTTCTTGTTGAGCGGGTTGGACGCGATACGACTCGTTACCCCCGTCTGCGGACCCTAACTGCACCGGATTATGCAGCGCTTTGGCAAAGTCCTCATCGCGGACTTGGAGATAGTGCTTTCGAGCCACTGCCTCGCTGTTGCCGATCCACGAGCAGACGACGTGTGTTGGGAAGCGGGCTTCCAATTCCGTCTGCCGACTGGCTCGGAGGTTGTGGAAGATTCGCGGCCAAGGGATCAGGCCGGCGCGTTTGACAATCTTGGTCATCACCGAGCGGAGGTTGCCGTCCAAGTCGCGGTAGCGGTTGATGACATGCACTTGGCCGGGAGCGGCACAATCGCGAGCGTCTTCCAGATACGGCAACAGTTCGGGGAACAGTGGCACAATGCGTGACTCGTGTCCGGCGACACGCTCCGTCTTCGGGCTGCGAACGGTGAAGCGTTGTTGGTCCCAATGGATGTCTTCCCATCGCAGCGCAAGATGCTCGCTGGGGCATCGCAGGCCACCGAACCGCGACAACGCCACGATCAACCGCCATTCGTAGCACGGGCAGGCATCAATCACTTTTTGGATGTCTGCATGGCTGATGAAGCGTTGCCGCTCGGTGTTTCCGATGGATGCCGAAATCAGGTCCGCAAACGGATTCTTGACGATCAGTTCTCGGTCGATTGCTTGCTTGAAGAAATGCTTCGCGAATCCGGAGTGCTTGCGGATGCTGGCTTCCGCCATCCCGCGTTGCACCAGAAACAGCCGCCAGTCCTTGGCATCCGCTTTCGTCAGGGACTGCATTGATCGGTCGGCCCCGAAGAATTCGATCAGCAAGGTTATCGTCTGCCGCCAGATCTTGGCCGTGTTGGCTTTCGCATCCGTTCGCGAGGCGATGTAGTGATTCACGAACTCAGCCAACGCGCAGGCGTGGAATTCGCGAGGTTGGATTAAGCCAACGCTGGCCAGCTTCTCGTGGAAGACTTCGCCGAGATCACCAACCCAACGAGCCGTTTCGCCGTCGATCGAGAATCCCGTGATTGTCGCGGTGTTCAACGCCGCGATTTTCGTTTTGAACTCTTTGGCATCCTTCATCGGCATTTTGCCGAGTCGGACGCTCTTGCGTTTGCGATCCTTCGCCACAAATTGAATCGTGCGATTGCCATTGGAGTCGGTCGAGATGCTGGCCATTGAGTTATTTCCCTTTGCGGCTTGCGACCGAATCTTCCGGTGTCGATGCCTGGTTGAGCGTCAGTCCGAACAGCTTTCCAAATTTGTCGAATGTCTCGGTCGACAGTCCGCCTTGGCCATTCAGAAATTTCGAGAGTACGGCCGGGTCGACACCAACTTTGAAGGCCAGTTGTCGTTGACTCGTTTCGTTCTCTCGGATGAATCGGCGGAGTTGGTCAGAGAGTGATTGTTGTTTGGTCATCACAACACAATATCGGAGTGTTGATTTATTATCAACAACCCTTTTCTTGAAATCAGTTATGCCTGCGACTGTTGCGCGATGAACTCGCGCAACGTTTCGATGCTGTACCTCACCGAGCGACCGAGCCGGACGCATTTGATCGGGCCTCGCGGAGTAGTCAGGGACCAAAGCGACTTCTCAGACACGCTCAACGTTCCTGCTGCCTCACGCGGTGTGAGTAAGAGTTTGTCGGGGGTGCCGTGTTCGGCGGGCTTGGCTGTCAAAGTCATGATTGAATCCGTTCCTAGTCAAATGGCAAAGTCGAGAACGAACTCTGCTGGCTTGTTCGGGTTTGTTTTGTCGGCAGTCGGCCAAGTCGCTTTCGAGGCGACTGGCAGGCATTCGTCAGGTGGGACAACAGCCCATACGACGGCGGCATGTCCTGAGTTGGTCAGACGCATGACACCGCTGTTGCGGACCAAGCCCAACTCCACGAGCTTCGATCGGCGAGGGCGTTCAGAGTTGCCGCTCAGATCGAGAGTGCGTTGAATTTCTTCGTCGGTCAGGCCGGCGTTGCCCGCTTGTTGCAGGCATTCGAGCACGCGCTGCTGTTGAGCACCGGCGAGCGATCGCATCGACTGCGCGGCGAGTCTTGATGTTGACGTGCCGTTGTGTGGCAGCTTCGGCGGCGGCTTGTTGGGATCGTCTTCGGGAAATAGAGTTCGTTCCGTCATGTCATTGGTTCCTTTGCTGTGATGTTGTTGAGACTGATTGAAGAGCGGACGCCCACGGCAATGGGCGTCCGCTCGCATTTAGGCCGCCTACAAATCTCTTGGACCGAAGCGTTCGGCCCCGTCGTCGAACTGCGTTGTCTCGGCCTTCCATGCCAGCGTGACGCAACCCGTGGGTCCGCGACGGTTCTTTTCGATGAGTAGATCACATTGCCCCGGACGATCGGCCGGGGCGTAGACTTCAGGTCGATGCAGGAACGCGACGACATCGGCGTCCTGTTCGATCGCTCCCGATTCGCGGAGGTCTGACAGCTTCGGACGTTTGTCGTTGCGGGTTTCGACTTGTCGATTCAGTTGGGCCAAAACGATGACCGGAACTTGCAGTTCCTTCGCCAGCTTTTTGAGTGCGCGTGTTGACTGTGCGACTTGTTGTTCGCGTGGATCGCGACGGTTCTCCGGTTCGATCAGTTGCAGGTAGTCAACGATGATCAGTCCCAAACCGTGTTTACGTTTTGTTCGGCGGCAGACACTCGCGATGCGGTTCACTTTCACACTGGCGTTGTCGTCGATCTTCAGCGGAATCTCTTGCAGTGTGCTTGCTGCTCGCAACAGCTTGTCGTATTCGGCGTCGTTCAGGTTGCCAGACTTGAGACGCATCCCATGTACGCCGCTGTCGATGCTCAAGAGGCGTTCGCCGAGTTCCGCTGCGGACATCTCCAGGCTGAAGAACATCACCGGCGAACCACGCAACGCGACACGATGCGCCATCGAACATACGAACGCGGTTTTCCCACAAGCGGGCCGAGCGGCAATCACGATCAACTCACCGGGACGCAGTCCGATCAAATGCTGATCGACTTTCGCGAATCCAGTTTTCAGCCCGACTCCAGACTTCGATTTCGACCGCTGCTGAATGTCATCCCAAACCGCGGCCAACAAGTCCTTCATCTCGATGTACTGCGTCGGCGTCGCTGAATCGGCCAATTGACCGAGATGTCTTTCGATTGCGGACGCGATCTCGACATCGTCCGCCGAGTCGATTTCGGTGATGAGCTCACGAGCGCGGCGAATCGTTTCACGCCTGAGCCAGTTCGTGCGAACGATCTTGGCGTAACTCCCGGCATGCGCTCCGTTCGGCACCGCCTCGTAAAGTGTCACGATGTAGTTGTCGCGGTTCAGATCGTCGAAGTCCGACCGAGCGGACAAGCGATCCAAGAGCGTCGCCGTGTCGATGTGCTTGCTCGACTCGTACATCTCACGCACGGTCGAGAAAATCGCCTCATGCCGGTAATTGGCAAAGTGCCCCGGCTCGACATCCGCAATCTCATCCAGTGACGGAGGAAACAAGAGCACGGAACCAATCAGGCATTGCTCGTGGTATAGCGCCATCTCTCGCCGTTTGTCATCGCGTGAAATCATGACTGACCTCCCTGATGGTCTGCATCAGCCCAAACGGGCGTCAGCAGTTCGATTGCTTGCGGTACGAATGCCCGCGCTTGCACAAAACGGCTTTTGCAAATTGCTGACACCCAAACGCCCTTCGGATTCTTGGCGCGTGTCGACTTGGGGTTCGCGATCTTCAGTCCGAGTGCAAGTGCCAAAACTTGCCACCAACGCTCCGGCCCCACGGCCGGCCTTGGCATCGACAGTTGCCACCGATGCCAACGATAGACCGCCTGGGCGTCTCGGAGCTTTTCAGGCGTCTTCAGAGCGTCCCAAACGGACTCGGCGTCGATGTCTGCTGGTTGCGGTGTCTCGGTCCTGGTGAAAGCGTCGAGTTCTGGCCAATCAGGTTTCGAGATTTCGGCGAAGCCCTCAGTTTCAGTTTCAGAATCATTCTGTTCTGTTCTCTGTAGGGGCATGTTTCCGAGAGTGACTGTTGGTTCGCTGGTGGCGTGCTGTTGGTCCACTGTTGGCAGGACGACTTCCAACCATGCAATCTTGGGATGCGTCAGAGCCTCGAAAGCCTTCGCAAACAGTTCAGCGGGAGCGCCCGTCTTGTGGCTCAAGTCTTCCGCATCGAGTGGTCCGTCTTGATCGGCGAGTACGCCACGTTGCGGACATTTCGAGGCGACTTGCACCAACAACACCCACGCCCCATACAAGGCTGGCCCGTCCGCCATCGAAATCAGTCGGCGAAACGATTTGCCGTCGTGTTTGTTGGGCAGCGGTGTCCAAGTCAGACGCTGGTACTGTCGGCTTTGCGAGTTTTCAAAAACC
Organism: Planctomycetia bacterium; assembly: GCA_026400935.1. Lineage (GTDB taxonomy): Bacteria > Planctomycetota > Planctomycetia > Planctomycetales > Planctomycetaceae > SXKJ01. Next base: position 11,715 of record JAPLNX010000026.1, on the reverse strand, counting down.
TCGCTCCAACGACGAATGCGGTAGGTCGTCTGACTCATGCGACGGCCCCCCGCCGATCGAGACCGCGCAGGGCGTAGATGTCGAGCAGCCGGTCGAGGATCGGTGCGATGTGCTCCGGCCCGTCATCCCGCTCGGCTACCGGCCACGAGTCGCGCTCGATGTCGCACACCTGTGCTCGATTGGCAGCCGTCGCGGCAATCAGTTGTTCGCGATCCGTCGCACGAATCATCGCTTGCCCCAAAACAAAAGACCCTTGGTCCGAAACTGTTGCCGACGCCTACAGCAAGCGTCCCCGCACTGAAGCGGGCAGTTCCGGACCAAGGGTCTCAGATTTTGAGAGCAGTGATCCGTTTGCTGTAATTGCGGCGGGGGACTATCCAAATCGCGGCGAACAGAGATCAAGAGGCGCGGTCACTAAAACGCCCGTTGTCTTCGCATAACCTGCATGATTCGTGCTGGTTAGATCTTTTTTTCTTTTTTGAATTTCGATGTACGACTGGTGTTCTACAGCAATTTGGCAGTTTGACGGCTTCATCCGTCGTGCCCGTGTCTCGGCCTCAATCCGCTGGAGTGTGCGGTTGCCGTCTGCTCGATAGACTGAATCTTCACCCATTGAGACTGATCCCTCGGAAGACGCGGTAAGACATGGCAAAAGCTAAGGCGACTACCAAAGACACCGCCGCCAACCTCGGCTTTGAAGCCAAACTCTGGCTGACGGCTGACAAGGTCCGCAACAACATGGATGCGGCCGAGTACAAGCACGTCGTGCTCGAGCTGATCTTCCTCAAGTACATCTCCGACGCCTTCGAGGAGCGGCATCAGAAGCTGCTCGCTGAAGTGAGCGAAGGGGCTGATCCCGAAGACCCGGACGAGTACCGGGCGGACAACGTCTTCTGGGTGCCGACGGAGGCTCACTGGCAGACGCTGCAAGACAACGCCAAGCAGCCGACGATCGGCAAGCTGATCGACGAGGCGATGGTCGCCATCGAGCGGGACAATCCGCGGCTCAAGGGAATCTTGCCGAAGGTTATTCGCTTGGGCCGCCCGGCGCTCGACAAGCACCGCTTGGGCGAGCTGATCAAGGCCGACTTCGGCCCTGAGTACGCCAACACCGTACTCACCACCGACTACTCCAGAAACTAAGCTCATGGCCATCAAGAAATCCGATCTTTACTCTTACCTCTGGGCCTCGTGCGATGAGCTGCGGGGTGGCATGGATGCCAGCCAGTACAAGGACTATGTCCTGTTCATGTTGTTCATCAAGTATGTCTCCGACAAATACGGGGACTCGGATGACTTCGCTCCGCCGGTGACGATTCCCAAGGGGGCCAGCTTCAAGGACATGGTCGCGCTGAAGGGCAAGAGCGGCATCGGCGACAAGATCAACACGCAGATTATCCAGCCGCTGATCGACAGCAACTCCCGTCTCGCCCGCAGCGACTTCCCGGACTTCAACGACCCGAACAAGCTCGGTGAGGGGCAGGCGATGGTGGACCGCCTGACCAACCTCGTCGGCATCTTTGAGAAGCCTGAGTTGGATTTCTCGAAGAACCGCGCGGACAACGACGACATTCTGGGCGATGCGTATGAGTATCTCATGCGGCACTTCGCCATTGAGAGCGGCAAGAGCAAGGGGCAGTTCCTCACTCCGTCCGAGGTCAGCCGCATTTTGGCCAAGGTCATCGGTATCTCGCCTCAGAATTCCAAGGCATCGACCACGGCACACGACCCGACTTGCGGCTCTGGCTCGCTGCTGTTGAAGGTCGCGGCCGAGGCGGGGAAGCACATCACACTGGAAGGGCAGGAGAAGGACGTGACCACGGCCGGTCTCGCCCGCATGAACATGATCCTGCACGACTTCCCGACCGCGAACATCCTGTCGGGCAACACGCTCGCCGCGCCGAAGTTCAAGGACGGCGAGCAGCTCCGCACCTATGACTACGTCGTTGCCAATCCGCCGTTCTCGGACAAGACGTGGAGCACCGGCCTCACGCCGTCGGCCGATGCCTACAAGCGATTCCAGTGGGGCGAGCCGCCTGCGAAGCAGGGGGACTATGCCTATCTGCTGCACATCATCCGCTCGTTGAAGAGCACGGGCAAAGGGGCCTGCATTCTGCCCCACGGCGTTCTCTTCCGGGGCAATGCCGAGGCGGTCATCCGCACGCAGCTTGTCCGCTCCGGCTATCTGAAGGGGATCATCGGCCTTCCGGCCAATCTGTTTTACGGCACCGGCATCCCCGCCTGCATCCTGGTGCTCGACAAGGAAAACGCCACCGCCCGCAAGGGCATCTTCATGGTGGATGCCAGCAAGGGCTTCATCAAGGACGGCAACAAGAACCGGCTGCGCGAGCGTGACATTCACAAGATCGTGGATGTCTTCACGAATGCCGAGCAGCACTCCGGCTACTCCCGCCTCGTGTCGCATGACGAGATCGAGAAGAACGACTTCAATCTCAACCTGCCGCGCTACATCGACACTCAGGAGGCGGAGGACATCCAGGACATTCTCGGCCATCTCTACGGTGGCATTCCCACGCGCGACATCGACGCGCTGGGGGACTACTGGCAGATCTGCCCGGCTCTCCGCGCTCTGTTGTTCAAGCCTCTACGTTCCGGCTTCTCTCAACTCTCAACTGTCAATTCTCAACTCAAGCAGACCATCCACGAGCATCCGCAGTTCGCCGCGTTCATCGCCGGGCTGGAGTCCCATTTCGCGGCGTGGCGCAAGACCGCTGCCGTGAGCCTGCGCAAACTGAAGATCGACTGCCTGCCCAAGGAGGTCATCCGCGAGCACTCCGAGCACCTGCTCGCCCACGCCGAGGGCCAGTCGCTGATCGACCCCTACGCCGTGTATCAGCACCTCATGGACTACTGGGCCGAGACCATGCAGGACGACTGCTACATCATCGCCGCCGATGGCTGGGTGGCGAAGACCTCGCGCATTCTGGAGACCGACAAGAAGGGGAAGACGAAGGACAAAGGCTGGACCTGCGACCTCGTCCCCAAGCCGCTGATCGTCGCCCGCTACTTCGCCAAGGAGCAGGCCGCCATCGAAGCCCAGCAGGCGGAGCTGGAAGCCACCACCGCCAGCCTCGCCGAACTGGAAGAGGAACACGGCGGCGAAGAGGGTTTTCTGGGTGCCTTGGACAAGATCAACAAGGTGGAGGTCAGCGCCCGGCTCAAGGAGATCAAGGGGGACAAGAACGCGAAGGACGAAGCCGCGGTCCTCAAGCAATGGCTGAAGCTGAACACCGAGGAGTCCGATCTCAAGAAGGCGATCAAGGAAGCCGAGGCTGCCCTCGACCAGCTCTCCCATGACAAATATCCCAAGCTCAACGAGGCCGAGATCAAGACCCTCGTCGTGGACGACAAATGGCTGGCCACGATTGCTGCCGCCGTGCAGGGCGAGTTGGACCGCGTCTCGCAAACCCTCACGAGCCGCATCCGCCTGCTCGCCGACCGCTACGCCGCTCCGCTGCCGCAGATCACCGATGAAGTGGCCACGCTGGCCGCCCGCGTGGATGGACACCTCAAGAAGATGGAGGCGTCATGGAAGTGAGACCCGGCTACAAGCAGACTGAGGTGGGCGTGATCCCGGAGGAGTGGGACGCAACTCCGTTGAAAGGAAAGATCGGGATTGCACACGGCTTTGCTTTTGCGAGCATGCACTTCGCAAGTCATGGACCGTATCGCCTGACAACACCCGGCCACTTCTATGAAACGGGTGGATTTCGAGACATCGGTGAGAAACAGAAATACTACGTCGGCCCAGTTCCCAACGATTACGTTCTGCAACCGGGCGACGTGATCGTCGCCATGACCGAGCAAGCCGACGGCCTGCTTGGAAGCGCTGCGGTGATTCCAAAGGAGCACGGCTACCTTCACAACCAACGACTCGGGCGCGTGAAGACTCTCTCCTCCGAGATCGAACTCGCATACTTGGTTTATGTTTTCAATTCGCCGAGCTACAGGGCCAAGGTTCGAGAGACTGCTGCCGGCACGAAGGTAAAGCACACATCACCTGGGAAGCTGCTGGAGATTTCGATTCGGTTACCGCGCCCACCCGAACAACGCGCGATCGCGGAGGCGTTGAGCGATGTGGATGGGCTGCTGGGCGCGCTGGACCGGCTCATCGCCAAGAAGCGCGACCTCAAACAGGCTGCCATGCAGCAACTCCTCACCGGCCAAACCCGACTCCCCGGCTTCCACGGCCAGTGGGAGACGAAGCGGCTGGGCAACCTCTGTACGATGAAGAGTGGTGAAGGAATAACAGCAAAGAACATTGATATTGTTTCTCTCTTTCCTTGCTACGGCGGTAACGGGCTACGCGGCTTCACCACGCGATTCACTCACGATGGAAACTACTGTTTGATCGGGCGAGTTGGTGCCCTGTGTGGAAACTTGTTCGAAGTTACCGGGCGTTTCTTTGCGTCCGAACATGCGATAGTCGTCACTCCCTTTGAAGGTGTCGACATTAGTTGGCTGACGCTTGCGCTGGGAACTCTCAGGCTGAACGGGCGAGCGGAATCATCGGCTCAGCCCGTCCTAACAGTCTCAAAACTTCTACCACTTGAAGTGGTTGTTCCTGCGACGAAAGCCGAGCAATCGGGCATCGCCGAGGTGCTGTCGGACATGGACGCGGAACTGACGGCGTTGGAGCAGCGGCAGGAGAAGAACCGTGCGCTCAAGCAGGGCATGATGCAGGAACTGCTCACCGGCAAGACGCGGCTCATTTCACCGGAACTCTCCCATGCCTGAGCAACCTCGCTCCGAACGCCGGACGCAGAACCGCGTCATCGCCCTGTTCACGGACAAGAGCCGTGCCGATTGCCTCGGCTACCGCTACTTCGGCGACTGGCACGACCGCGCGAACAACCGCCCCATCGACACGACGCTGCTGCGGGACAACCTGAAAGCACGGGGCTACTCCGACGCGCAGATTTCCGCCGCCCTGCAAAAGCTGGAGACCGCCGCCGACGCCACCGGCATCACGCTCTATCAGGCCAACCTGCGGACCTACCAACTGCTGCGCTACGGCGTGCAAGTGCAGACCGCCGCCGGGCAGGCGCACGAGACGGTGCATCTCGTCGATTGGGAGCATCCGGAGCGGAACGACTTCGCCATTGCCGAGGAAGTGACCCTGCGCGGCGGTTACGAACGCAGGCCCGATCTGGTCCTGTACCTCAACGGACTCGCCATCGGGGTGATCGAACTGAAACGCAGCTCGGTGGAAGTGGGCGACGGCATCCGGCAACTCGAAACCAATCAGGAGGAGATTTTCAACAAGGGCTTCTTCACCACGGTCCAGCTCGTCTTCGCGGGCAGCGATTCCCAAGGGCTGCGCTACGGCACCACCGGCACGCCGGAGAAGTTCTTTGTCGAGTGGAAAGAGAACGACGGCAGCAACACCCCGCTGACCGCTGGCTCGCTGCTCGACAAGCCGCTCGCGCAGATGTGCGAGAAGTCTCGCCTGCTCGACCTGATCCGCAACTTCATCATCTTCGACGCGGGCCAGAAGAAGGTGCCACGAGTGCATCAGTATTTCGGAGTGAAGGCGGCGCAGGAGCGGATCGGCAAACGGGAAGGGGGAGTCATCTGGCACACCCAAGGCAGCGGCAAGAGCATCCTGATGGTGCTGATCGCCAAGTGGCTGTTGGAGCATGATTCCGATGCCCGCATCCTCATCATCACCGACCGCGACGAACTGGATAAACAGATCGAAGGGGTGATGCGCAACTCCAGAGTCATCGGTGAGGATTCTCCCTCGCCCCGCATCACGTCACGGCGGGAGTTCCTGGAGAAACTGGCAGCCTCGACGCCCCGGCTGCTGTGTGCGCTCCTGCATAAGTTCGAGCCTGATCTCAAAAGCCCCGCCCCGCCGGTCCACGGCCGCTTCTACGTCTTCGTCGATGAATGCCACCGCACTCAGGGGGGCGACATGAACAAGCAGATGAAACGCTGGCTGGAGAACGGCATCTTCATCGGCTTCACCGGCACGCCGCTGCTGCTCAAGGACAAGCAGACGACGCGCGAGGTCTTCGGCACCTACATCCACACCTACAAGTTCCACGAGGCGGTGGCCGACAAGGTGGTGCTCGATTTGAAATACGAGGCCCGCGACGTGCCCCAGCGCCTCACGTCTCAGGCCGCCATTGATGCGTGGTTCGCCCAAAAGACCAAAGGACTGAACAATTTCCAAAGGGCCGTCCTGCGCAAACGCTGGGCGACGATGGAGGAACTGATGAGCGCGGGCGAACGCAAGCAGCGCATCATCGCCAGCATCATCGAGGACTTCGGCCTCAAGCCGCGTCTGAACAATGACCGGGGCACCGCCATCCTCGTGGCAGCCTCGATCTATGACGCCTGCCACTACTACCGCCTGCTCCAGAATACGTCCTTCGGGAGATACTGCGGCATCATCACCTCCTTCGAGCCGAACCATAACGCGATCTCCCGTGAGCCGAAGGACAGCGACGAACGCTACAAGTTCGACACCTACACCCAGCATTTCCTGAAAGACGGCCAGACCACGAAAGACTACGAGGACAAGACCAAGCAGCTCTTCATCAACGAACCGGCCAACCTGAAGCTGCTGATCGTCGTGAGCAAGCTCCTGACCGGCTTCGACGCTCCGAGTTGCACCTACATCTATCTCGACAACGAACTGCACGACCACAACTTGTTCCAAGCCATCTGCCGGACCAACCGGCTCGACGGCGACGACAAGGACTACGGCCACATCGTCGATTTCAAGGAACTGTTCGAGGACGTGCAGAACTCGATCGCCGTCTACAGCTCGGACGAGCTGGACATCGACGCCGGGGGTGGCGATGGCAACGTCGTGGTGAAGGACTGGCTGGTGGAAGGGAAGGCGCAGCTCGATGCCGCCCGTGAAGCGCTCCGCTATCTGTGCGAGCCAGTGGCTCAGCCGCGTGAGATGGAGCAATACCTCCAATACTTCTGCGGCAACGCCGAGAATCCGAACGCCCTCACCGAGACCGAGCCGCTGCGAATCTCCTTTTACAAGGCGACCGCCATCTTCCTGCGGGCCTTTGGCGCAATCGCCCAGGATCTCGCGGAGGCCGGTTACTCGGATGCAGAGATCGCCACGCTGACGAAAGAAACGGAGTTCTACAGCGATACGCGGGCCGCGATCAAAAAGCATTCGGGCGAGGAGCTGGACATCAAGCCCTACGAAGCCGACATGCGGCACTTGATCAACACCTACATCCAGGCGGACCCCGCCGCCGATCTGGGCAACCTGAGTTCGCTCTCCCTCACGGATCTAATCATCGAGACTGGCATCCACGATGCCATCGCCCGAAAGCTGAATGCCAAGGGCAAACTCTCCAAGAACGCCATCGCCGAAGGGATCATCAACAACGTCCGCAAGACGATCATCCGCGACCAGCTCACCGACCCGAAGTTTTACGATGAGATGTCCAAGCTGCTCAACGACCTGATCAAGCAGAGTCGAAACGACACGGCGGCCTACGAGGCATTCCTGTTGCAGGCCGAGGCGTTGGTGAAGCGCATGGCTCAGAAAAACACCGGCGGCCATCCGCATGTGCTCAACGGCTATCCCGAATCCATCGTGCTGTTCAACAACCTGGCCAGCATCCCGGCGACGACTTTCCAGTGCCCCACGGACGAGGACGAGAAGGCGAAACTGGCCCTCGAAATCGACCTCGCCATGCGGGAGCGGGCACCGGCCGGCTGGAAGGGTGACGACACCCGCGAGAAGCAGGTGCTCAACGCCCTGTTCCCCATCATGGCGCGAGACCGCGAAGCGACGCAGGCGATTTTCGAGATCATCAAAAACCAACGTGGCTACTAATGTCTGAAACGATCCAACTCGGCGAGCTTTCGATCGCGGTGACGAGGAAGGACATCAAGAACGTCCACCTCTCGGTCTACCCGCCGGATGGCCGCGTCACGTTGGTCGCCCCCAGCGCGACGCGCCTCGATGTCGCCCGCGCGTACGCGATCTCGAAACTGAGTTGGATCAACGAGCAGAAGAAAAAGCTGCGCGACCAGGCGCGGGAAGCCCCTCGCCACTTTATCGAGCGTGAGAGTCACTACCTCTGGGGGCGGCGACATCTCATGTCCGTCGTCCAGCGGGACACCAAGCCGTTCGTCTCCCTCGACCACAAACGCATGACCCTGACCGTGCGACCCGGAAGCGACCAAGCGAAACGCCGGCAGGTCATCCACGACTGGCAGAAGGCACTCCTCCACGAGGTCGTTCCGCCGCTCATCAAGAAATGGGAGCGCAAGCTGAAGGTGAAAGTCGCCCGGTATTTTCTGCAACGCATGAAAACCAAGTGGGGAAGCTGCAATCACAGGGCGGGACACATCCGACTCAACACCGAACTCGTGAAGAAGCCGAAGGATCTCCTCGAATACGTCATCGTCCACGAAATGGCCCACCTGCTTGAGCCAACTCACAGCGACCGCTTCATCGCCATTCTTGAGAAGCACTACCCGACCTGGCGCGAAGCCCGCGCTGAACTCAACGAGCTGCCGCTGACAGCAGAAGTTTGGAAGGATTGATCGCTTGAATGCAGCAGCAACACGTATCTTGACTGTGTGGAAAAGAGTCTCTTCGGCTCGAATAAGCAGTGGCCGCTTGAGATCAAGGAAGGCGACTACTGTCTTCTGCACCATTACGAAATCGGCGGCCTCCTGGGGCTGTGGCAGGCCACCTGCAACGGCGGTCGAAATCTCGTCCCCAGAATCTGGGGTGGCAAGTTCCCGTTTCAGGTAAAGGTAAAGTTGGTGCTCCCCACGGTGACGGAGGTGCCGCAGAAACTCCTGGCCGACCTTGGCATCAATCCTGCCGTCGGACGATTCGACAACTGCGTGGACGAATATCTGGCGGAGGATCTGATTAAATCGCTGCTCGGGACTCCTTCCTAACGCTCACGCCGGTTGCCAATCGAGGCCGCCTATCTCAACCGAGCCATCGCCACTCAAGAGGTAATCGACGAACTGATCCAACTGGCCAAAGAGATGCAAGCCGCCACCCAACGCGGCGAAGACCTCGGCCTGAACGAAGACGAAATCTGCTTCTACGACGCCCTGGCCGTGAACGAGAGCGCCGTCCAAGCAATGGGCAACGACGAACTCAAAGTCATCGCCGCCGAACTCGTCACCAGCGTCCGACAAAGCGCCACCATCGACTGGACCGTCCGCGAATCCGCCCGTGCCAAGATCCGCGTCATGGTCCGCCGCATCCTGAAAAAGCACGGCTACCAGCAACCTTGTTCCCCGGCTTGCTCACCGTAGATCGCTGCCCGTTGTTCGCGAATGGTTTGCTCGCAAATTGCGATGTCGGTTCTCGGCTGATTCCACACTGTTTTCCAGTTCGCACGCACATCTATTCGCTGAAGCTTTGGGCGTCTTCTCAGACAAGTCCACAAGTTGATCTCAACCCACGCCCATGCCGAATGTCGTTCGGGGGCGATCTCCCTTTCCGCCGCCCAAAACTCCGGGGAATGCTGCACTTTTCTTCCATGTTCCGAAGTCGAAGGGATGCGGAGATGAAGAAGTTCGTGTTTGAGAATCGAGCTAATGACCGCAAACGGCGTTTCTGAGTGATTGAGCAATTGATGGATGTAGATCGAAGCGGATTCGCTTGTGTGACCGATACACGCCAACGGCCCTCTGGCGACGAAGTAGACATCGACCGTTTGACTGACATCGGGAAACAGTTCCGCGTGAATCTTGGTGAGCAGTTCTGCGGTCGAAAACGGCAGAAAATCGAGGCTCGGCTGGCGTCGAGCAAGCTCCACCTTTCGGGCTTCAATGAGTTCAAAAATGAGGCTCATGGGGAATGTCACTCGCCCGCAATTGATTGGTTGCTGCTGTGTCCCGTGAATACTCACTTCCGCCCCTGGATCTCCGCAAGGAACGCGAACAACGAGACGCAACGCACGGATGACAGCGCACTCGACAATGCTCGCCTCAATTCAGACTGTCGCCAACGTCAAACGGACTGATGCGTTGCAGTTCCCCGGCCTGAGCGGCTCGAAACAACTCCCGAACCTGCATCCATCCTTCTTTGGTGGCCACAGCAGCAGCCAACTCATGAGGCAAACGAGTCAATTCGCGGCCAAGCGCCAACCGCTGAGAGACAGGCAGTTCCGCCCAACAGCCGCGGCAACACGGAACGTGCAACTCCGCAGAAAGATCAACGGCGTTGTCCGCGTCCAATTCGACGAGACACGACCAACAGCGATCCGGAACGGATTTTTTCACAGCAAATCCTCACAGACAAGATAGCTCGAATTCGGCAAATTTTAGCTGGTACGCTTCAAGTTCGTCGGGTGGCAATTCCGCCATGTCAATCAGAAGCCGACACGCCTTAAGCACGTCGGCATCTGCCTGCTTCTGTGTTTTACCGGCAACGCGGACGCGAATGAGATCGTCGATCAGTGTGGTTTTGGAAACCTTTGCTTGGATACGATCAAGCCGCCGACGGATCGAATTTTGAGACATTCAGACTTCCTTTCGCTAAACAGACTTCACTTCCCGCTCCAACGCCTCCAGGCGTTCGTTAATATCAACAAGATCTCGCATTCGGAGAACCTGCTCCAAAATCACACGAGCCGCTGCCAGGCGAACCGATTCTGACTTGGCCTTTTTCAAGAGCCGATCCAATTCCTCGCAGGCAGCGCCGGCCGAGCTCGCCAGCTTTGCTGATGCCGCTTCGAGCATCCGGCGTTTGGCCTCGGAAAGCTGCTGGCGGAAAGTCGGATCATTCAACCGCCGAAAGGCAGTCCGTTCGCCCACGTCCGCCTGCGCCGCCGCCTCTTTGATCGAAGCCCCTGTCGCAAGGCTGGCGATTAACGTTTCATCCGCCCGATGTCTGCCACTACCTGCCATCGCCTGCCAATCCCTTCTCACCCTGCGACAACATCACAATCGCATCGCGGGTGTCTTCAGAGAGCATCGGCCAAGCGTCGATCAACCAAGCCAAGCGAGGGTCATCCGCCCCAATTTCTGCCTCAACTGCACCGGAATTCGCAGCGCTCAACGGACTGACATTGCCTAACCCATTGCCTTGCCATTCATTCTGTCGAACGCTTCGATTCCCATCCGCTCCCGTGTTCACTTTATTTACACCCCTGAATTCGGCGAAGTCCTTAGTACCAACGCCGAGTCTTCACCGTTTCGCCGGGAGTCGGCGTTGGAGGAATGCTTGGTCGCGGCATTCAAAGTCGAAGTTCAGAAAAATTCGGCCGCCACCAGCCATCACCAACAAGCGACTCTACCTGTTGAGTCCCGCGCCTCGAAGTTCACTCCCTGATCGTGCTCGATCTGGCGAGTTCGAAATGAGGCACATGATCAAACAGCCTCTGGGCACTGTGAGCGGCATGGCGCTAGCCAAATGGCACTTACTTTAAGAGTCTGGTTTGGGTCCGGGGTTTTTGGGTCTTCTTTTTTGGAATTGGTTGGATTTTGGTCGTCGGGCGTAGACTTCTCGCGCGAACGAGCGGCCGGGACGATTGGGGAGTTTGTCTTGCGTGGCCATCAGCAAAGCTTGACGGTATTTGGCTCGCCAGCCAGAGGCATCCTTGGCCTGCGAGGACCAGAGGAAGATGTGGAATGTGGTCCAGGTTCTTTTGAAGCTCATGCGGCGTGGGGGTTCGGCGATGAGCGCGGCGGCTTGGCGGCGGAATTGCGTCACCAGGTTGTAGGCCACCAGCGAGG
>JAPLNX010000436.1 GCA_026400935.1 Planctomycetia bacterium | reverse complement strand
TTCGCCACTTCCTGAAAACCATGCAATCGGGCGAATCCGCCCTGCTCGGCGAACGTCTGCTCAACCAGGCGCTGCACGCATTGGGAATCAAACCGACTGCCATGCAGGAAGCATATTCCCGCACCATCGCCACGAGCCAATCGTTGAACCCACACACCTCCAAGATCACCACAAACCCGCCGGCTGTGCTCGACCGTTCGCGAATGTCCGCCCAGAACTGCCGCACCCGCTCCCATTCCGTGCTGACCTGCCGTCGCAACACGACGTCTCCCGCTTCGTCACGCACGCTCACCGTCAACTGCTTGCTGTGTTGATCCACTGCCACGTAAAACATGATCTGTTCTCCTGTCGTTGAGGTTCTGGAAACTCCAAACACAATTCGAAATTTCTACCTTAGGAGAACCTCTCATTCAGAACATCAGCTTTGCAAAAGCTGGGTGCCGCAGGCACAAGAAACTTGGATTGGACGCTGATTCCAAGGTTGAGGCCGTTCGGGCAATTGAATGTCAAACGCAGGTTTCTAATGCTGCGCACACAGCTTGATGCAACCTGTTCTCCGCCCAATCATTAGCAAGTGGCCATTCGGGTTGATTCAAGGGAGGACGCGGGTCGGGTTCCAATACTGTCCTTACTTGTCTCATTTTTTCTTCGCTACGAGAAGCGTTGGGATTCGCGGATGTGTTTCGATAGCATCCTCCTCTCGATGAAGTTGCATCTGAACCATCACCAGTCGCGAGGCCTTATGAGTTCGCAAATTGATCCCGTTGTCCGCACTGCGCGGCGTGAAGCATTGATCGTTTTGGGCATCTGGTTGACCGCTTTGACCTACTCTGTCACCACGTGCTATGTGCTCGGCTACAACCGGCCGATCAGCGAACTGAAGCTCGTCTTTGGTTTTCCGGAGTGGGTTTTCTGGGGCATCGTCGTGCCATGGGTAAGCTGCTCCATGATTTCGTGGATCTTCGCTGTCGTCTTCGTGCGCGACGGCGAACTCGGCATAGAACTCGAAGAGACCGAAGACGAACTTGGGCTTGGTGGCTAGTCTTTGTCAGAAAGCCAACAGCCGGAACACACTAGCGGCTGGTTTTACCGAAGAACCGTGGGCTAGCGTCCCGTAGTTGCTGGGCTTTTCTGACAAAACCAAGTTGATCGTCGAGCCATCCGTACGACGGGCACTCTTGCCCATCGCTTCTGCATAACTCTGGCGGGCAAGAGTGCCCGTCTTACTTTCAATGGGCGACTCATTCATGTTCATGAGTTTGATTCCTTTTTCGCTGTTGGCCGCGAGTGATTCGGCGGCCTCATCGAGCGTTGGCTACGGTGCGTTGTTCATGCTCGTGCTGTTCATTTTGGGCTCGGTGTGGATCGGCGTGCTGGCCAATCGTGCGACCCAAAAAGGCTCGTTCATGAAGGGCTTCTTCCTGGGCAATCGCGGCCTGGGTGCGTGGGCACTTGCTCTAACCGCGACCGTGCAGAGCGGTGGCACGTTTATGGGCTTTCCATCGCTGGTCTACACACACGGTTGGATCGTGGCGTTGTGGATCGGCAGTTACATGGTCGTGCCAATCACGGGATTCGGCATCCTCGGCAAGCGTCTGGCACAACTCAGCCGCCGGACGGAAGCGATCACTGTTCCCGATCTGTTTCGGGTCCGTTTCGGCAGCCCGAAGCTCGGCTTGGTCGCGTCGTTGTTCATCCTGCTATATCTCTCCTTCATGATGTTCGCGCAGTTCAAAGCGGGAGCGATCGTGATGAAGCTGGCTTGGCCGGGATCGGGCGTGCTGGCGATGAACGAAGATCAAGAGCCGTTTCTGCTCAACGAAAAATCGCTCGAACGATTGGCCGAAGACGGTGTCCCGGCAAACGTCGTCGAGAAGTTGACTCCACTTGTTGGCAAAGGCTTTCGTTCGGCAATGGAATTGATTGAGCCGGTCAAAGCCGCGCTGACTGTGGATGAGTTCGCGAGCTTCAAGGAGCCGATCATCAAGCGAGGTACGCAACTCGATTGGCTTTACATCATCGGGCTGTTGATCTTCGCACTGACCGTTGTCGGTTACACATTGATGGGTGGTTTCTTGGCTGCGGTGTGGACCGATCTGTTTCAGAGCGTGCTGATGTTTTTTGGCGTGCTCATCTTGCTGTTCGCCACGTTGAGCCAAGTGGGTGGTTTGGAAAACGCAACTCGCAAATCGCTAGAGCACACAGGGCCAGGATTTGTCTTTGGACCGGGGTTTGATCCCAAAGCTGCGGCAACTGCTTCCGCAACAACCACTGCAACATCGGCCGCCCCTGTCGCAACGCACGAGTTTTTACCGCTGTCTCTGGCGATCTCGTTCTTCGTTGTCTGGGTGTGGAGCGGAGTTGGTTCGCCAGCTGGTTTGGTACGAGTCATGGCGAGTCAAAACACACAGGTGATTCGCAAGTCGATTTATCTGCTGAGCGTTTACAACTTAGGGATTTACCTGCCGCTGATCATCATTTGCATCAGCGGTCGCGCTTTGATCCCAAACTTACCGACGTCATCCAGCGACGAGATTGTGCCGCGACTGGCCATTATGACCACGAAGGATTGGCCGTGTGGATCGCTCGTTGCGGGCTTGATCCTAGCGGCCCCCTTTGGAGCGGTGATGTCCACAGTCAGTTCTTACTTGGTGGTGATCTCATCGGGGCTGGTGCGAGATATCTATCAGCGTTTTATTCGCCCGCTGGCGACGCCGATGGAACTTCGCAAAGCGGCGTATACGGCGATGATCTTTGCGGGGCTTGTCTCGGTTGCTGTCAACATCTCGCCAGTTCAATTCCTGCAAGCCTTCATCGTCTTCAGTGCGACGGGCGCCGCCGCGACGTTTCTGATCCCTGCGGTGATGGCTTGTTACTGGCGTCGAGCGACCGTGGCCGGAATTCTTTCGAGCATGATCGGCGGTGCGTCGACCGTGTTGACTTTGTACTTGCTGGGAATCTTCGGAGTAATGCCAGCTCAACCGTTTGGCCAACTGACGAAGTTTCATCCATATTATTTGCTGAACGTCGATCCGTTCTTGTGGGGCCTGCTCGCTTCCGGCACGCTCGGTATCGTTGTGAGCCTGCTGACAACGCCGCCGGACGCGAAGTTGGTCTCGAAGATGTTCGACGCGGAGCCAGTCGCTTGAAAGAAAAAGGAGTTCTCATGACCTCGGCCAATTGTTGTGGCGAAAGCCCCTTAAATGCCTTGAACGTCGATGCGGCTGTCCGGGAGCGATATAGCGCGGCGGCTCAGCAACCGGAGGCGGCGCTGTGTTGCCCGGTGAGCTATGACCGGAAGTTTCTGGAAGTCATTCCGGCGGAGATCATCGAACGCGATTACGGCTGCGGCGATCCGTCAAAGCATGTGCGGGCCGGTGAGGTGGTGCTCGATTTGGGTTCAGGCGGCGGGAAGATCTGTTACATCGCTGCTCAAGTGGTCGGTGCGAATGGGCGCGTGATCGGAGTGGATTGCAACGACGAGATGCTGAATCTGGCTCGCAAACATCAGCCAGGAATCGGCAATCAACTCGGTTATCACAATGTCGAATTTCGGAAAGGGAAGATTCAAGACCTGCGGCTCGATCTAACGCTGTTCGAGCGATCCCTCGCCGAGCATCCTGTGAGCACGAGCAGTGATTGGCTGCACGCCGAAGAGCACGCGAACTCATTGCGGCTGAGTCATCCGTTGGTCGCAGACGGTTCGGTCGATGTTGTCGTTTCAAATTGCGTGCTGAATTTGGTGCGGAACGAAGATCGTCAGCAACTCTTCGCGGAAATTTTCCGAGTACTGAAACCGGGGGGGCGAGTCGTGATCAGCGACATCGTCAGCAGTGATGAGGTGCCGCCAGAACTGCAAGCCGATCCGAAATTGTGGAGCGGCTGCATCAGCGGGGCGTTTCGAGAAGACCGTTTCTTGGAAGCGTTCGCGTCAGTCGGCTTTCATGGTGTGGAGATCATCGAGCGTCAACAAGAAGCATGGGTCACGGTCGATCGCTTCGAGTTCCGCAGCCTGACACTTCGTGCGTTCAAACCAATTCCGGCAACAACTCGCGACTTCCGACATGCCGTCATCTATCGTGGTCCGTGGCAGCAAGTCACAACGGATTTCCAAATGGAGCTGACTCGCGGCGAGCGAGTTGACGTGTGCGACGCGGAGTTCGCCATGCTCTCACAAACCCCGTATCGCGACGAAGTCATCGCTCTGCCAAATGCGAATTTAGAAACCGGCATCGCACCGGACCTGACGCCGCTGATGGTTCTCGGCGAGACACCGACAAGTTCAAGCTGTTGCACCGCCGGATCAGGTTGCTGCTAGAAATGTGGCGCACGCGGACCGCTTGTGCTCCTACATTGAGTTTCCCACGAAAACACGCCACGAATGAAAACAACACAAGAGCAACTCATCTCGCGATTCAGTGAGTTCTGGAGACAATCGGACGACTCCAAGCGCTCAGTGATCCGCGATCTGCTCGACACTTTTAACGCTCGTGCAGCAGGTTGCTGGCGGCGTGACGAAGGTGAATTGGTCTGTCTGGAATTCGTCGGAGCGGATGACATGCCCGTTGAAGTTCAAAGTGGGTTCCTCGACGTCATGCGGCGAGTTTCGATGTCGCGTGTTGAACTTGGTTGCGTGCGAGCTGCCGTAGAAATGCAGCCTGTGATCGCCAGAGTGGACGCCGCTCAGCAAGGCATGAGCGGCTCGGCTTCATGGCTGACGCGGTTTGAGGCGGGGCAGTCATTGGCAATTCCGATGTTGCAAAACGGCGACGTCATCGGAGTGTTGGCGATCGCCACTGCGGAGCAATTCGACGAATCGTCGGATGTTTGGCAGTCAATGAGACGGATGGTTGCGGCAATTTCTTGAGCGATTGAATAGCTGTGGCTCCGAACCATTCCTGGACCGAGTCATTCTCGTCGCAGATTGTTTTGAAATTAGCACGAAATCCAGGTGAGTCATCTTGGAACGGGCCACTCCGTTTACGCGTCGCGAAAATTTCAGCTCACAGCAATTCCGTCTTTCAAGCGCGCACGTCGGGGGTTGTCTGACGTCAACAGCGGAGTTGCGGCGGAGCGATCAGTGCAATCGTTGCGACTGAACGTCGATCTTACCGACGATCACAGAGTCGCATCCTCGGCAATGCTTCTGAAGTTTTTGCGACCTAGCTTTCCTAATGACTGACCATTGTCAGATCGAGGAAATCCCCATGATCGCACAGCTTATGACTTCATCGCCGGCCGGAACTTTGTCGGCCGCACTCGGTGATACAGCACCGTATTTCGACCTAGGACCGGCGCCCGAGAACGAATCTTGCGTGAAGCAAATGCGGCTCTTTGGTCGCCTGTCTGGGCTTCCGTTTTGGTGTCTAGCTAGCACTGCCGAAGGCCAGCAAATCGTGGCTTCAACGGCCGACAGCTTGGCGATGATTCCATTCGCACAGATTGAAGCGTTTCAAAGTGCCCGCGGTCCGCATCTGGTCACAACGGAATCGGGGATCACCTATTATTCCTTACCGCTTCCTCCGCTTGGCGAAATGCCCGCACTCGCAATTGGCTGGATCCGCTCACGGCCTGATCAACGTCCGGATGATTTGGTCTTCGCTGCGGTTGATGCCGGTTGGACCAAGCGACAATTGAATGACTGGCTGCAAACTCAGCCGATTGCCTCGCCAGAGCTTGTCGATCGCTTGCTCAATGCCTCCTGGTCGCAAGCCGGAGCCGACCATCGCGAAGAGACCCTGCGGAACGAATTAACCAGCGCGGGCGAGCAGATTGAAGAGACATACGAAGAGATCACGTTGCTGCACTCCATCACCGGCAATTTGCACCTTTCACGTAATCCTCAAGAGTTGGCCGACTGGAGCCTCGCTCGCGTGCGCACGTTGACTCAAGCGGCGGGGGCAGCGATTTGGTTTGAAGAGCATCACGGACCAACGCACTTTTTGACAGACGGCAAGATGCCGCTCAATGAAAAAGAGTTTTTGCATTTGTGTACTCGCTGCGACAAACGAGATTGGTCGCGTCCGTTCGTCAAAAACCGTTTGGCCGGAACCCCACTCGCCCAAGAACTGCCAGAGTTGCGGAACTTTGTCTTGTGCTCCATTGGTGAAAGGTCGCAACGATTCGGCTGGCTGATCCACTGCAACGCTCCACGCGAATTCGGCAGCGTACAAGCGAGCTTGTTGCAGTCAATCGCCAAGATTCTCGGAACCCACTTACAGAATCGCGAACTCTTTTCACAGAACCAAGGTTTGCTGACGAGCTTTGTGCAGTCGATGGTTTCCACAATCGACGCGAAGGACACGTACACGCGCGGTCACAGCGAGCGAGTAGCCCTTGTCGCCAGAATTCTGGGCGAAGAATTGAGTCTGGCTGAGCAAGACTTGGATGACATTCATCTCTCCGGTTTGCTGCACGACATCGGTAAGGTCGGCGTCGATGACCGTATCTTGCGCAAGCCTGAGCGACTCAATGAAGAAGAGTTTGAGCAAATCAAAAAGCATCCTGAAATCGGCTGTCAGATTTTGGCAGGCTTGGAGAATCTGCAACACGTTTTGCCGGGCGTTCGTCATCACCACGAATCATACAACGGCAGCGGATATCCCGACGGCCTCAAGGAAAATGACATTCCGTTGATGGCTCGAGTGCTGGCAGTTGCTGATTCCTACGATGCAATGGGGAGCGATCGACCGTACCGCAAAGGAATGACACTCGATCGCCTCGAGGCCATCTTCCGTGAAAATGTCGGACCTCAATGGGATCCGCAAATCATCGAAGCTTACTTCCGAGCGCGAGTCAAAATCCGCAGAGTCTGGTCCGCACACCGACCGTCTAACTTGGCCGCACTGTCAACTTGTTTGTCGCTGGGACGATCACGCGTTACGCCGCCGAAGAAGTAACGCCGCGAAGTCACAGTGCGTCGTCGTCATCATCACTCCGCGTTACGAGCCGGTCGTTTCATCGACTATTAACGAGCAATCGGCTCGTCATGCGGAGCGATGACGGCAACTTAGGTGCTCACGCGCAGCGTTCGAGCATTCCGACTGGCACGTAAAACTTCGAGTAATGTCGACCGTCAGAATAACGGACGCCCCGCGAGTCTTCGACGAGCACTGTGGCACGCTTCGTGACGCGGTTCACAATACCGACATAGGGCGAACCTTCCATCACGAATTTCACTCGGTCGCCAGGACGAATACCGAATTTCTCACGAGCACGTTCATCGGGCGTAATGAGCTGATGTGTCGATTCGGTATGTCCGAAAAAGCGACCGGCGATCCCTCGAAATCGCGGAGCGGCACAACACGAAGCTTGCCACAACAACATCTCGATCAAGTGCGTCAGCTCATGTTCGAAAACGCGCAGCAGTGCATCGAGTCGATTATTGCAAAGCAGGCCTGTCACTTTAATCGGGCGATCAACGTCCGCAAAAGTTTGAAACAACAGCGTTGACGAGACTGCGATCTCGAAACGTGGAATCGGTGAAATGCCACGAGCGGCTCTCGCAACAAAACGAGTCGTCTTCCCTCCTGCCCGAGTCATCCTCGGCGAAACACGAAACTCAAGTGGACTTCCCATTTCTTGGAGCGTTCGCCGACAAGCGCCGCCAAAGAAAGTCTGGTCGTATTGAGCGAATAGAAACGCCAAATCTTCGTCACACATTGCTGTGAAATTCGGCTCATCGATGTGCCGCGATGAATCCAACACGGCACTGACAATCGCTTGCGACCGCTCTTCCAATTCAGGCGTCAAGATCAACGACGTTTCAACAAGTCGTCTTAACTCCGGCAACATCCGCTATCCTCCGTGTAGTCTGTCTGAAGTGGCGGGATTCTGTCGCACATCGGCTTGCCTGTGAAGACCTCCTCTTTGCGAGCATTCGAATGAATCTCTCCCGCTTGCGACCCATCACGCAACTTCGTGAACTTCATTCATCACACCGCACGGACAGAAACCACCCAGAAAAACAACGCTGACGATTTAAGAGTATCTGTCGCAGTTGTCTCTCCGTTATTCCCCTGAGATCGTCTCGAACCGACTCCGCAACCTGAGCCCTCAGAGTTTTGGGGCGGCAGTTTCCTGCTTCACGGACTGAACCGTCTGCCGACGGAGGTGGGCCTTCGGAGTGAAGAGTTGTCGCGATTCCGTCAGTGTGTTCTGAAGCATTTTCCATTCGGAGGCTTCATAGAGTCCAGAAAAGCGGCGGACACGTGTGCGAATCTCGAGCGTGCTGTCGCGCTGCGAGGTTACTCGAGCCAGTTCCGCCATTGATGTTGTCTTGGAAACATTCTTGGGTAACTCGGCGAGTTCAAACCCAGAGGGTAGCGAGATGCGAGTGCGGCTAGTGACATCACGCATTTGTCGCAGGCGAAACGGCGTTTCACGTTCGACAGGTTCTTTCATTTCAAATGTGTTCGATTCGGTGAACGCGGGTAATCGTCCAACCAATTGGCCCGAGACTTCGTGCATTAGATCGTTAAGGTCGTACTTCGCGCGAATGATCAGCGGCTTGGAGTTGTCATTGAGATGCTCGACTTGGCATTCCTTCAATGTGATTCCTGAACCGCGTGGAATGAGTACGGCTTGGACCACATCACGACGCTGCTTCGAGTCCGCCTCCGCAAGTGCTTCGCGGTAGATTGCGGCGGAATAACCGATCGCGTGCAAGACTTCAGAAACCTCGGCGTCACCGTGTTCATGCACGGTGATGGTCCGATCGATGAACAGTCGCGCCGAGTCTTTCGCATAGTCGGGGATCTGCTCGAACCGTGGCTTCTCCTCGTCGAGGATCAACGCCTGAGCGAGTGCCAGACCGTAAGGGACTCGCAATGACGGGTCACTGTGCTTGCCAGTGCCATCGACGAACCGAGGCCCGCGATCATCCTCAACGTAGACGATCATGTGATTGAATTGATCCATCGAAGGAATCTCGGCCACAATCGGTTTACCCGCGTTGACGACGGCGAGGTGTGCCGGCAATCCAGCCGCTCGCAGCAGTTGCCATAGCAGCAACGAGTGGTCTTTGCAGTCGCCAAAACGGTTTCTGAGCGTCTCATCGACCGGAGGCGGAATCTGTCCGCGGCGACCGAACTCGAGCCCCTGATAGGTCAGTTGTTGCTGCACCCATCCGGCCAACAGATTGACCTTTTCTTCAGGACGTGCATTCGGCTTTTCCAGCAGCTTCTCGGCGACGATCTGTTTGATCTGCGGGCTGATGACCAACAGGTCTTTCAGTTCGCGAAGATATTGATGGACGCCTTCTTCCCATGTCTCTCGACGATCACCTAACGTGACGAGGCTATCCGCAACCTTCAGGTCATCTTGTAAGACTTCTATTGAAAGTCGCGCCGGATTCGTCGTGTCCCACAGCAAACCGCTTTCAACTTTCGCGGGAGCTGAACCGGCCCAGCGAACCGAAGAGACATCTCCAGTCACGTAGAGTAATGCTCGTGCGGTTGGAATTTGCCGCGCGGTGTCATGTTGCAAAAACGGAAACTCACGCGGTGCCCGTCGATTGCGATATGTGATCTGATATTCGAGCCGACAGCCGGGATGCAGTCCCGGCACCGGAACGTTTAGCACCTTCTTAGATGTTGCCAAATTCGACTCGCTATAAGAGCGAACGTAGCAGTCTTCGGTCGTCACCGTTCGCATCCGCTTACCGTGTTCATCAAAAACTTCCAGGCGATTGAGGAAGACCTCCTCCTGCAACGGCGAGAAGGGGAATTGCAATGATCCAAACGCCTCAACTCCGTTTCGATCCAGAATGTGAACAACCGTAGTCAGTGTGCTGCGATAGTCTTTTTCTGGAATGAAGTTGATAGCCCGAGCCGACAGCGCAGTCCAAGCGTTATCTCCCTCTTGCAGCTTGGGCTTGGCGGCGATCGCTTGCAAAATCACCGCCGGCAACGAAACCGGCAGGATCGGCTCGCGAATGTCATGCGTATCGCCCTGTCCTAGTTTTGCAGCAACAATTTCCAAGCAACGTCTCGCGGTAGGATTTTCTTTTTCGACCTCCAATACAGCTTCAAACGTCCGCCGAGCTTCTTGAAGCCGATCCAGCTTCATCTCCGCGAGCCCTTTGAAGAGCAGCGTCTGCGTACCATCCAACCCGGCATCGAGCAGCCCTTGAGTTTCCCGAAGCGCCTCGTCGTTGCGATTCGCAACCAGCAGTGCGTCGATCAACGCATAGGTAAAACCGGGGCCGGCCAGCGGGGAGTTCTCGCGATATTTTTGGATCTCGGCGATCTGTTGGTCATACTGGCCAACTTTGCCGAGCAAAGCCGCATGAACGAGAACAATTGTCGCATTCGGTCGGCGAGCCAGCGATGCCTCCGCCACTTTCAGTGCTGTCTCAATCTTGTCCGTTTCGCCCAACAAGACCAAGTAATTCTCCAGATGACGATCATCCGAGAAGTCTGTTTCAAAAAGACGGCGATACGTTTCCAGTGCCTCATCGTTCCGACCCGCTTTAGCCAACAATTGTGCCAACAAAGCTTGACGCTCCGGTTCGATCGTGATGCCAGGAGGTGCCGTTTCCAACACGCGTAACGCTTCTTGGTGATCGCCCTTCACCACTAGCAGGTCCACTAAGTTTTCCGTCAGAGTGATGTTGTTGGGAGCCAATGCATGAGCGATCGCGGAGTATTCACACGCTTGTGAAACTTGCTTCACGCTGATTGCGTAACGTGCCAACTCATTGAAGAACGCCACATGGAGAGTCTTCTCGTTCGCCGTGAGATTTTGAGCGGTGAGGACTTTTTCACGGCGTGCCAGCTTCACACGACCGAGCAACTTGTCGGCGACTTGCTGGCGATCGGTGTCGTTTGTCCTGAGCAATAGTGAGATGCTCCAAACCAGATGTTCTGAAAAGACCATCGTCACCGTGTTGGTGTAGGAGCCTAAGGTGTAGTCCACTTGCAATGCTGGCATATCGCAAAACGTGATGTTGCGAGCGATCAACTGTGGGTCATCGGATTTGAGCTTGTACTGTGCCAATACTGCAGCGATCGCCGTATTCCGATGCACTCGTTGCCCCAACAACGAATAGCACTGCACCTGAAAGAAACCCTCTTCTGGTCTAATCATCAATAGCTTCGATTCGGTCAGTTCGACACTGCCTTTGACTTCTTGGACCCAACCGGTTCCAGCCAAGTCGATGTGCATACCCCATCGCGGTGAGTCGAGTAGTGTGTGATAAATGCTCGAAGCTCTCGCCACTCGATTCGGCTCAATCAGCCGAAAGCACGAACGGACATGCTCGGCCGTCGCGAGCAACTCCATTCGAGATTCCCCTGAGCCACGCATGAGACATTGAATGGCAAAGCCGTTGTGAATTGCCGCCCAATGAACCTGGACAATCGGAATCTCTTTTCCATTGACGACGAGTTTTCCTGTCGCTTCGTGTTGTAATCCGTCCATGCCTGCGACCTGCTTGGGCGTGGTCGGACCAAACTCACTGTCTTTCATCCACGCAGCCAATGTGGTTTGCGAAGCACGTACCAATTGCGGTGTCGTCCAGCTCGTTTCTGAGCCAATTTCGTTGACAATGACCGTGAAACACAGCCGATTGGTCTTGTTGCTCAAGGCCAATGAGATTTCAGGAAAACTTGCTTCGACCGCCTGATCTCTTACCCATTCCGGTCCTGGGTCGAGCACCTCGAAGTTTTTGCCTGGAACACGAAACGAGAAACCGCCCGATCGCTCAAGATCGGCGGTACTGTTCTGAGTATTGGCAACAGGAGCCAAGGTTTTCGTGGCTGATGGTGCGTTGGGAGCGGACCGAGTTCCCGGCATTCTCCCGGGTGCTGGTTGTGATGTATTTGAGTTCGCCGTAGCAGGATTCCCCTCGCTTTGCGCCGGTGTGGTGTTTTGCGGTGCGGGTTGCTGCGGTACCGGTTGCTGCGAACTATTGTTCTGAGGAGCAAAGTAATTTTGCTGTGGTGCAGGTGCGCGACTGGGAGCAAACGCACGTCCGCCAAATTTTCGAAACGTCTGAGCTTGTGACGTTGACGCGTCGTAGGAGACAACTGCCAACAAGAGCAACAAGGTTGCACACCGCCGAACATTGGAGCCGGCAAGCAGAAGGGCATTCCCTTCGCTCGCCCGATTCTGGGCAGCATTCGCCTCACACCGCAGAAATGAGACCACATAGCGCCCGACTGTGACGAATCCATTCATCTCCGAACTCCTTTTGCGTGCAACGTTGGAATTCGGATCGCGGATGAAACGGCCTGTAAACAGAACGTAGTACAGCGAGAAGCTTTATCAGTGAGTGTTCACGAGCACCTCACAGACCCCGCGAAGTTCCCATCTGGAAAGTCAAACTGGGCGAACTGCCTCTTCCATAAAAGCTGGCGGAGAAAAATCGACACGACGGAAATCAGCCCGGGTGACATTATTAATGATGACGCTTGGCCAAACGAGGCAGATCAACGCGCGGTCAACGCCGGGTGTGCCCAGAGATTTTGGCGGTGTTAAGTTTTTGTGGTGTCGCAGTTTGCCCAGTAGGGTTGCCATTGATTGCTGTCGCGGAGGTTGGTCAGGGCTGAGACGTATTCGGCGTTGTCGAGATTCCAGCGCGCACCAGA
>JAPLNX010000173.1 GCA_026400935.1 Planctomycetia bacterium | reverse complement strand
TCGTCACGTTCGCGTCGATGCCAAAGACTGCTCCAACGCCACTCTTCCGCACGCGGGGCGAGATTCGCTCGCAAACCATTTCGTTCGACATACCGGCACACCGTTAGGAAGTGCTCGTCGTCTTGCACGGGAAATGATTTGAAGCGTCCCTGATAAAGATGTCCGGTGCCGACCGTCCGATGATGGACACCTTTTTGCTTTTCGCCTTCGTTGTCCTTTTCTGCTTTCATGCTTTCAAACAACGGTTCCTGACACCTTTTCTGTTCTCCAAGGTTGAAACTTGCGAACCAGATACTCTGCGCTGTCTTGAGTTTTCGCAAAACAACGTATCCCATCATCATGATCTACATCAATAAACCACTGCCCTGATGATGGCATAAGACAACAATCCCATTCGCAGATCAATGGCTGCAGCAAGCAAGCGTAAAGCTCCAAGGATTCATCACAGTTAAATAGATGCGATGGTGACTCAATCAGTGGCCGTTTATCACCCAAAGAGAATCTTATTGCTTCAATTATCTTTACGGCGAATCCGTCATTTTCCTCACCCCAAAACCCCCAGTCTTTCATAGATAAAAGAGCATCCTCTCGAGAAAACTCAAACACTGACTGCGCCATAATCGCTGTTAAGCATAACAGATCTCTGTGCGATTTAGGAGTCTCAATACAAAGGCATATATATGACTCACCGGGAGTCACAATCCTTCCTTCAGGTTCATATGCGATTCCGTGCCTGCCGCACCAAGAAAACGTTTCTTCAGAAGTCATTGTTCTCAATTGTGGTCTCCAATCAACGAATATAATTAAACTGATAATGTGCAAATGGCTATGGAATAGCTAAGTTCGGAACGATAGTCGGCCATAGCGGCGGAATCACCAGCGACGGAATCATGCGAATTCCACGATAAAGACAATACCCTATACCTACCCCGATTCCGACATTGACTACTGTTTGAGGGCTTGGGAATGAGTAAGGAATAGGCTGATTCTTGTGGTCCACTTTGGTGCCATCTGGTAAAAAACGATCGGTGGTTCGATCGCCATTTATACGATCCCAGTGTCCATGCACGGGATCCCAACTGATATTTGGCTGAGCGCCGTTTGGCAGGCTCACCGGAAACGCAGGCTTCCATCGGATTCCAGGACGTGATCCAGTTGCTGGGGTTGGCACCCAATGATTTGGTTCTCCATTCTTTCCAGGAGGACATGGCACGAGCGGTGGCCCAACTGGCGTAGGAATTATGGCGTGTTGTGCAGGAGGAGAACCTTGTAGCACGAACGTTGACGATAGAGCATTTGCAGTCCTTTCGGAGTTCTGCACATGTGCGTTTGGAACATGGACTCCAGCTTGGGTTTTCCAAGAACCAGTAATTAAGGCCGTGCGTGATGGTTGGCTCAAAGATGTCCCTGTGCGTGCGTTTAAATGTTGGAGAAACGCATCAGAACTTTCTCCCGCCGCTGATGAGCTTGGCATTGGCGGCGTTGAAGTGCCGTTCAATACGGGGCCTGCCGGATGCTTATTCGCGTAGGCTGAAGTTAGCGTGTTCGCCTCATTGGCAACTGTTTGCCACGCATAGTTTGAAGATATAGCGGCTTGATCGGCAGCTATGGCGTTGAGCAACGGGTCATCCATTGCCGCGAGGTTAATTGCGGTGGACTTCTTCGCGTTGATGCCGCCTGTGGCGACGCTGTGAGTTTGCGTTTCAACGAACGCAAGGAAATTGAACTCCTCACCGATGGCGAAGAGGTCGAAGCCTTTGGTGAGATTGTCTTCGGTGGTGAAGTTGGCTCCGACGGCACCAATTTCTTGGTTTTCTTCGTTGAGAACATCGCTGGAGTCTGTGTCGGCGAGTTGTTTGTCGTCATCGGCAAGTGTGTCGTCGGCGGTTTTCTCTTTGTCGGCTAGGTTTTGCTCGGCGATGCGTTCTTCGTCGGCAATGCTGTCGTTCGCGGTTTCTTGCAGTGGAGCGAGCGTGGAAACTTCCGTGAACCACGCTCCGATGTCTGTGGACGCGAGGCCGAGCCATTGAGCGGCCACTTGCGATGTTCGTTGATCGGCTCCGGTGGCAATGTTGTCCTCGGCGGTTTTGAGATCATCGGCGGCTTGGTTGGCGTAAGTTTTGAACGCGGTCGCTTCACCGTCAGCTTCCGCTTTCCAGGCGGTGAACTTGGCGATCATGTTTGCCGCTTCAGCGTTCGCCACCGCGACGACGGCTGCGGCGTTGCCGTAATAGGCGGCGTATTCAGTGGCCAACTCATTGGCAATGTTGGTGTAGAACGTCAGCAGGTCTGACGATTCGCTTTGAGTTTCGGCTTCTGCGTAACCATTCAAATCATGTTGGGCCGAGTCTTCCAAGCCGTTCAAGCTATGTGCATAGGCTTCTCCATCAACCGCCTCAGCGATGACGAGTTGCTCTTCTTTGAGAGCCAAGGCGTTTTCGTAATTGGTTTCGTGACCGGAGGCGTTGATGGTGTATTGCTCAGATTTTTGGTTGGCTTGATGCTGGAAGTTGTCGATGTCACTGGCGCAATTTTTCTCGTAGGCATTCACGGCGACATCAGCGTTTTTACGGTACTGATTTGCGGCACCGTGTTGAGCGAGTTCGTAAATGTTGATCGCTCCGTCGATATCGCCGACTTCACTGAGATAGCGTGTCGCAGCGTCGGCAGCGAAAGCGTGCGAGATATTCACGAGGTCAATGTCGCACGCCTTGATTGCGTTCTCGGCAGCGATGACAAATGCGTCGGCAGCATTTTCGATGGTTGTTGCACAAGCAGCTTGAGCCGTGTCGAGGGACTGCTCGCGTGTCGTGTCTTCGGAAACGGCGGTACTCACGAAGGCCATATAGGCCCCTCCGATGCCATCTGTCGCACCGGCGGAATCAATATCGGCATTGACCCAATAGTCTTTCGCGAAGCCGTCGATCAGTGACGTGTTGAGAACCGGCATTGGGCCAACCATGCCGTTCATCATCCAATTCATCATCGCCGTGTAGTAGCTGCTTGAGACTCCCTGCGTGTTGTTTTGATAATCCGTAAACTCGGTTTGCAGCTCCCCGTTGAGAGTTGATTGTTGCGAACCGATCGACGACATGAACGTGTCAAACGCGCTCGGCGGAGTCGCATTCGGTTTGTAGACATGTTCCCAATAGAGCAAGTTGGAGGTGGCGATGTCCGCACTTAATAGAGTTCTCGCACCGGTCACGACACCGTTGTAGGTGTCGATGAAACCCTGGATTTGAGTCTTCAACGCATCGACTCGCTGGTCAGCCTGAGTTCGATAAGGATTCCCGCTCGTGAGCCAGTTCTCGTAGGTGTCGATATCCGTTTCGATCGTGTTTTCTAGCGTTGTTTCGGGACCGGACATCGTGGTGTCGTAAGTTCCCTGAGCACCTTGAATGACTCCTTCGAGGGTCGTCTCTTCGCCATCCAGTGTCGCCTCCAACTGGTCTTCCAAACCGCCAGGGCCATTGAGCGCCTGCATGTAGGTCTGCTCGTCCCCTTGCAGGTCAGTGTCGAGCTGACCGCCCAGCGTGTCGGCATCGTGCTGGAAGCCACTCTCTAACGCAGCGATTTGGGACTGATAGATCGTTGCAATTCCACTCGGACCAGTGATTTGATCGGTGAGTGAGTTCTGGCGATTGGTGACATTTGTGTTGTACGCGGTTTGATCGCCTTGCAGCAGCGGTTGCAAAATGGCCAACTGCCCGGCGACGTATGACCGGAAGGTTGACGAATTCAAAATGACAGAGGGATCGTAGACGACGCTCGAGTTCGCGGCCAAGACGCCGTTAAGTATTACGTCTGCCGCGCTGACCGCGTTGTTGTAGATCATCTGCAAGCCAGTCGCACCGGTGCCGACCACATTCAAATACAAATTGGTCCAATCGTTCGCTTCATTGGTATTGAACGCGGTGGTCTGTGCTGTGACCAATCCTTGAAACAGCGAATCAAATCCGCTCACTGCTGTATCGAACGTCGATTGTGCCCCGTTGATTGTTCCGTTGTAGGTCGCTTGCGCCGCAGCAACGCTCGCTTGAAAGCCGCCGACTATTCCCGCAACCGCCGAGTTGTAACTCGATTGAATGGTGCTGAAGTCCAACTGGAATTGATTTTGAACGGCGGTCACCTGCGTTTGATGCAACGTATTCGCCGCCGCCAATAAGCTGTCGAGCGTTGATTGAAACCCGCTGATCGTTCCTTGTAGCGCTGTTTCCAAACCTTGAATCGCCCCGTTCAATGTGGCCGTTGCTCCGGAAATCACTCCCTGTGTGGCAGTCTCTTGTCCGCTAATTGCCCCCTGAGCGGCCGTCGTCAAACCTGACAATGTCGTCTGCAAGCCGTTGATCGCGGTCGTCGTCTGTGTTGTGTAATTTCCTTGAGCCGTCTGCAACGCGGCATCGGCATTGGTCTTATTCGTCTGCGCGTTGCTCACCGCCGTCGCGATCTGCGCCGCAGT
Organism: Planctomycetia bacterium; assembly: GCA_026400935.1. Classification (GTDB taxonomy): domain Bacteria; phylum Planctomycetota; class Planctomycetia; order Planctomycetales; family Planctomycetaceae; genus SXKJ01. The sequence continues at coordinate 11,386 of JAPLNX010000173.1, read as the reverse complement.
CAGGCTCGTCCCCGACATCACCTGCCGAACTTCGAGCACTTCCACAGCAATCGAAGTTGAGCCTGACATCAACTGCCGCCTCAAAGACTTCCTGCCCCCCCCAACTTAACACAACAAGACGTGAGCAAGCGACTTTGTAAACGACCAAGCCAAGAGACGCGCAGCATGACTGACCTCCGTAGAAGATGCAGGAACAAGACGAGTCACAACGCCACACCGAGAACCGGCGGACGAGATTCAGGACAACAACGGAACGCACTCGATTGCGTCCCCTCAGCAAGACTGGTCTACCAACTGTCCTGAACGATTGCGGCGAAAGAATTGCCTCGCCTTTTTGAAATCGCAAGCGTCGCGCCACGACAATTTCCCAATTTTGTCGAGGCCTCATTTTTGCATCACGACGGTTTTCGTCAGGCTAACTCGGACAACACCGTCACAGTGCTGCGAGTCGGCAACAACTTGGTTGCTCGCAGGTGGCACGGCTTGCCTTAACGGCAAGCTGTGATACCCGATTCCCGATTGTTGAGACCGTCAGCCATCGAACTCCGTTTCCTCGCCAGCGCTGTCCAGCGAGCGAGCGTTTTGATCGTGTGGCGAATTTTCGGCTGCTGCTGCCAGAGTCAGACCGTGGCCGTGGCTCCAATCGGGAAAGAGCCGTTTCGGTAACCAGTTTGCTTTATGGGCACTGATCAAGAAGCCGATCAGCATTGTCGTCGCGCTCCAACAAAACGCAGCCATCGTCGTACGTCCCACGATAGATGCAGCCTCGCGAAAACCGAGCATTACGAGGCCGTAACAGAAGAGCGTTGTCGTTGCGGTTGCCGAATACATATACCAGCGACTGCGACATTGCCAAGCACAGGTGAGGCCGGCAAACGTCAACAAACTGATGTAGAGTAGCTTCCACATGATCGGCACATCGACCGCTATCTGACTCGCCATCACCATCAGTGACGACAATGGCAGACTAGCTGCGCCAACGCATCGAAGCTGTCTGGAGAATTGATCTCGATAGATCACTCCGAGCGAGACGCAGCTTGCCAGCATCACGTGATAGCAAGTCGCCATTCTCCATCTGGCTAACATCGTCTCCGGCAAAACCGACCAGAGTGCGAATGTCAGAATGGCCGACGCACCCAAGCAACCAGCAGACGATCGTCGTCTCACGGACGCAACAGCCAACAGAGTTCCGGCCACAAACAACGGTGCCGATTGCGGCGAGTTCAGCGTTTTGAGGTCAATCGAGTTCGCTCCCACAATCGAAAGCATGAAGATCATCGCCACGAAACGGTAACCGGCTCCTGGAACACGCCGCAGAGTGGCCCAACCAAAGAAGGCCAACAGCAACAGCGTGGTACACCACAAAGGCGAACCGATGATGGCCGTCATCCGACTTTCTAAAAACGTTTGAAATGCCCGACCATCGCTCCAAGGCAAAGCCAATATCAGTAACGCCGGTGACGCGACCACCACTTTTCGGGCGGTCGCCATATTCCCCGCTGCAACCGCTCCCTCGAATAGCAGCAAGAGAATCGACATCGCGAATGGGATTAAGAAGTATGGTCCCCAAATGGTGTCGAAAGTAATTCCCGATCGCCCCTTGAGGTCATTCCAAATCGGGCCGGTCTGACCGAACGTCATTGCCAGCGCGAAGGATCGCAGTGTGACCGCCACAGCGACCACTCCAAATGCGGTCCAAGGAAACCACGGCCAAGGCCACGGAGTTCCGTTGTTCTCAACCGACTTCGCTCCTCGACGCACTGCGGGCAACAGAGTGAGTGTCAACAAGGCGGCAATTTGAGGAAACAAAAATACCATCCAATTCAGATTCCGAGTGTGCCGCGGAAACAATTCCGGCGAACACCACCAAGGGGTTACGAAGAACAATGCCAAAAACAAGAAGTAAGGAACCGCATACTCCCAACCGATTCGGATCTTCAATGCACGCACAACACCAACGGACACAGCGACTGAGAACATAAACCCACACGCCACCAGCATTGTTGCTTCGCTCGGCGAGGTTGCTTTCACAAACAGATCGTCAGTGCTGATCGACACCGACAAGAACAACAACAACAGCAACAACAAAATCGAACGGGCGTCTTCCCAAACTTTCCCCAACCGGACTATGCACACACCAACTCCCGCCAAGAGAAGTGTGTAGCCAGCCAGAACTCCCATCATGAGCCAGCAGTTGATGGACCCGATTTGTAACTCCCCGTAGCTCGCCCGCACGGCGAAGAGCATCAACGCCGCACTGATGGCATAGAAGGGATTGTGCGTGTACAGCCAACGCACAAACGACGGACTCGAAATGGACTCGGTCATAGCCAGACCTCCTTAAAAAGAAATGAAGGAAGAAAGAACAACGAGGTTGAATCTGCATTGGCTCGAACAGCCGCTGGCCCGAAAAGAACTTCATAGGCCGAATTGATGGCGGTATTCTCTCACCGATTTTCATTTTGGGAAGATGAGAAATGCGACTGACGCTCGCTTCGACATCAGAAAAGAAGTTAAACCTCACGTGCCATCTACCGTCCTGCGACGTGTTGACTTATTAACGCTCATTCCGCGGATCAATTTCTGATCAACAGCCTGGAGCCGCTCTTCATGAATCTGGAACTGCAAAACAAAGTCGTCCTGGTCAGCGGCGGAGCCAAAGGGATTGGCGAAGGGGTCGTGCGAGTGCTCGCGGCAGAAGGAGCGATACCCGTTGTGATTGGTCGTAATGAAACTGATAACGACGCAGTCGTGCGATCCATTGAGACCAGCGGTGGGCAGGCGTTTGGCGTGAAGGCCGAGTTGTCCATCACGGACGAATGCCGACGTGCGGTCGAAACCACCGCCGCGAAGTTCGGACGAATTGACGGACTCGTCAACAACGCCGGTGTCAACGATGGTGTGGACCTCGAACACGGAGATACTGAGCGGTTCTTGGCGTCGTTGCGAAAGAACCTCACTCACTACTACGAACTCGCCCACTTCGCGCTGCCGGAGTTGAAGAAGTCCAAAGGGGCGATCGTCAACATCGGGTCCAAAGTGGCGGAGACAGGGCAGGGCGGGACGTCGGCCTACGCGGCAGCGAATGGCGGTCGGAGTGCGCTGACTCGCGAATGGGCGGTTGAACTGGCGAAGTACAGCATTCGAGTCAACGCAGTCATCGTCGCCGAATGTTGGACTCCGATGTACGCCTCGTGGCTCTCAACGGTTCCCGATCCAGTCGAGACTCGACGGCAAATTGAAGCCCGTATTCCGTTTGAACATCGCATGACGAGTTGCGAGGAAATCGCCAATACCGTCGCGTTTCTTATGTCACCGCGATCAAGTCACACGACCGGGCAACTGATCCATGTTGATGGCGGCTACGTTCATCTCGATCGAGCGTGTCTGTCATCCCAATGAACCGAGCGTTATCGTGGCCGCCTCGAAAGGAACTTTCAATGTCTGAACCCACTACACCACCAGAAGCAGCGGACTCGTCGGCGAAAGACGAACTCAAACTAGCCCTCAAGGCATTTCGCAAACGGCTCAAAGTGACTCGCCTGGATGACGAATCCCGCGTCGGTTACGGCCCCATGTCCGGAGGTGGTAAGTCGAGCATCGTCGCCATCCAACCGCCCAATCAATACCCGAAAGCCGTTTGGGAACAACTCGTCGCGCAAGGCAAATTGAAGTATTCCGGTAGCGGCATGTATGAGTTGATTGAGTCGTAAAAGTAGACCGGTCACTCCGTGGCCGGAAGCCCTGGACTCACTGGATCAGTCCTCGACCTTCCGCACTGCTCGAATCCCACCATTAAATCTGCACCAAGGAACCCTCGCATGGCTGTGACTGCAAATCCGCTGATGGCTCCGGCCATCGCCAGTGGCGACGATCTCGCCGCGATCGAGAAACTCGGTGCCAGCCGCAAGCGGCTGAAGGCGGAAATCGCCAAAGTCATCGTCGGACAAGAGCACGTTGTGGATGACCTGCTCACTGCGGTCTTCTCGCGCGGACACTGTTTGATGATCGGCGTGCCGGGACTTGCCAAGACGCTGATGGTGCGCACGATCGCTCAAGCAATCGACCTGTCATTCAACCGCATTCAGTTCACGCCCGACTTGATGCCGTCAGATATCACCGGCACCGACATTATCGAGGAAGATAAATCGACCGGAACTCGGCAGTTCAAATTCGTCAAAGGTCCAGTCTTCGCGAACATCTTGCTGGCCGACGAAATCAACCGCACTCCTCCGAAGACACAGGCCGCGCTCTTGCAGGCGATGCAGGAAAGAGAAATCACGGTCAGCGGCCAAACGTATCAATTACCCTCGCCGTTCTTCGTGTTGGCGACGCAAAATCCGATTGAGCAGGAAGGAACGTATCCGCTGCCGGAAGCGCAACTCGATCGCTTCATGTTCGACATTCGCATCGGATATCCGAAGCCCGAAGAGGAATTGGAAATCGCGAAGTCCACCACCGCAGATGTTAAGGTCGAGGTCTCCAAGGTTTTGACTGGCGAGGAAATTCTGCATCTGCAACAGATCGTCCGCCGGTTGCCGATCAGCGATCACGTCGGTCGGTATGCGGTCAACTTGGCGAGATCCTCGCGGCCTGATGATGAGATTGCTCCTGGATTCACGAAGGAATACATCAACTGGGGAGCCGGCACACGCGCAGTGCAGTACCTAGTGTTGGGTGCAAAAGCTCGTGCCGCGATTGCTGGCGAATACAACGTGACTTGCCAACACGTGCGCGAAGTCGCCCTGTTGGTTCTACGGCATCGCATCATGACGAACTTCCATGCTGAAGCCGAAGGACTGTCGCCGGACAAGATCGTGAAGATGTTGCTGGATCACGTACCGGAACCGCGTTCGCAGGACTACGCCTGACGTGCTCAAAGCGGAGATCGAGATTTCGCGGATGGTGACACCGTCTACTCGTAATCCCACTTCGTAACCCACGGGTCGCGAGTCTGTTTCTGCCAAGCTTTGAGTTTGTCTTTCAGTTCTGCGAATCGTTGTGCATGTTGCGGGGCGTCGGCAAGATTTTGCAGTTCATCGGGATCGGCTTCGAGGTCGTAAAGCTCGAAACGAGGACGATGGATGTATGCGGACGTCGCTCGTTTGCCATACTGCGGCAGCTTTGTCGCAAGCACCATCTGCCAAGTGGGCGACCCCTGCAAGTCGGACGCAAACGGGTACGGCAACGGGTTGGCGATGTTGAAGATCAGCTTGTGTTGTCCAGAGATCACTGATCGCATCGGATAGTACATCGTCACTTCATGAAACGTGTGCGAGCCGAAGATTTCATCAAAGCCGTGCCGCGAGGCACGCTCGTCGGTGAGTGCTTTCAGGAATGAGCGACCGTGAAACTTCAGCGGCGGAAGCACACTGTTTTTGGCTTTGCGAGCAACATTGGTCGGTGAGCCATTTTCCTGTGGGACGACAGGCAGACCAACCGGATTCACTCCGCACCAGTCGAGAATCGACGGAGTGATATCAACCCATGCGACGAGCGCATCTGTTGTCTTTCGTTCTGTCTTCCCGCCGTTCAGGCGGCTCACCTGAGTGGAATCGCGTGGTGATGCTGATGAGTCGCCTGAAGGACGCGGCGTCGGATCGCGGACGATCAACGGCAACCGAGCACCGGGGTCATAAAGATTCGTCTTAGCTCCGGGAAACGGCGGCCCGTTGTCGCTCAGCAAGATGATCAGCGTGTCATTCCAATGACCAGTTTCGTGAAGTGCCTGCATCAGCGTGCCGACTCCTTGATCGAAGCGATTTGTCGCTTCGTAGTACTCGGCCCATTCTCCTCGTACGACGGGATCGTCCGGCAACCAAGCAGGGACTTGCATTTCTTCGGGTTTGAAACGAACTGGCTTCACGCCAGGAAACGCGTCCTCCTTCGGTGAGTTACCAAAACCGGTTGGCCCGCTGCGATGCGGATCAGTGCTGCACCAATAAAGAAAGAACGGTCGGTCGTCTTTTTCGGCAATCCAGGCTTTCGCGTTCTCGGCCATGCGGACTGAGTTGCGTGATCCTTGAATTCCCTCGTTGCGATAGAACTCAAAGTGATATGTTGCTTCTGGTGCGAGGTGATATTTGCCGATCGAGCAGGTGCGATAACCAGCTTCCGTCAGTATGACCGGCAGCGTCTTGAGCGTGTCGTACGTCGAGAAATGTCCGTCACCGTGAGCGTGTCCATAGTGCCCGGTTGCGTGGTTGAAGAGGCCGGTCATCAACACAGAACGGCTCGCCGAGCAACTCGCTGTTGTGCAATACGCTCGCGTGAAACGAACGCTCTCGGCGGCCAAGCGATCAATGCTCGGTGTCTTGGCCTGCTTGTCTCCATAGCAACCGAGTTGCAAACCCAAGTCGTCGGCCACAATCACAACCACGTTCTTGGCGACCGGCGCTGAAGTCGGTTGATCCTTCGCGTTCGCAAGATTTGCGGGGATGAGGAGAGACAACAACAGCAGCCATGTTCTGGCTCGAGCAAATGATTGCGACATTGAGCGGAGTCCAATTTCGAGATCGGAAAAATTCATGAACACGCTTTTGGAATAGCGATGTGAGGCACAAGCTACCCAGCGGCGACAACCGCCTCCAGGCAAGCATTGAGTTGTGGAAGTTGGGCTGTGATCGAATACCGTTCTTCGACGATTTTCCGAGCAGCAACAACCACCGATGCACGATGTGTCGTGTCGCTCAACAACTGTCGTAAGAAAAACGTCCATTCGTCCGGCGTTGTGGCCAGCCAGCCAGTGACGCCATGCCGAATGATCTCCGAGTTCACCCCCACAGGTGAGGCCACTGCCGGAATTCCTAGAGCCATGTACTGCAAGATTTTGAGACCACACTTGTAACGGGTCCAATTGGTATCCGGCATCGGCATCAGACCAATGTCGAAGGTGTTGAGGTCTGCGATCTCACTCGCTTCAGACCATTTCATAAACCGAGTCGTGATCCCATCTCGTTCAAAGTTCAGATGGCTCAGCGGCCGGTCAGACTCGGCGATGACACGGAGTTCCATCGAAAACTCGCGAGCCAATTGTCGCAACGGTTGCCGCAGCACTTCGAGGTATTCGATGTTCGCGGCCGTTCCGGTCCAACCCAGAATCAGCGGGTGATTTGATGTCTGGCATTTGAGATTCGAAACTTCAGATCGAATTTCGTACCGCGCCAAATCAACGCACGTCGGAATCACGGTCACCCTGGGATTAATCGACCGCGCACGAACAGCCAACAACTCGTTCCCGGCAATGATGTGGTCGCTCAGTCCGCAGAGGACTTCAAACTTGTGGCGATTGAGCACGAAGAGCCCGTCGTCGATATCGAGGACCAATCGCTTTGTGATTTGCCGCAGTGCTTGTTCGACATCGACTGTCGCATCGCTGAAAAGTTCGCGTTCAAGAACAACAATGTCTGGTAGCCAGCGCCGCAACGTTTCGAGATCCCGCCAACGATGCCAGCGTTTGATCTGACCGCTCAGCCGAAACCCCAGCAGCGGCAACGACGCATACTTCTCTGGACGACTCGGCAGGACGAGGCACTCGTGGCCGAGTCGCTGCAGATGCGAGACGAACGCCAGCACTCGAAAGCGGCTGCTGGGCACGAGGCGTCCGGAAGTCAAGAAAGCGATACGCATATCGGAGATTCGTTCCATTCAAAGCGGCACCCGCAACCCGTAGCACAGGCGGTTCGTCGGTGATTTCCTCGGAGGAACCGCACTAGCAAGCCGCCCGTGCTACGTCATTTCGCCGCTCTCAAGAACGCAATCAAGTCGGCGAGTTGTTCCAGTGTCAGTTGCTTTTCCAATCCAGCGGGCATGATCGAGATACTGCTGGGACGCATCTCTTCGATGTCCGTGCGAGCGACTCGTTCTTCTTTGTTGGGGCCGGTGGCGATCACGAGTTCGTCGGGAGTCTCGCTGCGGATCAAACCGTTCACAGTTTTGCCGTTGGTCGTGACGATCAGGACCGGCTCGAAGCTGCGAACAAAGCTGGCACTGGGGAACAAGATCGATTCCAGCAAGTCCCGCTCGTTGCGGATGCCGCCGATGCGCGTCAGGTCGGGGCCGGTCTTGCCTCCGAGATAGCCGAGTGCGTGACAGGCTTTGCACGCGGCCTTCTCGTTGTGGAAGACTTTTTGGCCGCGGACGATGTCGCCCGGCGGGAGCGACGCGAGCATCTCTTCCAACTGTTTTCGCTGCTTGCCGAGGTCCACGTTGAGCGCGGCGTACAACGGCTGCGCGGCTTCTTGCACGGACGGGCTGTATTTTGCCAGTCGAGTCTTGATCGCGTCTGGTCGCAGAGCCGTCAGCGCTGGAGCGGTCTTCAGCGCGGCGATGAGATTCTGTCCGACTTGCTCGTCGGTGGATTGCTCAAACGCGCCGAGCAGCCGATCGACTTCGAGCGGCCCGGTGGTAACGAATTGTTCGGTGAGCTTCGTGAGTTGGGCTTTCGAGAGCTTCGCTTTCGAGAGGACTTCCGCCGCAGTGCCTCGCTGAACCACGGAAAGTTCGGATACGAGTTGGCTGAGCAACAAATCAAACAGACCGTCGTCGGCCTCGTTGGCCGCCATTCCGCCCGGCAGCGCGGCCAGAGCATCGAGCGGCAGCGTTCGTAGTCCGCTGTCGCCGGGGTTGGCGGCGAGGTCTCGTTGCGAGCGGGCCACCAGCAGCAGCGGCTTGCGCCACGCGGCGGCATCCTCTTTCGCGGGGACGGTCACGCGAGCCGTGTTCACCGCGAGCGAGATCAGCGACAGATCGTCTTCACCGAGCACATTCAATAGCGCGGCCGACCAGCTTCGCGGCAGTTCTTTGAGCTTCGAGTCCTGCATCGCTCGCAGCGCGGTAATGCGTGCGGAGGTTGGCAGCTTCGTGTCGCGAACGGTCGCCGCCAACAACTCTTGGACCGAGGCGGCTTTCGCGAACTGAGCCAGTTGTTGGCCGAGCGTTTTTTGCTCGGCGTCGGTCAGTTCGCCTGCGGCCAATCGCTCGCGGAGGTAGCCGGCCAGCGCTTCGCCCCAATCAGCGTGCCGGCTGATGATCCACGCCGCCGTCTCCCGCAACAGCGGCTCCGGCGAGGTCAAATGCTTCGCCACCTCCTCCGGCTTCAACCCGCCGTTCGGCATCTGGTCGAGGGCGATCAACGCCGCCTTCAGCGTCGCAGGGTTCGATGCCGAGAGTCCGGCTCGCGTGGTTTCCGGCTTTGCGATTTCGATCAATGCGTAGATGATCGAGTGTTCGAGGAAACGGTCGTTGCCGACGCTGCCTGCTTCGGCCAACAAGGTTGGGATTGAATCTGAATCACCAAATCTTCCGATCGTTTCGGCGATCTCGCGTTTGCGATAAGAGGACGCTTGCTGCAACTGTTCCTTCTGATCCGAGGACGGGTATTGCGACCGCCACAAGCTCAGTGTGTTGATGGCCACGGTTTTGGCGGATTCGTCATTGACGTTGACCCATGCGGCGATGCTGGCAAGTTTTCGCGCGTAGGGATGGTCGATCCGTGCAAGCGTCCACAGCATCTGCCTCTTGTGCGCGGATGGGAGTGGTTTTCCCCACCAAGTTGGAAAGCCTGTCTCCCGTGCGACTCCCATCGTGGCGTCACGAATCTGGGCAACCGCAATCGGGCCGAGCTTTGCCAAGTGTTGCGATGCCCGCTCGCGAACCATTCGTCGCGAGTCCGCAAGCAAGTTCACAAGTTGCTTCGGCGATTGCTTGGCCCAGTCAATCTGCCGTCCGAATGGATCGGCGATCTTGGGTGCATCGACTTTCCTCACCCGATAGATCGCCCCCAGCACGTCGGGCTTCGCCAACTGCGAGGTCGGGCAGCAGAGCTTGTACCAGCCGCCGGTGTCCACGATCAGCAGGCTGCCGTCAGCGTCTTCGAGCACGTCGGTCGGGTGGAAGTCGAGGTTGTTCGAGACCACGAAATCTTCCGCCTCGGTTTGGAACGTCGCTCCGTGAGGTTGCAGGACGTGGCGAGTCACCTTCCGCATGTTGAAGCAGCAGGCGAAGAGATTGTCTTGGTACTCGCGGCCCCAGGCGGAGGACTGCAAGCGTTCCAGGCCGCAGGGGGCGGCGGCTCCGAGGTGGCACAGCACCGGCATCACGTCGCCCGTCCGCGGATGGCTGGGGGAATCAATCACGTTCCAGTCCTTGCCATAGACTCCGCCGTACACGGCGTGCAGCAGGCCGTCGCGGTTGCCTCCGCCCGGATGCACCAGGAACGTCGTCGTGAAGATTCGCTCGCCGGTCGGCGTGAAGACGACATCCACCGGGTTGTCCATGCCGCCGGTCATCACGCACTCGATCGCCGATGTCTTGATGCTGCCGGTGGCGGGGTCTCGCGGAGCGTCCGGTCTCGCGCGGAAAATGTGTGAGGCTTTCGTGGTCCACGGTTTTGTATTCTCTGTAGGATGGCCGCCCCCGGCCGTCTTGTTTTCATTGGCATTGGATGGCGTTTTGGAGCGATCGCCCTCGCTGACGCTTCGGGTTACTTGATGAACCGGCCGGTCGTAGGTCTGTTCCGCGAACGCTCCCTTCGTCCAATACAAATACCCGTCGGGACCGAGATACGGCCCATGCAAATCGTTCGCGCAGCCGGTGAGCGTGTTGCCTTTGAACCACTCTTCGCGTTGATCGGCCACGCCGTCGCCATCGGTGTCAGTCAGCTTCCAGATGCTCGGCGGAGCTGCGACATACAACGAGCCGTCGTGCCACAACGTCCCCTCCGGAAACATCAGCTTGTCGGCGAACACGCTGCTCTTGTCGAACTTGCCATCGCCGTCGGTGTCTTCGAGCCGGACGACTCGATGCGGCTTGTCGATGAGCTGCTTCGCCGACGGATCGTTCGTGCCGGACGAATCGGAAACGTACAGCCGACCCTCTTCATCAAAGCTGGCGGTGATCGGCCGATTGACCAGCGGCGGCCCAGCGACGAGTTCAATCGTGAAGCCTTCGGGTAGCGAGAAGACATGCCCGTTCAGCGGCACTTCGATCCGCTTTGATTCGGCTTTCGTTGTTGTTGTCTGCTCATTCCGGGCCGGTTTGTCGGCTGAGGCCGCAGGCTCTTTGGCGTTCGGCGATGACGACACCACGCAGAACGTGGCGACACAAGTCAAACTCAGTATCAGCGAGGCGATAAACGAGCGTAGTCGAGACATTGTGCCATCCATTGGAAGGAGGATTCATCGTCAGGGAGTTGGAGTCGCACAATATCGAGAAGCGTCTCGTTTGCCAGCGAGACGCGCCTGTATGATAGGGGTAGGAACGACCGATTGATTTCGGTCGCCCCTCCCTCCGAACCGGACGGGCGGGTTTCCCGCATCCGGCTCTCCGGTTGATGGTCTTACCTGCGAGAGGATTGAACGGCCAGTGCATGGGCGGTGGTCAGGTT
>JAPLNX010000117.1 GCA_026400935.1 Planctomycetia bacterium | reverse complement strand
TGGTCTGGACTCCTGCGCTCCAGCCCATAGTCACACGACCAGAGAACTCACGCAGACATATTCCAGGAGACAGAGATACCATACAAACAGAAAGAGCGCAAGTCGCCCTAGATTACCCAGTTATGCGCGCTGGCCCTGGGGGTCAGCCAAGTCATCGGTGATCTCGGCAGCCACAACGCGGACGCGTGACTCTCGGACCAGAGAGTTTCCATGAACAAGGCATTCGTTCGCGAATCTGATCACGACGTGCGGCACTGTCCGTTTTGCGGCTCGCTGGGGCAGGCGGTCGGGCGAGTCACGCTCGATGTGTGGCTGAAGCCGGAGGCCCACCATTTCTCGATCATCGCGGTGAGCCGGCGCTCCGCTGGCCCCACACTACATTTTCGGCAATGCAATAAACTAGCCAGCCGTGGCAGGGTTGTTCCCAAGAGTTCTGGACGATAGAGAATCTACCACTTTTACGAACTTCAACCTGAGGTGCGGACTATGCGTTGTTTTGCTCTGTTCTTCGTGGTGTTAGTTGGGGCGGTGTCTGCTCAAGAGCCACCGTATGTGAATTCGCTGCCTGCCGAGTCGCCTTACTATCGAGTGCGTTATGAAGCGTCGGCGAAAGACGGCGAGTTGGTTTATCCGGTGAGCTTCACGGTCTGGATTCCGCCTGCAGCTAAAACGTTGCGCGGCTTGGTCGTGCATCAACATGGATGCGGTGAAGGGTCATGCAAGTCGGGCCAAACGGGTGCGTTCGATTTGCATTGGCAGGCGTTGGCCAAGAAGCACGACTGCGCGTTGATCAGTCCGGTCTATGAACAGCCCGAGAAAGCCAATTGCCAGTTGTGGTGTGACCCGCGCAATGGTTCGGATGCCGCGTTTCAAAAGTCGCTGACCGATTTGGGAGCGAGGTCAAAACACCCCGAATTGGCAACCGTGCCTTGGGCTTTATGGGGACACAGCGGCGGAGGCCACTGGGCGGGTGGCATGACGTTGTTGCATCCAGATCGTGTGGTTGCCGCGTGGCTTCGTTCGGGAGTTCCTCCGACCGCCGTTGCGGAAGGGAAGCCAGCGCCTTACACGATTTCCGAAGCGGCTTGCCAAGTCCCAGTGATGGTGAATCTCGGAACCAAAGAAGGGGTCACGGATAAGGAGAGCCGGTTCGCCGGAGTGTGGCCGGGGAATGAAGCCTTCTTCCTGGCAATGCGAAATAAAGGGGCTTTGGTTGGCGTGTCGGTCGATCCTCTTTCGAGCCATGACTGCGGCAATCAACGCTATCTGGCGATGCCGTGGTTCGATGCCTGTCTGACAGCGCGACTCCCCGCGAATAACGGCGATCCTTTGAAACCGATATCGGCCAAAGATGGCTGGATCGCTCCTCTCAACGCCGGAGATCCCAACGTGATTGCTCCGGTGGCCGCAGCTAAGTTCACCGGTGACTTGGCGAAGTCAATCTGGCTACCAAACGAGCCTGTGGCGACGGCGTGGGCTCAATACACCAAAGACTCCGCAGTCACCGATGTCACGCCACCGCCAACTCCGACGAACGTGCGCATCGTCGGCAACATCCTAACTTGGTCCGCTGAAGCCGATCTGGAAAGCGGCCTCGCTAGCTTCATCATCGAGCGTGATGGGGAATTCCTCGCGAATTTTCCCGAGCAAGGCCAAGCCAAAAATCCATTCGGTCGTCCGATTTTCCAGAACTTGTCTTACAGCGACACTCCCACACAGCCGCTAGTCGAGATGAAGTTCACCGATACCAAGGCTGAAGCCGGTAAGGCGTATCAGTACCGAATCATTGCGGTGAACACGACCGGGGTGAAATCTAAGTAGCCGCACTCTCACGAGTGCGGCTACGACAGTTCGCTTATTTCGGAGTAACAATCACTCGGCTGGAAGTGATCTTCACTTCTTGCTTGGGGCGGTCGCCGGAACCGGTCGGGGTGCTGCCGATTTTGAGCACAACGTCAAGGCTGGACTTGTCAGCGGTCTTGCCGAAGACGGTGTATTGGTTATCGAGACTCTTCGTGCCGTCGCGGGTGAGGCAGATGAAGAACTGCGAGCCTGCTGAATTCGGATCGCTGGTGCGAGCCATCGAAAGCACACCGGCGTCATGCGGCTTGGAACTGAACTCTTGCTTGATCGTGTAGCCCGGCCCACCGGTGCCGGTCCCTTGCGGGCAGCCGACTTGGATCATGAATCCGGAGATGACGCGATGGAAGATAATGCCATTGTAGAAGCCGATCTTCGTCAGGCCGATCAAGTTGTTGGCGTGGCCCGGTGCGACATCGGGATACACGTCAAGTAAAATTTTCCCCATCGTCGTTTCAAATTCGACCTGATAGGTATTCTTTGAGAAATCCACATCTTTTAGTGCCGCATCGACTTCAGCGCGACGATTGGTTCCAGCCACAACGGGCTCCCTTCATTTGAGTGAAACGGAATGAAATTTCTGAACGCAAGGACTCACTGCTGTTGATAAGCGGCAGGCAATGCGGGCGGGATCGTAGGCACACACTTTCGCTTCCGCTAGCGGGCCATCCGGGACCGGAATCAGGTAGCGGAAGTCGTGAGACTTCCGTGGCCCTGAACTCTCACGAGTTCAGCTACCGGTATTTCATTTCCAACTCGCGGCCTTAGCTTCCCATTCAACTGGACTTGCTTGAAGATAGAAAACCATCACGAGACGAGAAGATGCCAGAACGGCGCGAAATACCAATTAGCACGACCTCAGCTTAAAAAGTTCGATGACATGATTTCTCAAGCGATTCAGTGGACCTGTGAGACAAACTCAAAGACGGCTCGCGTTTCATTATGGGCACGCATTGGATGGTTTTCCCTGTTCCAAATGAATCTGTTGGCGATGACGTTGATGGCGTCCTTCGTTTTTGCTCAGAGCGAAGTAGAGCAGAGACTCGATGCGCGACGGGCGTTCGGTTACCTCGAGGAAATCTGCAAGTTGGGGTCACGACCGAGTGCTTCGGAGGGGATGACTCAGCAGCAGGAATTGATCGTAGAACATTTCACGAAGCTGAAGGCGAATGTCTCTTTTCAGGAATTCGACACACCACATCCCAAGAAGGGGACGCCGGTGCGAATGCGGAACTTGATCGTGTCGTGGCATCCGCAGGCGAAGGAGCGAGTGCTGCTCTGTTGCCACTATGACACGCGACCGTTTCCAGATCGGGATCCATTTCGACCGAAAGGGACTTTCATTGGCGCGAACGACGGTGCCAGTGGTGTGGCACTGTTTATGGAAATGGGGCACTCGCTACCAAAACTGAATCCGACCTACGGCGTTGATATGGTCTTTTTTGACGGCGAGGAGTTCATCTTTGAACGAGACGGCGGGAAGTATTTTCTCGGCTCAGAATACTTCTCGCAGCAATATCGCGATCGTCCGCCTGCACACCGGTATGTTTGCGGAGTTCTGGTGGACATGATCGGCGATAAAAATCTGTCGATCCCGCAAGAGAAGAACAGCCTGAAGTTTGCCCCGGAGTTGACCCGCTCGATTTGGGAGACGGCACGAGCTCTGGGCATCAAAGAATTCGTCGCTAAGCCAAAGATCGAGATCAACGACGACCACATCCCGCTCAACGAGATCGCCAAGATCCCCACGACCGACCTGATCGACTTTGATTACCCGGCGTGGCACACCACGAAGGACAAGCCGTCTGAATGTTCGGGAACAAGCCTCGTGAAAGTCGCTCGAGTGTTGCTCACGTGGTTGGAACAAGTGCCAAAAGAGGTTGGTCGATAACCGAACGATTCCTGAAAAAGGTTTGGCCCTCGGAACACACAAAAACACGGAAGGCAAGCTGAGACGCATCTGCCGATCCGCGATCTATTGTTCCATTCGAGTGGTGTCAATTTTCCTGGTCTTTCGTGTATTCCGTGGGCCATCGCCCCTCTACAAATTGTCTCGACTTCTCCCTGCGGGCCAAAACGCTTGAAGAAGGAATGCTGACTGATGACGACCGCTCGCAATCCACTGAAGAGGAAGCTGGCCAACCGACAAACGACTTGTGGCCTCTGGGTCACACTCGAATCGCCGACGATCACCGAGATCGCTGTCACGCTTGGTTTGGATTGGGTTGTCATTGATGCCGAACATGGGCATCTCGACTTCAAGGAATTGATGGAACACATCCGCGCGACGCGCAACTCAGACACCGTTCCGCTGGTGCGAATTCAGGAAGTCGAACAGGGGCTGATCAAGCGAGTGCTCGACATTGGCGCGGCCGGAATCGTCGTTCCACAAGTCTTCTCACCAGCAGAAGTCGATCAAGCGATTCGTTTCGCGAAGTATCCGCCGTGGGGAGTTCGAGGCGTCGGAACTGAACGAGCGACTCGATGGGGCCTCGGTCTGAAATCCGACACGCTGATCGCGAACTCCGAAACACTCGTGATCCCGCTGATGGAAACAGTCTCGGCCGGACAGTGCATAGAAGAAATTTGCGACGTCCCTGGAGTCGATGCCATCATGTTTGGGCCTGCCGATTATTCGGCGTCAGCAGGTGCGTTAGGTGAATGGGAAGGACCGGGAGTAGCCGCTCAACTGCTGGAGATCAAAGACCGAATTCGATCTCGTGACATGCCGTGCGGTGTCCTCACACGCGACAGCGCGGACCTGCTCCGCCGCCGCGATCAAGGTTTTCAAATGCTCGGCTTGAGCACCGACACCGGCCTCATCATTCGCGGTCTGCAACAAGGACTCGACGTCCTCCGCAGCCCCAACGGCTTCTTCCCAAAACAAACAACACCGGCACGCCGATCTGCAAAACCAGAACGCCGTACCAAGCGAACCACGTAACGACAAGCTGGCAGCTTGCCAGCCAGCAGCTACAAGCTGACAGCATGTAACTGCGGTTGTGCGTCGCTCCGTTAGCCCTTCGGCACGTCGGTCTTAATGTGCAAATCGCGGAGCTGCTTCGTATCCACATCGCTGGGAGCACCGGTCATTTGATCGGCCGCTTTTTGCGTCTTTGGGAAGGCGATCACTTCGCGGATATTGTCGTTGCCCAGGAACATCATCACCCAACGGTCGAGTCCCAGCGCGATGCCGGCGTGGGGTGGTGCTCCGAAGCTAAGTGCGTCGAGCAAGAAGCCGAAGCGGTCTTGAGCGACTTCGGGCGTCACTCCGATGAAGTCAAAGACTTGCTGTTGCACTTCAGGGTCGTGAATTCGCACGCTGCCACTCGCGGCCTCGTAGCCGTTGCAAACGAGGTCATACGACTGTGCTCGCACGCGACCGGGATCGGTCTTGAGGTACTGCAAATCTTCTTTGATCGGGGAGCAGAACGGGTGATGTTCGGCGTCCCACTTTTGATCCTCTTCGTTCCAACCATAGAGCGGAAACTCAAGTACCCAGGCCACCTTCATGGCGCTGGGGTCGTAGAGATTCAATTCCTTGCCGAGCCGATTGCGCAGCGCGGCCAATGCTGCGGAAGTGACTTTGTTGCTGTCGGCCACGCAAAGAATCAGGTCGCCGTTCTCTGCTCCGAACTTCGAAACGATCGCTTGCTGTTGATCCTCGTTGAAAAATTTCGTGATCGACGATTCCAGTTTTCCGTCCTTCATCTTGAAGAAGGCCAGTCCTTTCGCGCCGTAAATTTTGACGAACTCGGTCAGTTCGTCGATCCCCTTGCGGCTGTACTTTTCAGCGGCTCCCTTGGCGCAGATGCCGCGCACTCGGCCACCGTTCGCGATCGTTTCCTTGAACACACCGAAGCTCGACTCCTTCGCAATCTCACCGATGTCTTGTAACTCCATCGCGAAGCGAAGATCAGGCTTGTCACTGCCAAACCGCTCCATCGCTTCGCGGTGAGTCAGTCGAGTTAACGGGAGCGGCAACTCTTCGTTGCGAATCTCTTTGAAGAGATGAGCCATCAAGCCGTCGATCGTCGTCAGAATGTCTTCCTGTTCGACGAACGCCATCTCAACGTCAATCTGAGTGAACTCCGGTTGCCGGTCAGCTCGCAAATCTTCATCGCGGAAGCAGCGAGCGATCTGCATGTAGCGGTCGTAGCCTGCCATCATCAACAACTGCTTGTAAAGCTGCGGCGATTGCGGCAAGGCATAAAACTGCCCCGGATGTACTCGGCTGGGAACAAGATAATCGCGAGCGCCTTCCGGCGTGCTCTTGCCGAGCATCGGTGTCTCGATTTCGAGGAAGCCGCCCTTGTCGAAGTAATCGCGAACCGCCTTTGTCAGCTTGTGCCGCAGGATCATCGCCTTCTGCAACTGCGGCCGTCGCAAGTCGATGTAGCGGTACTTCAACCGCAACTCTTCATTCGGCAGCGACGACGAGCCCGGTTCAAATGGTGGCACTCGCGACTTATTGAAGAGTTCCAGCTTTGCCGCCTGGACCTCGACTTTGCCCGTCTCGTGTTTCGGATTCTCAAACCCTTCCCCGCGAGGCGAAACTTTTCCAGTCGCACCGATGACGAACTCTGACCGAAGTGTCTGAGCAATCTCAAACGCAGCCGCCTGATCCGGTTCAATGACAATCTGCGTGATGCCATAGCGATCCCGCAAATCGATGAAGATCAACCCCCCATGATCCCGTCGAGAATCCACCCAGCCACTCACTGTCACTTCCTTACCAACATCACCAATCCGCAATTCACCGCACGTATGAGTCCGCAACACGATCCACAATCCTTCCGCAAGAACAACAATACTTCCTCACGAACAGAGCAGGCCGTTACCTACCATCAGTTCAACGTCCCGCTTTCAAGCGGTCATTTCAGTGCCAAGATTAGTGCCTTGCGGCCAACACCCGCAACGGCGATCGGGAGTTGGCTCCAAAGCAGGGCGTACGACGCACTTTGGGGCGTCAGCCCAACGGCACTTACTTTAGAAGGCGATTGAGTTTGGCACGGCGTTTACGCGAGAGAACGACTCCTTGGAAGGGAGTCAATTTGGCTTGGCGGCGAGAGTGAAGGTCCACTTGTCGGTGGATCCTTCGCGGGATGCGGAGTTTGATCGGGCCTTCGAATTGTTGCGCGATCTCGTGGATTGATCTGCGGCCGATCAACAGTTCCCCATGTGCGGGAATGCGGTCTACGCCACCAGTGTGGTGCTGTGGATGCTGGTGTCGCAGCGGATGAATCCCGAACGTTCGTTGGCGTTGAAGCGGATGTTGGACACGCAACCGGATTTCCTGCGACGCAACAAACGCATCACCGAGAAGACCTTGTCGAATGCCACGGGTAGGTACAGGCACGCACGAAGCCGGTTGCAGCGGGACGCGGCAAAGTGGTTTGCCGAGCGAGTCCGTGACTCGTTGATTGAGGCCACGGCACCCTCGTT
>JAPLNX010000371.1 GCA_026400935.1 Planctomycetia bacterium | reverse complement strand
AAGTTGAAGCTCATCCCGCTCCTCGTCCGTCAATCGAACCACATACTTCTTGTGCATAGACCACCTCCTTGTGGTCCACATAGAGTCGTCGAATTCTCGATAGGCTCCAACCCGAAGTTTTAGCCGTGACGCGGCACTAGCCTTAGTCATTCACGGCACGGAATTATTTGCTCAGTGTTGAGGATGACTGCCTCGATTGCGAGTGGTGTTGAGCGTCAACTAATTTTGTTTCCAAGGCGAACAAAGGCTACTCGCTCGTCGAAGGGGGTGAATCCGAGTGATTCATACAGCGATATCGCCGGGTGATTGCGAGCGTCCACCACAATCATCAGCCGCTCAATCAGTGCTTCGTGAGCGGAGTTGATCACATCGGTAACCATGAGTCTGGCCACCCCTTTCTGTCGAGCGGACTCTACGACGCCGAGGTAAACCACTTCCCAAGCCTTTTGCTCGGGTCGGTTAATGACCAATATCACGCCGACATCGTGACGACCTTGGCAATACACTCGCCAGAGATCAGGAATAATTGGACCGGACTCCGCATAGACATTCAAAGATTGGCTTGCCGACCGAATGCCGTTCACTTCCGGACAATCCAGAGAACTACAATAAGTCTGCTCGATCAATTCTGCAAAACGGCGATGATTTCGCGATCGCCGATAAACGATGTGCGTCAGCCGAGCGTTCAAACCGCTACCTATGTTCGCTTTCGGTCGGCGATGAGCGGTGGTTCGATATTCAAAGAACGTCAATGTCGTCAGACGTTGAATCCCATTGCGAGACAACGCCGCTTGCTCTTGCGACTGATTCAATTCGAGTAGCGATTGAGCAAGCCGCACATCCAGATTGTCGAGATGTTTTTGGGCAGCGTGCAACAATGCGTCTTCGATCTCCTCGGCAAGGACCGGAGTCTGCTTCGTTGAGGGTAAAGGAACGATCTTCGCCGCTTCCCAAGAAACTACGGGTGGCCAAAGAAAGGCGACCGCATCGGGCTGCATCCTCAACAACAAAGCACCGACCGGCTTTTGCTGAAACTCAGCCAAGAATAGACCGCTAAGGTCTAACTCTCCTGCCTGTGATTGTTCAACACTTTCTGAAACACGAACCGCCTGCTCTTCAAGGGACAACGCACCATGCAAAATACGGAGTGCGGCAACTAGACGTGATCCGGTCGCGAAAACAACTCGCAACATGACAATGCCTCACAATGAAAGCGATACCACACGTGTGCGGTTGCGTTGGAGACAAAAACAAAACAGGCACCGGGAAGACTCACCGGTGCCTGTTGATGGCAGAACGCTGCCGACTAAGCATCTCAGAAAAGCAATTAGCCTTTGCGGATCAACCCCATCACCATGCCGAGAATATTAATGTTCGTCGTGAAAATGGCCTTCTTTGGTGCCGAGACCGATTCTAGACGGATGCGATTGCCGTCTTGGAAGAATCGCTTGTGAACCGTTTCCTTGCCTTCGATCGTTGCAATGACACGATCACCATCGCGGTAAAACTGCTGTTGGCGACAAACGATGTAGTCCCCCTTGGCAATGCCGTCATCAACCAGCGAATCATCTGAAGCGCGGAAGCAGAAGTGATCGCCTGAGCCGAGGATGTCGATGAAGTCAATTTGCTCAGCGTCCTTGTTCTCCTTCAATTTGCCACCTTGTGCGAACTGGCCTTTGTAGTCGAGCGCCGTTTTGCGTTGTGGCTTGTCGCACAACTGAATGGCTCGCGACAGGTTCGCTTCGCGAGAAATCAAACCCTTCTTCTCAAGCGCCTTGAGATGGCACATAACCCCATTCGGGGACTTGATACCGAACTCGTTGCCGATCTCGCGAACCGTCGGGCCGTAGCCACGATTCATAATGTTCTCTTTAACGTACTCGTAGATCTCTCGTTGCCGTGGAGTCAGGATCGCCGTCTTACTGCTGTAGCTTGCTGCTGCCATGAAGGTCTCTCTTTCAAACTAATGCGTTTCGATGATTTTTGAAATTCTTTGCCCGCTGCCACATCTCGAAACGCACCGTTAACGAGCAGTCCGGTAGCACAACCTCAATTGCGTCAATCAATAGAACTACTGATATACGGACGTAGCAAGAGATACGACCCTGAATTCTTGAAATTTTCGGAACCTCGTACTCCTACATACCCGACTGTGAAAGTCAGGAAAGACCCCCGTGAGAATTTTCGTTCAATACCAATGGTGCGATAGAGAGGCGAAAACCGTCATGCCCATCGACCAATCGAGGTTGAGCAATTCAAAGCCTGTCTCGCGCTGACCCAAATAGGCGGCTTGCCGGTTTAACCCCCATGCATCGGCTTGGGAGTGCACCGATGGTGCGTCTGAGAATGATCTCGCTCATGACCGTGTGCGGTATCACTCAGCACATACCGAAAAGACATCTGCCAAACGTCAACCACCCCATGACAGGACAATAAAAAAAGCCGGGATCACTCCCGGCTTTATCATCATTTTATGGAAGTCGGCTGGCACCGACGTTTGGCTTAGAACTCGTCCAAAAACTACTCCGTGTTTTTGGGGTGAGGGCGAATCGTGTAGTTCCACTGAGGGCAGATGTCGTGGCGGGTTAGTTGAATCGTTTTGAACTCGGCGTTGGTGACCTTCAAGCCGGTCAGGTAGGTTTGTT
>JAPLNX010000188.1 GCA_026400935.1 Planctomycetia bacterium | reverse complement strand
CCGCTTCGCCATCACGCGACTCAAACACCATCCGCTCAAAGAAAGCCTACGAGGCAAAATGCAAATAGCCGGCTGGAACGACGACTTCCTTGCGGAAGTCCTAACAGGTCAACAACTTTGATACGCGCTGACCGTGGGTTTCACGCTCATAGAACTCTTGGTCGTAATCGCCATTATTGCGATTCTAATCGCGCTTCTGTTGCCTGCGGTTCAGCAGGCTCGAGAAGCCGCTAGACGCTCTCAATGCAAGAACAATCTCAAGCAGATTGGTTTGGCGTTGGCGACTTATGAAGGAACTCACCAGTATTTGCCTATTGGAAATCGCAACGGTGGTTGGGGTCAGTCTTGGTGGATTGGTCTCATGCCTTTCCTAGATCAAGAGCCGTTTTTTAAGTCATGGAACCACAGCGTTTCTGGTTCTGGTTATAACAATCCTGCGAATGTTGCGCTAGGGAACCCCATCAAGCCCACTGCGAACTCAGTATGAGACGACACCCAGCAATGGTGGCCAGACACCGGTCGCAACTTACACCGGAATATCGGGTGCCACACCTGACCCACAGGGGCGCACAACAACGGCTGGCAATGGTATCTATGGAAGTGGCGGAGTGTTGTTTTATTTCAGTCGAATTGGGTTTAAAGATTTAAGGGACGGTACTTCTAATGTGATGGCAGTTGCCGAGCAGTCCGATTTTTGTATTGAAACCAATGGCCCAAGCGGCAATACAGGCGCACAAAGAATTGCCATACAGTCGTGGCCTCATGGAATGTTTATGGGGAGCGATAACCCGAACGATCGTAGTTTTAATTGCGCAACGGTTCGCTACAAAGTCAATTATAAACAAGCCACAGGCGGTCACAATTACAATGCCGGCTCTTGTGGCGCAACGGGTGTCTGTGGAAACATGGGCAACAACAACCCCATTCAAGCCGCTCATTCCGGTGGTGCTCACACAGTCCTCTGCGATGGCACAGTTCGATTCTTGAATGAGAGTTTAGACCTGTCCGTGTTTCGCAACTTGGCTGTCCGAGACGACAATAAGCCAGTCGGTGAGTTTTAGGTTGGTGTCGGGCTTTATCGTTTTTTTTGAATTGAATGCGGTCCAGGACTGAACTGGGCCGCTTGTTTTTGTTTGTTCGAATAATGACGTCTACTAGAAAAATTCTGCTAGCTTCATCGTCAGCGATCACTCCCGCTTTGCCTAAGATTTAAAATTATGAAATCAATTGATCGGCGTATCTGCAATTTCGTTTGTGGAAATCTGCTGTTAGCAGCACTTGTCGTGATGGCCTTGACCCTCATCGGTTGCGGCGGCAGTGGAGCGAGTGTGAAAACAGGAACTGTCCAAGGAAAAATTTTGTTGAATGGACAACCACTGCAGAAGGGGACAGTCTTCTTTTTCACAGCAATTGGAGGCGATTCTGCGAGCGGGGCCATTCAGCCGGATGGAACCTACACTGCTCGCTACCAAACCGGTTTCAGTATTCCGGTTGGTGACTATGCGGTTTCGATTTCTGTGATTGCAGACGAATCCGCAACGCCGATGGACCCATCGGCGCTCATGGAAAAGATTGAGAAGGAAGGCCTACCCAAGCCCTCTGCTGCCATTCCGGAGAAATACACAGACCCCAAAAAGAGTGGTTTAATCGCGGTGGTCAAAGAAGGTGCAAATACAGTTGACTTCGACCTGAAGTAAAATTGCAGCCAACTTGCACTGCTCAATCTCCGTCAGACAGATTCATTGTCCGGGTATCGTAGATTTCCGCAGCGCCTCAGCTGCACGCCGCCATTCTGATGAGCTGTTGGATTGCCCAAGAGCATCGTAGACGTCCGCCATTTCTTCCAGAATCTGTGGGTCTTGAAGAGAGGTTTCTCTCCTGCGGTTGATCTCTAACACCCGGAGTTTCAGATTGGCAACGCGACGACTTTCTTGAAGGTGTTTGGCCGCGCCGGAAGAATTCCCCTGGCGACGTAGTATCTGAGACATCCGGTAATGAGCCTCGTCATGAAACGGGGCGACTCGCAGGCAGTGCTCGAAGTCGTCTTGGGCATTGGTGAGTTGATGTAGCTCCACGAATAACGTTCCACGAAGCAGTCGTGCGGGTAAATTGTCAGGCTCTTTGAGCAGCACTTCATTGAGCAATTTTTCCGCATTCACTTGATCACCAGTGGCCTGTCGCAACTGGGCTAGCCGCAGTTGGTCCTCGCTGCATGTTATCTGGGCGTCTAGCGTCTCCGCTACCAGAGGCTCGGCTGCGGAGAACTGGCCCAGAACGATCAAAAGTTGGGCGAGTTCTCGGCGTGACGACACCCCGATCCTCTGAGAGACATCGCTTTGAGTAACGGCCTGACGATACGCCTCAAGAGATTCCGCGAATCGCCCGCGTATCTGCTCCGTGACCCCAATAGCGCGCCATGACTCTGCACTTGTTCCTGCTAGTCGCCGAAGCTCCTGGACCAACTCCAAAACTTCAGGCTCGGAAAGCGTATTCGCCTTCAACGGTAACACAATAGTCAGTATTCGTGCTCGCTCGCTTCCCAATCGCAGTACGACGGAGAGCGCCATGTCGGTCAGCAATGTGTGATGCGCAGCCTGGGCCTCCTCGATCAAGGCACACCAGTCGGACACTGCACATTGATCGGGCTGCTTAATCAGTGCATACGCTCCCAGAGCTTCCAGAGGTTTTTCCAAGGCCAATTGAGCACGGCACCGAATGAGCCAAGCCTGAGATAACTTCCCGGTATTGGCATTGATTGCAGCCTCCGCCAGTGCATCGGCTTGCGCGGGATCACTGACCAGAATCAACTCAGCCTGCTGAAGCCAACGTCCCGGCGACATGTACCACCAGATTCCGACCGAAGCCACCACAACGGCCACTACAACGCTAATGGAGGCGATGTGCTTGCGCGATTGGGGCTGGTCATTCGATGCCACACGATGGTTAGGGGGACTCATCTCCCATTCCTTCACGTAAACGATGATGCTGAGAAACGGTCAGTCCGCGAAAGATCTCGCGCAGGCCTGAAAGCCAACGAATAGATACGTCTGCACTCTGCCGATTTGGTTCCAAGGCAAATGAGGCTTGTGGATCAACGTGGGAAGCGAAGCTCACACCACCACGCATCGGAATTGTCACTCGCCGTTGAAACGCATCAAGGCTGACATCGGCTCCCAGCCCCATCGGGTTCCCTCCGCGCGCTGTCAATGAAATCGTTATCCACGCTGTCGGAGGTTTGCGGTGTCGCAGAAATGTGATCGGTTCTTCCAATTCGCTTACGATCATTTCCAGACCGCCATCACCATCGAGATCAGCAACGGCGGAGCCACGAGCCGCATGTCGTTGACGAAAAAAACTTCCTGCCTGGGTACCCACATCCGCGAATCGTCGTCCATATTCGTTTTGAAAGACAAATGAAGGTTGCAAGAAAGGAGATTGACCGGTGCGATAGAGGACGTGCCCGTTAAGCACATACCAGTCCGGCCAATTGTCGCCATTCAGATCGTAAAGCCCGGTTCCAAAACCAACGTAGGCCCGGCCAGCGCCGGCCAACCCGAATTGCGTGGTTGCATGGTCGAACTGGCCAGCTCCTAAATTCCGATAGAGCGAGTTGTCTTCGAGTTCAAAATTGGTCACAACGATATCTGGTCGGCCGTCACCATCAACATCTCCTACATCCAAGCCCATGCTTCCCTCTGCGGCACCGCGCGCATTGACGGCGACACCTGCAGCAAGCCCTCCTTCAACAAGTGGGAACTCCGAGCCTCCCCAGTACAACAAATTGGCGTCGCCATCATTGGCCACATACAGATCTATCCAACCATCCTGATTTAAGTCCGCCGCAAGAACCCCCAACCCTCGGCTTGGCTCAGTCAGACCTGCCAAGTCGGACTGGTCCTCGAACGTCCCGTCTCCGCGATTAACGTAGAGCCGATCTGGTAATGGCGAATAATTTTGTGGCGGACAAACATCGGGGTCATTCGGGAGCTTGCCACATGGTTGTGATTTGAGCGGATCAAATTCCACATAAGTCACAACATACAAGTCCGGCCAACCATCTCCGGTCACATCCGCAAACACGGCTCCGGTATCCCAACTATTGGTCGTTAATCCCGCAGAATCGGTGACATCAACGAACACTCCGGATGAGTTGCAGTAGAGATGACTTTGACCAAAACAAAATACGAACAGGTCCAAATCTCCGTCACGATCAAAATCACAAGCAACAGCACCGTGAGAATAACCGGCTGGCAAAGACAACCCTGACTCAATCGTGATGTCCGAAAACCGACAACCGCCGTAATTCCGATACAGCTTTCCTGGTAGTCCAGTCACTGAGCCGTTGTTTCGATCAATGACGCCTCCACCGGGGCAATACAAATCAAGGGCACCATCACCGTCTGCGTCAAACAGGCAGACACCTCCGCCCACGGTTTCCAGAATCGTCTGCCGCTCAGCCTCCCTCCCCGTCCGGAAAATCATCTCAATACCAGACTGCTTTGTGACATTTTCGAACCAATCATTTGGCTCAACAACGTCCTCATTCGATGTGTTTTCGCCACTCGGATTCTGGGCACGGGCTCCTTCAGGATCCAACCAACTACGTGTCTCAGAAACTGGAACGGGTATCGATGACGGGGCATTACTACATCCAAGCAGAGTCGACAGCAACAACACGTTCCAAGCGACAAAGGCCCAGTTCACAGTCTTTTCCCAACATCCATAACGAGAAAATCTTGAAGTAACGACTTAGTGATCAGCACTCAGGAATAGACCCTAATGTCAGGTGGTAACTGACGGCCAGTGACAACAGACTATGGCCACTTGCGACTCAATTCAGACTCGTTCGTACAAATCTCCAAAACCCAAACATCGAATCGACTCCACTGAATAATATGCTCTCAAAGAGGAATGGCACTGTCGAGCGAGACTTTACTGCGTTCGCGCGGACCTTCGGTTGATGCTGGCCGGAGGTTTTCGGTAACTCTCTGACAGACGAGGATTGGGCCGTTCTTGGATACGGTTTGGAAGTACTCTTCTTGGTTGGCTTGCGATACGTAGCCAAGGAGGGCTGAAGAATTAAGACAGACCACCTTGCTGGACAGCCGCCGTGTCCATCCAGAGGACTCCCCACCCGTGCCCATCAGGGTCGTAGAAACCGCATTGGTACATGAAGCCGTAGTCTCCCGGCTCGTGCGCTTTCGAGCCTCCTGCGGCGATGGCCTTCGACACGATTCCATCAACTGCTTCGCGACTCTCGCATGGCAGGCTAAGCAACACATGGCAATCCTTTGTCGCGTCGGCGATCTCCTTTGGAGTGAATATCTTGAACTTGGCGTGCGTGAGCAGCATCACATAGAATCGTGTCGCTGATGACGATGCACGCGGCCGTTTCATCGGTGAACTGTGGCTTGTACGAGTAGCCCAGCGCCTCATAGAACCGCATCGATCTTCTTCAGGTCTTTGACGGGCAGGTTCACGAAAATGCTTGTTGCCATGGTGTCTCCATGAGTCAGAAGGTTTGTTCTTTTTCGCGGGCCATTCCCGCGTTTTATGAAGTAGTCGATTGACCGATCGAGAAATCGACAAGCGCCCAACATTTTGCTTCGCTATCCGTGATTCGGCCCCGGCACCATCACCATCCAATCGACGCCGAACTTGTCCGCGACCATGCCGAAACGAGGCGACCAAAACGAATTGACCAGCGGCATCTCGATCTTTCCGCCGTCAGCAAGCGCGTTGAAGACGCGGTCAGCATCCGTCTCCGTCGGGACGCTCAACGCGAGCTTGAAGCCAACGAATTGCGAATTGGGTTCGCAGCCATCCGAAGCCATGACCGTCGTGCCGCCCACTTGAAAGCTGCAGTGCATGATCTTGTCTTCGAATCCCGGCGCGAGCATTCCCGGTGGCGTAGGTCGCGGGCTTTGGTTGAATCGCATGACCATGCCAACCTTCGCATGGAGCGCCGTTTTGTAGAACTCAAACGCTTCGTCGCAGCCTCCGCCAAAGAAGAGATACGGCTGCACGGTCGCCTTTTCCATCAACAGCGCGGCTTCGAGGTCGGATTCTTTCTCGCAGTTCGAGAAGTACGCGGCAACTCCCTGCTTCCGGCTCGGCGAGGCCTCGCTGCGCGAGACGATGCTGACCGCGATCAGCCCAGCCTGCTGCACTGAGGCGACCGCATCCGCCACGGGACAGCAGAAGGCTCTGTATCGCGGTCCTCGAACTGCCGCTACTTGGAAGCGTTAGCGGCGGTCGACAATCCCACGGCCGCAATCCCACGGCCGCGTATCGGCAAGTGGAGAAACTGGTGGAGCCGCAGCAAGTGGCCAACCGCCGTCACGCGGGCTTCAATCCCGCGCGAGCCGCAGACGTGAAACTGTTCCAAACGATCATGCACGGCGATCACGTCTCGCGTGGCTTCCGTAACACCGACATCCGGCAGCGTCTGCACGGCGACCCCAGCGACCGCGCTGAGCATCGTCGCCAAGCCAGCTCACTCACTCAGCCGCATCTTCAAGCGACTACAATCCCGCACACCTATCGTTGGCGAGTGACAATTGAGGGCCAACGTCTTCTGAGTACGATCATCACGCTCTACCACCAAGGCCTCAGTCACGCTGCCTGATCGCCATCCGATTCATACGCCGCAATTCCAAAGTTGCGCGCGCAGCGCGCATAATTCACAATCGAAGACTCTAAATTTGGACATTGAGGGTTGGATCTTAGGACTTCAAAGACGCGCAAAACCAACACGCATCTTTCGGGCAATGGCACTACCTGTCTCACAGTCTTATGACACTCTGGCAAGCTCCATATCACGGGCACACAAATGCCACCACCATGAGACTTGGCGCTGTCTTCGATGCTGTCATGATTCCGACTGTTACCGAGTGAACGAAGCTTGGTGGCACTCAAAAACAATCACCACGAGGAGAGGATGCCTCATGCCTGCATCGCCCAGCACTCCAATCTCATTAGAGACGCAGTTTGAAAAGAAGTTTGATGAGGAGCTTCGAAAAAAAGGGCGCGGGCTCTTCGAGGACCAGAAGCTGCGAAAAGTTGATTGGAGATCGGACATTGCTCTGGTCACTGTCCGTGATCGTGGTGAGCGAGATGTCTGCCTATTCCATGATGCAGCAGTGAAATCGCTGAAGGTGTCCTGTTCGTGTGAAGCATTTGAAACGCAGGGGAATTGCGAGCACGTTTGGGCCGCATTGCTGTTTGCGGACAAGAAGAACAGTTTGCGTGAGCCCAACGGGCGGCTCCCGTCGGCGATGAAAGACTTCTCCGAGAAGGATCAGAGTTTTGTTGAGGCGGTGCTCAATCGAAACATTTGGTCGGAAGAAGAATTCGACGAGGACGACGAGGTTGGTGGCTCGTCCCAAGCGATAAAGGAACCAGCAGGAAAAGCTTCGACAGCGCTGGCGAGAATGGCTCCGCCTCCCCGCGAAGTCGTTTCGGATTGGCGTCAGCGGCTCAGTGGTGTGGCTGGGATGGCGGCTGCTTCTTGGGAACGAGAGGTCGCCGATTTTTGGCTCAATGACTGCCAACTCATTTACATCATCGCAGCCAATAGACAGACCAACGGTGAGACGTTCGTTTTAGAGTGGGCTTATCGGCAAGTTGCTGCCAGCGGTTTGACTGAGATCAAGAAGACGCAGATTACTCGGCATGACATCGCCAAGCTCAAGGATGAGGCTGATCGCAATGTGATGTTTGAGCTGGCGGGACTCAGCGCTGTGACAAGTCTGTATGCGCACGAGTACTCGGTGGTTGCGAATGAGGTCATTGTTCCCGTGCGGCTGCGGGAGCGAGTTTTGAAACTGGCCAGCGCGACCGGGCGGTTGTTGATGCGGTTGCCTGATCGTCCGAACGATTCGCAACTCATTCCTACTACGTGGGACGCTGACGGGCCTTGGAACATGGTGGTCTATGCGCCGCTGGACCCATCGGGGCGATTTCACATTGTGCAAGCGGTCTTCAATCGCCAGAAGAGTGACGTTCCGATCGGGACGGCGATTAAGGTCTTCAATTCTGGAATTCTCTTTGCTCAAAACAAAGTTTCATACGTTGATGATTGGCCCAAGCATCAATGGTTGGCCCCGTTCGCGGGCAGCAAGCCGCTGCATGTTCCCGTCACAGAGTTCGAGCAGTTCTTGTCAGAGCTGTTTCGTACCGGCAACGTGCCGAAGCTCGATTTGCCGCCGGAGTATCAGATCCAAGAAATCGTTGCCGAGCCAAAGCTGCATTTGGTCGTTTCCAGCGAACGCGGTCGGCAAGGGAAGCTGACGGCGGACGTTTGCTTTGAATACGGCGAGGCAGTTGTCGGTACGAAATCGAAAGCTGATCGCGTTTTTGACGCGGCTCAGCGCCGCATCGTGCAACGCGATCGTCAGGCCGAACAAGCTCTGCGACGCCGAGTCTTCGAACAAGGTTTCACAGAAGCTCCGCAATGGTCGAAGGCGGATGTCGAAATCGCGCCGCGCAAGTTCGCTGAGCTGATGCCGTCGTTCATGGCCGCCGGTTGGAAGATTGAATCGGAAGGGAAACTCTATCGTTCGGCGGTCGGCATGGACGTGTCAGTGAAGTCGGGGATCGACTGGTTTGAGTTGCACGGCACCGTCGATTTCGGAACGTCGAAAGCGCAGTTGCCCGAACTACTCGCGGCCCTGAAGAAGGGGGAGAACTCGGTCGTCTTGCCCGACGGATCACTCGGCATGTTGCCGCAAGAGTGGCTGGAAAAGTACGGCATGTTGGCCGGACTGGGGACGAAGCAGGCGGATCACTTGCGCTTCAGTGCGTCGCAGGTCGGCCTGCTCGACGCGCTGCTCGCGGCTCAGCCGGAAGCGACGTTCGATGCGGTCTTCGATCAAGCTCGGAAACGGTTGAAAAGTTTTTCGGGTGTCGCTGCGTGTGACCCGGTTGACTCGTTCACGGGAACGCTGCGCGGTTATCAGCGCGAGGGACTCGGCTGGCTGCACTTCTTGCAAGAGTTCCAATTCAACGGCTGCTTGGCCGACGACATGGGGCTGGGCAAGACAGTGCAAGTGCTCGCGCTGCTCGACTCGCGCCGCAAGCTACGAGCAGAATTGTCGCCGGAGAAACGCCCCGGGCCGTCGTTAGTCGTCGTGCCGAAAACGCTCATCTTCAATTGGAAGCAAGAGACGGCGAAGTTCGCGCCACTGCTGCGATTGCTCGATCACACGGGAATCGAGCGGATCAAAGCGAACGAGCACTTCGACGAGTTCGATCTGATCGTCACGACCTACGGCACGCTCCGCAAAGACGCGCTGCTCTTCAAAGATGTCGAGTTCGATTACTGCATCTTGGACGAAGCTCAGGCGATCAAGAACGCGAACACCGAGTCGGCGAAGGCCGCTCGATTGATTCGCGCGAAGCACCGTCTGGCGATGAGCGGCACGCCGGTCGAAAACCATCTCGGCGAATTGTGGAGCCTGTTCGAGTTCCTCAATCCGGGGATGTTGGGAACCGCGTCGGTGTTGAAGCTCGGTGGAGCCGGTGCTCGCAATCCGTCTCCCGAATCTCGCGAAATCCTGGCGAAAGTGCTGCGTCCGTTCTTGCTGCGCCGCACGAAATCCGAGGTCGCGAAAGACCTGCCCGCGAAGCTCGAACAAACGCTGTATTGCGAACTCGAAGCGGACCAACGCAAGCACTACGACGAACTTCGCGCTCATTATCGTCAGTCATTGCTGGGCCGCATTGACCGCGACGGTTTGTCGAAATCGAAGATGCACATCCTCGAAGCGCTGCTCCGACTGCGTCAGGCCTCGTGCCACATCGGCCTCATCGACAAGACCAAAACCGACGAGCCGAGTGCGAAGCTCGACGTACTGTTGCCGCAGATTCAAGAACTCATGGACGAGGGGCACAAGGTCTTGGTCTTCTCGCAGTTCACCAGTTTCCTCGCAATCGTCCGCAACCGGCTCGATGGCGAGAAGATCGACTACGAATACCTCGACGGCCGCACGCGCGACCGCCAATCAAAAGTCGATCGCTTTCAAACCGACCCCGAATGCCGCCTGTTCCTCATCAGCCTGAAAGCGGGCGGCGTGGGGCTGAACCTGACCGCCGCCGATTACGTCTTCATTCTCGACCCGTGGTGGAACCCGGCCGTCGAAGCCCAAGCCATCGACCGCGCGCATCGCATCGGTCAAGACAAACAGGTCTTCGCCTACCGGCTGATTGCTCGCGATACGGTCGAGGAAAAAGTCCTGCAACTGCAAGCCACCAAACGCGATCTCGCCGACGCCATCATCAACGCCGACAACAGCCTGATTCGCGGTCTCGGCCGCGATGATTTGGAATTGCTGCTGAGTTAAGCGGGCAAACGTCTCATCGGGGATCGTGCTGGTAACAGACGCACTCCGCGTCTGGCAAATGCGAACGGATGCCGGAATAATCTGATCACATTGTCGATCACGCCACCAGGAGCACCGCTCATGCCCGCAGCCCGCACGATTCGCGTCTTCATCGCCTCGCCGGGGCGGCGGTCGCAGGAGGTGATCAATCGGGAGATTGACCGCTGCGCTGCCCGTAGGTTGGGACTCCGTCCCGACCGAATTCGCATCCGTACGGTCGGGACGGAGTCCCAACCTACCCGCAAGCGTTGCACCGACGCAGGCCCGCAGCTTCAGAAGGTGCTCGACTTCCGCAAGTCGCTCGAAGAGTCGCGGCAGGTGCTGTATCACGGGTTCGCGAATGAGGCCGAGTTCCAAGCGGAGGTGGACCGTCACCTGCGAGCGTTCGCCAAGGGGGAGTTGCCGCCGGCCAACGCACCGCGCGACAAGGTGCTCTTGCCGCTCGCGGTCCTCGCCGAGGTGCAGAAGGAGAAGGCCGAGAAGGAACAAGCCTTGGCCCGCGCCGAGCGTGAGCATCAGTTGGCGGTGGTGGCTTGAGGCATGGGTTAGATTAAATTAAGCGCACGCGAGCAGACGGCTATAGAAAATGTTCGACACGACGACTCTCCTAATCGACTACCTGAATTGCCGCTACAAAGCCCTCCTGAAACTGCGTGATGAAATTGGCGAACCGACTGCTTGGCAAGAAGTCCAATCGTTGCTGAAAACAGAATATCGCCGGCTAAGCCAAGATCATCTCTCGTCGCAGCATTCAGAGAATGAAGTCTTGCGGTCCCCGGCTTCTCTTCGCGTTGCGTGTCGAAGTCGTGCGTCGCTGATACTCGATGTTGCAAGTTGCGATTCGGAAAGCCGCTGGAACTTTGACGCAATTGAACGTCACGGTGACGATCGACAAGGTGATCTCAATCCGATTCGTTTCATCGCCTCACAAAAGCCATCTGCTCACGACAAATTACTCGCGGCGGCCGACGCATTGAAATTGTCTGAAAGTCAGCCTTGTGCTGTAAAAGATGCGAAGCTGCTCTATGGCTCCAGTTTTGCCACGGCAAAAGTCAAAAGTGCCACAGCGAAAGGGCAATCACGGATTGCCAAAGAGTCGCGTCGAGCTCTGAATGATTTGGAATTGATACGCAGCGGTGCAGTCGTCCCAAAGCTGATATTGAACCGTCACTGTGACGTTTGCGAATTCAGGCGTCGCTGCCGTACGGAAGCGGAAAAGCTCGATGATCTCAGTCTACTTCGGGGCTTGAATCCTTCGGAAATCGAGTCGTTCAATCGGCGTGGCATTTTTACTGTGACGCAGCTTGCCTACACGTTCCGTCCGAAGAGCATCGGTCGCAAAATGGGCACGCTTAAAAAGCACTCACTGCCACTCCAAGCAATGGCGATTCGGGACAAGACTGTTTACGTCCGCCAGAAACCAGAGCTGCCTCAATCAAAGGTGCGCGTCTACCTCGACGTCGAGGGAATTCCCGAACGAGATCACTACTACTTGATCGGAATGTTGGTCGAAAGGACCGACGGATACACCGCATTTCAGTATTGGGCTGAGACGGCAACGGACGAGGAGCGAATCTGGAATCAGTTTCTCAAAGAGTTGTCAGGCCTCGACGATTACGCAATTTTTCACTTCGGCAGGTACGAGCGTGAGTTTTTCGACAAAATGGAATCGCGGTATGGCTCCGTTGCTCCACACGACACAAACAATCTTGTCCCGAAGCTGGTCGATATTCATGCGGTGATTCGGACCAACGTTTATTTCCCCGCTTACTCAAACGGTTTGAAAGATATCGCGACACAATTGGGGGCCAAATGGAATGGTCCAGTGGCGTCCGGCCTAGAAAGTGTCGCCTGGCGTCTTCGATGGGAGCGTGACCAACAACCTTCTGTTCGAGACGCCCTGCAGCAGTACAACTTGGAAGATTGCGTTGCAGCGCGAATCGTTACACACTTTTTGATCGATATCGCGTACGAGTCGCCGACTGACCGATTCACGGTCAAGTCGACCGACAGCCTGCCAAACCAATCACCGTCCAGATTTGGACAATCTCCGTTTGCGCTACCAGATTTCGGTAAGTTCACCAAGCAAGCCTACTTTACATACCAACGCGACAAAGTGTTCTTCCGCACGGACAAAAACGTTCGTAAGAGTGCGAGTCGCAGTCGGCGGCGATTGCACAGTAAAAGAAGGATCAGTAGGCGCATTCAATGTTCGCCGCCCTCGTGTTGCTCAAACTGTGGAGCAACCGAAATTCGCATATACACCGCGAAGCCGCACACCAAAGTCGTTGATGATTTGAAATTTACGAAGACAGGGATGAAACGGACTTCTGTAGAGTACGCAACGGCTCGGTATGAATGTTGCAAATGCCTGTCAACGTCATACTCGTACGAATATCCGACAGGAGGAAACCGGTTTGGAAATGGCATAGCTTGCTGGGCAGCTTACCAACAAATAGCTCTCGGTCAGTCTGGCTACGCCGTTGCCGCAAGCCTAAACGACGTGTTCAACTTTTCGTTTAACGAATACGTCGTTACGGCTGCACGTCGGCGTCTCGCGAAGTTCCATGAGGCCACAGAAAAATGCCTTTTGAATCGTCTGCGGTGTGGAAATCTGATTTGCGCAGATGAAGCAAAGATCGCGATCAAAGGTGGGACTGGATACGTTTGGGCGTTTTCAAATGCCGAAGACGTCATCTACCGTTTCAGCCGCAGCCGAGACGGCAGCGTTCTCGATGAAGTTCTCGGAGACTTTAGCGGGGTTTTGGTCTCAGACTTTTATGGCGTTTACGACTCCTTGAAATGCCCGCAGCAAAAGTGCGTCGTTCATTTGATCCGAGATATCAACGACGATCTCCTCAAGGCTCCATTCGATTCTGAACTGAAAGGAATCGCGGAGCGATTCACCGAGCTATTGCGTGCGATCATCGACGCGATTGACCGATACGGTCTTAAGAAGCGACACCTGCAAAGGTTTCTTCCAAAGGCGGCTCGCTATCTCAAATGGATGGAGACGCAAGTCTTCGCATCCAAATTGGCGCAAGGCTACCAAAAGCGATTCGAGAAATATGGCCAGAGGTTGTTCACGTTTCTGTCGTATGACGGTGTTCCGTGGAACAACAATCTGGCGGAAAACGCCGTGAAATTGATTGCGTCTCGAAGACGAATTATCGGGGCACAGTTCTCTGAAGCAGGAATCTCAGATTATCTCAGGCTCCTGAGCCTCTATCAGACGTTGAGGCGGAAAGGCGGTAGCTTTCTGCGTTTTCTCTTGTCAAAAGAAACTGACATTTATCGATTCCTCGGTGAATAGCGCGAATCGGACCGGCTTAGCCCATTAGTCCAGAATCACGAACGGGGGACACACCCACTTGGAATTCGACTGACCTCTCGCTCCGAGCAGTATCGACGTGGACACGCTCTATCGGTCCCAAGGGAAGATCCCCGAAGACTTCCTGCGCGGCTGCGGCGTGCCGGAGGATTTCATCACCTACCTGCCGTCGCTCATCGGGACGATGCAGCCGATTCAATACCAATCGTGCTTCATCAGCGATCGCAGCCAGGACGATGAGTTCGCTCGGCGGCTGCACGAGAAGATGCGTGGCGAAAAGCTGCGGGTCTGGTTCGCTCTGGAAGACATGCAGGGGGGCAGTACGTAGCCGTCATCGCTCCGCGTGACGAGCCGAACGCTTGCCGACGCGATGTGAAGCTCTCGGC
>JAPLNX010000455.1 GCA_026400935.1 Planctomycetia bacterium | reverse complement strand
GACCCGGCCGCCGCATCGACCGCGACAGCGAAAGCGATTCTTGATCTTCGTGCTGCACAGTCGGCCGAGCACAACCGCATCGCACAAATCAACAGCCTCGCTGTTGGTCGTCCCCTTGTAGCGTCCGCCGCAATTTCTGGCGGATGGACTCCAGAACGAACGGAACTCGAAATGCTTCGCACATCCCAACGAACCGCCCCATCGAATCATCGCAGCAATGGCAGCGACGGCGGCACGACCGCGCAACACCTGAGCGCCGCACTGATGGTGAAGGCTGGCTTCAGTTCAGCCGCTGAAAAATCGTTCGGTACGAGAGTGATGGAAGAGTCCCGTCATCTTCACGGCAATTCGCTTCCCGACCTCTGCCGCGCCGCGTTGCTGATCGACGGCCGCGAGGTTCCCAGCGAACGCGGTGCGATGATTCGCGCCGCGCTCTCGACCGGATCAATGCCCGTTGCGTTGGGCGACAGTGCCAACAAGATCCTGATCACCGCTTACCAGGCAGCTCCCGCAAGCTGGCGGGCTTTCGCTTCCGTCAAACCCGCTGCGAACTTCAAAGTGCAGCACGGCATTCGTCCGAGCTTCGGTGGCGACCTGAGCCAATTACCGCCAGGCGGTTCGATCAAGCACGGCAAATTCTCGGAAGAGACTTACGATTGGGCCGTCAACACGTTCGCCAAGATGTTCACGATCGACCGCCGCCAGATTATTGACGACGATGCGAGCGTCTTCAGTGACGTCATCCCCGGCTTGGCTCGAGCTGCCATGCGTTCCTTGAACTCGCTGGTAACAACGACGCTGCTGGCCAACGCCTCAAGTTTCTTCGGCTCCGGCAACTCCAACTATTTTGAAGGTGCGCTCACAAACTTGTCGGCGTCGTCACTCGCAACAGCGATCAAGATGCTCCGCCAGATGAAAGACGCGGAAGGCAACTTGCTCGACCTGCAACCCGCCGTCTTGCTGGTGCCGCCAGAGTTGGAACAAATCGCACTCGCGTTGATTCACTCCGCCGAGGTTCAGAGAGTTGCGACCGGCGACCAGCAACCGACCGGCAACAGTTTCAAGGACATCGCGCAACTTGCAGTCGAACCTCGATTGTCTGATGCCGGTTTCAGCAATAGCTCCGCCGTCGCGTGGTATCTCTTCAGCAACGCGATGAACGCCGCCGTGATTGTCGGCTTCTTGGACGGTATGGAATCGCCGACGCTGGAACAGTTCGGACTTGATCACGACGTCAACACGCTGGCTTACAGCTTCCGCGTGTATCACGACTATGGATGTGCCCTCGCCGACTTCCGCGCCGCGATCCGCAGCAAGGGTTCCGCATGACCTCGCTTGCCAAGACCATGACCGGTCCCTTTCAGCCGAGTCATTGAGGTAGCGAGATCAGCCCTCACGGTGGCACCTGACGCCGTGAGGGCAATTTTGTTTTGATCGCGGTGCCGCTCTGCTGTCGCGTTTTTGTGGACGCATCAACTCTCGGTCAACGTGCCCCGCGTGGCTCCTGCGCAATCCTATGCGGTCGATTTTGCTGCTGCCGATCACGACGTTGTCGAGTGGATCATCAAACATCAGCTTGGCCGCAGGAACTTGACCGACTCTCAAAGAGTGATTTTGGCGTTGAAACTCAGGCCAGCATTGGAGGCAAAGGCCAAAGAGAACAAGAAACAGAGTGGCGGTGATCGCAAAAACAGCAACGCAAAATCGGTTAGTCAGAATTCTGACGAACCGATTTTGCCAACTAAAGTCGTCGACGAGATCGCAAAGGCCGCTGGAGTTTCTCACGACACGGTTCATAAGGTCGAGAAGGTGCTGGCGTCTGCTGCTCCTGATCACCGATCGGCAGGTTGCCCGCGATCGCGCGCAATGTGGACACTCCGCCCCTGACCCCGGCTTGGCAGAGTGAATGAAAGAAAAATAGTTCATCCGGTTAGTGCGTAAGTGATCGGCTGGGCTTGGAGAACCTACGAATTTCCGCGATCCTTATCAGCAATGAACCGATCCAGACTCCTGCTGCAAAGGCTCGTCGTGAGGCATCGCAGGCGAAGCCAGGAAGCAAGGTTGGATCGAAGCCCGGCGAAGATCAAGGTGGTGAAAAGATTACACCACCGTTTCAAAAGGGGAAGGTCCGAGAAATCATCGGCGAGGCTGTCGTTGAAGATCACCGTCTCGTTGAAGATCACCGTCTCGTTGAAGATCACCGTCTCGTTGGCCGAGAGGGCGAGGCATCGTTGGCCAGTGCGTCGCAATGATCAAGAGTCACTACCACACTTCTACCACTTTGCCTCTCGAAATGGTGGCGAACAACCAAGCTACCGACGATCGAAGTGGTTCGCAGATTTGTGGTTCAACTACCACATTACTACCACACTCATTCGGAAACCGATGAAAACCCCCGCAAAACCATGAGTGGTATTGAAACACTCACGAGACGCGGTAGACTCCACATTTACCGAGGTTTCACGCGAATTCACAGTGCGGCAAAAAAGTCTCACACGGTGGAAGTCACTGGTTCGAATCCAGTATCGCCCACCTTTGCACCTGAAATCCCGCAGAAATGCGGGATTTCTGCATTTTCCGAGATTCGGTGCGACTCAAAATCATCACTTGCAGGCGTACCGCGCGCCGGAATGCTCGCCGCTTTTTGGAAGTGTGAATCGAGCACTTGCAGGTAGTGTGCGGCGGCGATGCGTTCGGAATTTCCCAACCATGCCGACACGACGTGAGCGGGGAACGATTCGGTCAGTTCCGTTTGACGCGAAGCTCGCAAGTTGTGCCACAGTCGCGGCCACGGGGCTTGGCCAGCTTTCTTGACGATCTTCTGAAATCGAGTCCGCAGATTGACCGCTCGCCAGTCGCCGAGTTGTGCGGCTTCACGTTGCAGACTCGGCAGAACGAAATCGGAACCTTCCGGAGCTTGATCGAACACGTCTTCCAGGTAGGGACGCAACTCTGCAAAGAGCGGGACAACCCGCGTGGCCTTCCCCGCGTGATGCTCGGTCTTCGGAGAGTGGATCAACATCCGGTCGGCAGACCAGTCGATATCACGCCAATGCAGCGTCAGAGCTTCGGACGGGACTCTGACGCCACCGAACCGCGACAAGGCGACCAACAACCGCCACTCGGCATTCGGGCAAGCGTCGATCACTTTGGCGATGGTCTCTTTGTCGATGAAATGCGAGCGTTCTGGATTCGCTTTGTTACCGCCGCCGATGTCTTCAAACGGGTTCGCGTCGATCAGCTTCCGCCGCACAGCATCCCGGAAGAATGTTCGGGCAAGGCTACAACGGCGAGCCACGGTTGCCGCCGCCAAGGGTGAGTTCGTTCGCAGCTTCCCGTCTACCTTGCTGACTCGCTGCTCACAGTGCTGTTGAAGATACCGGCGGAAGTCATCAGCGTCCCCGGCGGTGATGCTGGTGAGCGGTCGGTCAGCCCCGAACACGTCAATCAGATTGCGGCGAGTGTGCCCGTAGAAGACCCGCGTTCCATCCTTCACGTCCGATCGTCGAACCAAGTAGGCATCCAGGAACTCGCCCAGCGTGATCAACTTGGTGCTTTCACGCGGATGGATCAGCCCCACGGCGACGAGCTTCTTTTCCATGACGGGGGACATTTCCGCCAGCCATTCAGCGGTTGCACGTGGCAGCGGGCGTGAAGGCATCAACGCTTGATTGAGGATCGCTTCCACGTGATCCCCAACCGCGATGGCGAACTTCTCGGAGCACTTGCCCAACCGCAGGGGACGGCGTTTGCCATCCAACCCTTTGAAGACAACGCGGTGAAACCCATTGGGATCAGAAACAACGGAAGCCATGACGGAAACCTTTCTGCAACGCCACCCAGCGCGGGGCCGGGTTGCAGTCCGGCACACCGCGCGGGTGGCAAAGGCGAGGGGATGGTATCGAAGGATCGGATGTTCGTCCCGATCAACTCGATTGTTCTGGCGTGTTCGATGTTGAATCGTTGGCGAGAGCCTCGCTTGTTTCGGATTCGATCCAACGATGCAGTACGGCCGGCGCGAACATCACTCGGCGTCCGATCCTCACGGGCTTGAGTGGTCCGTGAGGCGCAGTGAGTGTGTCGAGCATTCGTTCCGACACACCCAGCGCCGCGGCGGCATCAGCCCGCGACAACAACAGCTTGGGCGTCTCCGCCTTCGCAGGCCGGCGCAGAGCGGACGGCAACAACAAATTGGAAGCCATGTCGAAGATCCTCCCTGTCAGATTGCAAAGTCGGGAACGAACTCGGCGGAGTCCGACTTGTGCGGATTCGATCTGCCACCCGTTGGCCAATTCGCTTTCGAGGCAGCAACCGGCGGTTGTTCGGGTGAGACGGCAACCCACACGATGGCACCAGAACCAGAACTGGTCTTGCGAGTCGTTTTCGAGTCAGCCACTTGGCCACGTTCCACCAATCGACGACGGCGAGGCCGTTGCGAATTGCCGGTCATGCCAAGACCGAGTTGTTGCTCTTCATCAGTTGCCCCGTGCTCACCCCGATCATTGATGAACTCGAAAACTCGAATCTCCTGCGATGTCGCAAACGGCTTCATCGTTTCGGCGGCGAGCTTGCTGGTTGTCGTTCCGTTGTGCGGCAACGGCTTGTCGGGATGGTTTTCAGGGACTTCAGGGAATAAGGTTCGATCCGTCATGTCATTGGTTCCGTGATGGGGATGGTGATGTGAGTGAAGATTGAAGAGCGGACATCTCATTGGCGTGGGGTGTCCGTTCGGTTTTACGGGGCGTGTTCGATTGAGTCGGCGGACTTCGGGCGTCGCCATCGTCCAACGTGCTCCGCGAACTATCGCCGCTAATGGCGGGTTCGCTCGGACTTTCTGAGGGTGTTCGTTGAGCAAGCCACTTCAGCAGTAGCCCTCGAATGTGTGGCTGTTGCTTGGCATCTTGTCCCGCAGACTTCCCTTTGCGATGCCACTGAATCGCAGCGTTTAAACTGGAATCTTGCATTGAAATTTGGCGCAGGTCGTCGGCGGTCAGTCGATCGCACTCCGCACCGAACGCATCTTCAAGCCGTTGGCGTTCGTCGTCTTCGCGTTGCAGTTCCAACTTACGCTGTGCGTCCGCCAAGCGTTTCTGTTGAGCTTCCACGGTCCGCTGTTGAGCTTCCTTGGCCGATTGCTCACGACGAACGAACGACGGGGAGAATGGCAACCAAGTCGCGGGATCGTCGGCACGTTGATCGGGGGTTGCATTCAAGACGCGGCGATAGAGTGCCGCTTCAGGCAACTCCCATGCGTCGCGGTATTCGCGGAAGTAGTTGATGACCGCTTGGATTTCCGTAAGAGAGCAGCCAGCCGCACGAGCCGATCGAACCGCATCACACCACTCGCGGACATGTGCGTCCCTGAGTTGCTTTTCAATTTCTTTCCATCCTTCGCCGTCCCCATTCGAGGGCGAGGGGGAGGTTTCAGGTAGAGGTAACAGGTAAGAAGGTTCCCCCTGTTGATCCCCGGCTAGACTCCGGCTCGATACCCGTTTCGACTCCGGCTTGATCCCCAGCTCGACTCCCTGTTGATCCCCCGCTCGATATCCCTTTAAGGGAGTCGAGCCTTCATCAACGGCAGTGTCGCCCAAGTCTTCAAGATCGGGCGGGATGGTCACTCGATAGCGTCCAGCCCGATGTCGACCGCCGGGTTCGTAGAGCAGCCAGCCAGCGTCGATCAATGCTTGCCGCGCTCGGTCGAGTCGTTCCCACTTCGCAAATCCAACCAGCGGAAGCAACTGCTCATTCCAGAACGTGACCGGGCCTCGATATCGCCGAGCGTCTTCGGTCATCGCGATGACACACAGCAGAGCGAGGGCGTCCGTACCGCAGTGCTGAGCCAATACCGTTTTCGTCGCCAGCCTCAACACACGGTTCGCGAAGTAGGCCGGACGCGGTGTGTTCATTGCGACGGAACGAACAACGTTGATTGCCAAATCAACCGGCGAGTCACGCATGGCGTTCCTCGCTTTCGGTTTCGGATGATGGCTCCCGTAACCGTTCGCATTGCTCGGACAGCTTCAGAACGGTCGCGAGCAACCGTCGTTCTCGAATGCAGCGTCCGATTTCACGACGAACGACAGCCGGTGAAGGGATGTGTTCTGCGACTTGATCAGCCAGAGATTTGTTTTCGGAGTTATCTGCCACGGCCTCTTCCCACCCGTTGATCGACGAATCGAAATTGAACGGTGGGACGGTATCAACGTGTTGCGAACAAGTACGGACAGGGTCAGTCTGTTTCAGTCCCATTTTGGTCCGGTCGGTGAATCCACACTTCACCGCCCCGCTTCACGAACACGAAAACATTCGGAGCGTATGCCAGAAGGTCGTCATCAAGCCGCGTCAACGCCTTGCCGACCGAGCCAATCTGAATAGCTTTTTCCCA
Organism: Planctomycetia bacterium; assembly: GCA_026400935.1. Classification (GTDB taxonomy): domain Bacteria; phylum Planctomycetota; class Planctomycetia; order Planctomycetales; family Planctomycetaceae; genus SXKJ01. The sequence goes on along the minus strand of JAPLNX010000455.1, from coordinate 231 downwards.
AAACACTTCGTGAAGTTTTCGGCGTGTCGTTCGACCAACCTCCAGCAAGTGCTTCAGCAGTCGCACGGACTCAGGTTTGGCATCACGCTCAAACCCACGGTCAGCGCGTATCAAAGTTGTTGACCTGTTAGGACTTCCGCAAGGAAGTCGTCGTTCCAGCCGGCTATTTGCATTTTGCCTCGTAGGCTTTCTTTGAGCGGATGGTGTTTGAGTCGCGTGATGGCGAAGCGG
>JAPLNX010000548.1 GCA_026400935.1 Planctomycetia bacterium | reverse complement strand
GATTCTTGGCGATCTCCGTTACGAGAAGCCGGACGAAACCTTCGTCCTGCAAGCGGTCGGTGGCACGATCAACGGTGTGGCCGATTCGATGGTCACAACCTTTAGCACAGCCGGGACCGGCACGATCGTCGATAACGATCCCAAGCCCGATGCGTGGCGCATTGTCCGCGACGGCGGCGACATCGTCGTCTTCCTGTCCAACAACGGTGCCCCGGAAGTCGAGCACTACCGGCAGGTCGCTAATTTGGTGACCGCCATCACGGTCAATGGGGATGGTGCCGGAGTCACCGGCGTGCCCGGTGCGGCTGAAGACGATCTGTTTCTCGTTGACTTCGGCATGGGCAATCCGATCCCGACGGGCGGATTGACGGTCAACGGCTTGGGCCAAGTGGGCGCGGATGCCCTGCAACTGATCGATCCGATGAACTTCTTCACGTTCAACACCGTGACCTACAACTCGACGGCGTTCGATTCAGGAAACGTGGTTTACGACCTTGGAACACTGTTCACGGTCAACTACACCGGACTTGAGCCCATCTCGGACGAGACGAACGCGAACAACCGCGTCTTCAACGCTCCGGTGGTTGGCAACGACAACATCGTGTTGTCGAGCAGCAACGGTCACACGAGCATCAGCAGCGTGCTCGGCGTTTCGCTCCCGTCGTTCGAGAGCGTGACTGCGAAGAACCCGAATGTCTCGCTGGTGGTCAACGGCAACAACGGGACAAACACGTTCCAAGTGACCGGCGGCGACGTGACGTTCGTTTCGACGCTGACGATCAACGGTCTGAACGGCAACGACACGATTGACGCCTCCGGATGGACATTGCCGCTGACGATTAACGGCGGCCTCGGCGGCGACACGATCAGCGGCGGCAGTGCGGCGGACACAATTGACGGCGGCGACGGAGCAGATTCGATCTCCGGCAACGGTAGCAGTGACTCGCTCATCGGTGGCCTTGGCAACGACACGATCTCCGGTGGAGACGGTGCGGACTTCGTCGATGGCGGACTCAATGATGACAGCATCTTGGGTGACGCGGGGAATGACCTGCTCAGCGGCAACGACGGCAACGACTTCATCAACGGTGGAGCGGGTGCTGACACGGTCGATGGGGCCGAAGGATCTGATACCGTTAACGGTGGTGCGGACAACGACCTCGTCTCCGGTGGCAACGGCAACGACTCGGTCGGTGGTGGCACCGGTGATGACTCGGTCAACGGCGGCTTCGGCGACGACACGCTGTCAGCAGATACCGGCCTCGACACGCTGGATGGGACCGATGGTTCTGACAACGTCAAAACATCGGCTGACGTCAATCAAACGTTGACGAACAACCAAGTCACGTTCGCAGGCATCCCGACAGACACGATTACGCTCATCGCAATCGAACGCGCTTGGTTGTCGGGTGGTGCGAGCAACAACACGCTCGATGCGACCGGCTTCACGCTCGGCGGCGTCACGCTGATGGGTGGACTCGGTAGCGACACGTTGCTGGGAACTGGCTTCGACGACGTACTGAGTGCCGGTATCACGACAGACGGGACCGGGCTGGATCTGATGCTTGATTCGCTGAACACCAACGATGGCAACGATTCGCTGGTGGGCGGTGACGGGCGAGACACGTTAAATGGCAACGGCGGCAACGACACGATCGTCGCAGGCATCGGTGACGACTGCGTCATCGGTGGTGCGGGGAACGACTCGGTCGATGGCGGCGACGGCAACGACAACGTTCAAGGAAACGGTGGAGCGGACATCCTGCTGGGTGGCAACGGCATCGACACGCTCGATGGTGGCGAAAGCACTGACACCCTCCGTGGTGGCAATGACGGAGACAGCATCCTGGGTGGTGGTGGTGCCGACACAATCGACGGCGGCCTGGGAGATGACACGATCGATGCCGGTGACGGCAATGACACAGTCTTCGGTAACGACGGCAATGACTCGGTCGGCGGCGGTGCCGGTGACGACACCTTGGTTGGTGGACTCGGTGACGACGTCGTCAACGGCAACGACGGCCTCGACACGCTGGATGGAAGCGTCGGCTTCGACACGCTCTTTGGCGGTGCCGGCGACGACACGCTGATCTCGACCGACGGCAATGATCAGCTCAACGGTCAAGGTGGCGTGGACTCCTTCACCTACGATGCAGACCCGGTTCAAGGAGACATCTTCACGATCACGGCTGTCGGTGTGCCGATGGGGCCGACGACGGGCATCGGCTTGGCTCGACTCAATCTGTCGGCCTTCACGACCAACTTGATCGGTGTCGAGAACTTCACGTTGAACCTCGGCGGCGGTAACGATCGAGTGACACTCGGTGACATGAACGGTGTCATTGACCTGACCAAGCTCAACATCAACGCGGGTGCTGGCGACGACACGATCGATGGCTCACTCTCCGTCAACGCCACGCTGGCCTTGAATGCGGTCATGGGTGACGGCAACGACTCGGTGATCGGGACTCCGGCCAACGACACGATCCTCGGTGAGTTGGGGAACGACATCATCGTCGGTGGTAGCGGAACGGATTCGATCAACGGCGGCGATGGCAACGACAACATCTCCAGTGGATCGGGCAACGACACGATCCTCGGTGGCAACGGCAACGACACAATCGACGCCGGTGCCAACGACGACACAATCACTGGCGATGCAGGCGATGACTCCATCCTCGGCGGCGACGGCAAGGACACAATCGACGGCGGCATCGGCAACGACTTCCTCGATGGTGGCATCGACAACGACTCGATCCTCGGCGGTGTTGGCAACGACAAGATCGCTGGCCGAGCGGGTGCCGATACGATCGACGGCGGTGACGGTGCCGACACAATCAAGGGTGGCTCCGAGAACGATTCGATCCTGGGTGGTACTGGCAACGACTTGGTCGATGGCGAACAAGGCAACGACACGCTCAACGGCCAAGGCGACAACGACTTCCTCTTGGGAGGAGACGGCAACGACTCGATCCTCGGCGGAGCGGGCAACGACACCTGCGTCGGCGGAGTCGGAAACGACACGGTCCTTGGCCAAGGTGGCACCGACAAAGTGCTCGGTGGATCGGGTACTGGTACCAACACGAAAGTCGCAGGTGACCGAATCGGAACGGACTCGGTCATCGTCACCAATTACGTCACCGACGAACTCTTCAAGATCTTGACCGCTCGGCCAAGCTTGTTGAACGAGTTGAATTTCTAAGCGGCCTGACCCCCGTAGCCACAAGCTGCCAGCTTGTGGCTACTTCTCTCAAAACCAAACTAACAACCAAGCCCGCAGTGCCAGTCCAGGATTTCCAAAATCCTGAGCCGTCACTGCGGGCTTGTCTGTTAAGGAACGGGGAATCGGCCGAGTATTCGGAGAAAGAAAAAGAAGGGGAACACTATATCGGCGCTAATGAACGCTGATCGGAACAGATGAAATACAGACTGAGATTAGTGCCAATGAGCGTCGATTAGCGTTCTCTTCGTTCGCTCCCGGCTCAATTCATGGTGATAGGCAATGATCAGAAAACGAACAAAGCCGAGCGGTCTCTCCTCCGCTCGGCTTTGTGGTTTTGTCTTCAGACGCTTGTCGGTCAAACGCTCCTCTCCCGAGCGATCGACCTCGTGGTGACTCACCAATCTCCCTCCACCTCGCGGTGGTTCCTCAGAATCTCCGACCTCTCTCGCGGTCGTGCAGCCTCGGATTAGTTCGGGCTACGTTCGCCGGAGTGCGGCGATGTTTTCTGACATTGCAGTGCGTGTGCCGATCAGCTGCGATCTTCAAAAACAAATTCGACGACCGCTGCTAACTCTCGACGATTTGCGTCGTTAGGCGTGATCAAGCACCATCCCGGCCAGTCCGTATGTAAAACCGACAGCACGTGGTTTTGCAAGATTTACATCTCATTTTGTACTTCCTGGAAACGGGCTAGACCCACTTTTCAAGTCGCGCTACATTCCCGCCCCTTTCACAGTCTGCTTCACGTTCACAGTCCGCTTCACGACGCCACGGGACACGTTCTGTTTTGTCTCGACCCGCGTCACACCTCACCACTCGGTCGAATGGAGTCTGCCGTGGTCAACCTCACCCGTATGCTTGGGATTGGTTGTCTGTTTGTGTTGTTCTGCCAAGTCCCTTCGCCAGCCTTCGCAGACAAGATCGAAGCGCTGAAGGGCAAGAAGTACGAACTGACCAAACAGCATGGCCCGTGGATGATCATGGTCGTCAGCTTGGCCGAACCGCCGCCGGAATATCGAGCGGATGGCCCTGGCCCCAACGAGGCAGCGGCGGACTTGGTTTATGAGTTACGCAAAACGGGGATTCCCGCTTACGTCTTTGAACAACACGAAGCGAAGGAAGCACTGAGCACCTTTGACCGCAACGGCAAGACCGTCCGTCGTGGCGTGAAGACCAAAGACAAACGGATCTGCGTGGTCGCGGGAAATTACCCATCGGCGGACGACAAAGTCGCTCAGAAAACTTTGACGTACATCAAGGGCTTCAACCCCAAGTCATTTGCCGACCACGCTGTCTTTCGTTCGACACCAGGCCGACCTGGGCCAATGAGCGGTGCGTTCTTGACGATCAACCCAATGCTGTCAGCGAATGATGTTGCTCAAACGAAGATCGACCCGCTGTTGGTGAGCATCAATCGGGACCGCAAGTATTCGTTGCTGAATAACAAAGGCAAGAACACGCTGGTCGTCGCGTCCTTTTACGGCCGGTCCAAACTGATGAATCAGCCCGGCGGCCTGAAAGAAGATGATGATCGACTCGGCAAAGCACTCGACGACGCTGGGCGAGACGCCGAAGTTCTCTGCCAAGCACTCCGTGAAACTCAACTGCATCGCGAGCGTTCGCATGATGCCTTCGTATGGCATGAACGCGACCGCTCACTCGTCTGCGTCGGGTCATTCACTTCTGACCGTGACCCGTCCATCCAATCGACGTTCCAGGCTTTCGCCGAACAGCGCCAAGTCCACGCCGTTACGAAAGTCGAAACCCTCATGCCACAATCGTTGCTGGTCCCCGAACTCGAAAAGAAGAACTGGATCATTCCAAAGTTGCCGACATCGCTCACCGGCAAAAAGCCCGTGAATCCTTTGCCGAAGTACACGTTCGCCTTCAATCCAAAACCACAACTGATGCTCGTACCGACTACTAGCAATCAAGCTGCTAGCAAGAATGAACTCTCGATGCGAACAGCGAAGTGATGTGCCGCGCACGCTTGCGATCTTCGCAAACCCCACAGTGCTTGCCTCGGTGGATTCGGGCTTATGCACTAGGCTGCGTTACACACGAAATCATCGTCGTAGTGCAGAAGCCCGGCGACCACCGAGGCTAGCTCGGTGGGGTTGGTGACTATCGCGAAGTTGGACCTCATGCCTTAGGAGCAGCCCGTTGTCCGTCGAGCCCACCACCTCCAAAGCGTCAGTGACTGATTCCAACGCGCGCCCGGAACTCTTACGAGTCCTTGGCCTAGGGATCGCGATCGCGATGGTCGTCGGCAACACGATTGGATCGGGAATCTTTCGTAAACCCGGAACGATCGCCGCTGATGCTGGCTCATTCCCGTTGATCATGGCGGGGTGGATCGGCGGCGGACTGGTCTGCTTGGCAGGCGCTCTGTGCTTTGCGGAACTCGGGGCGATGTTGCCGCGCGCGGGTGGGATGTTCGTCTATCTCAAAGAGGCATACGGTCGCCCGGTCGCCTTTGTGTTTGGTTGGTGCGAATTTTTCTTCGGCACGCCCGCGTCGTGCGGCGCGCTGTCGATCATGATCGTCGAGACATTCAGCCGCTTGGCGAGCCCAATTGATTCTGCCACGGGGCTTCCGATACCACCCAACGAACTAGTCCTCGTCGGTGGATCGCTCTTGTTGCTCGCGTTCGTGGCGACGATCAACGTTCGCGGAGCGCTCTGGGGCGGCAGCGTGCAAGCCATCACCACGATCATCAAAGCGGGTAGCGTTGCGCTGATTGCCCTGTTGCCATTTTTGTTGTTCTTCATCGGTCGCAGCGAAGTTCAATGGTCTAACTTCACATCGACCGTCGATCCGAAACAAACGACGTTACCCGCTCAAATGGCCGCGATCCTGTTGGCCGTGATGTGGGCTTACAACGGTTGGGAAGGGGTCACTCCCGTGGCCGCCGAAGTCCGCGATCCCAGTCGCAATATTCCGCGAGCGTTACTCGGCGGCGTCGGCATTTTGATCGCGTTATACGTCGGAGCGAACTTGGCCTATCACGGCGTGCTGAGCATGACGGAGATGGTCACCGCTCAAGGCGGCACCGCGCAGGAGATGCTCACGAAGCAAGTCGGCATCTTCAGCCCGCAGACGGCGAATTTCGCGGTCGCTGTGATTTCAGGCGTCATCGTCATCAGCGCGTTCGGTGCGATCAACAGCAACCTTATGCACAGCCCGCGAGTCGCTTACGCGATGGGTCGCGATGGCGTCTTCTTTGAACAACTCGGCCACGTTCACGCGCGCTTTCGCACGCCAGCGATTGCCATTTGTACGCAAGCCGCAATGGCCGCGTTCATGGTCGTCGGTGCGAAGGTCGCCAAGGCCAACATTGCTGCGCTGGAGAAAGTTGACCTCTTCGACATCCTGACTGACTACGTCATCTTCTCCGCCAGTGTGTTCCAAGTGCTGACGGTGATCGGCGTGTTCCTGCTCCGCCGCAAGCATCCCGAATGGGAGCGGCCTTACCGAGTGCTCGGCTACCCGTTCACACCGCTGCTGTTCATCGGCTTTTATCTGTGGTTCCTGCCGACGGCGTACCGCCTGCAATCATTCTCCGCTCATGTGGCCTTGATCCTCATTGCAGCAGGGATTCCGGCGTACTTCATCTATGCGAAGTGGAAGCCAAGGACGGCATAAGCGCGACGCGGCAGCGAGTGGTTCCGATGGCAGGTGAGTGACTTTGTCTGGCCTCTCGCTGGCGCGTCGGGCTTGTGAGGTCGCTACCACGGCGAGCGAATGAAGTAGCCGCCTGGCTGACGACGGATGAGCCGCTTCATCTCAAGTACCGTCAGTGTTGCCAAAACTTGCGACGGCTCCAACAGACTGCTGGCAATGATCTCGTCTTGCAGGATCGGCTCAGTGGCAATGAGGTTGAGCACGTGTTTTTCGATCTCGTTGAGCGACAGTTCGCGCAGGCTTTGAACTGTTTCCACACCATCGGTCGCGATCGAGACCGGCTTTGTCAGCGGCCCGATCGCGGAAAGGATGTCATCGACGTGGCGGATCAACGTGACGCCATCCCGGATCAGGTCATGACAACCTTCGCTCGCGAGACTGTCGATGCGACCGGGAACAGCGAGCACTTCGCGGCCTTGCTCTAATGCGTGACGAGCAGTGTGCAACGCCCCGCTGCTCCGGCCTGCTTCAATCACAACCACGGCCACAGACAGCCCGCTGATGATCCGATTGCGTTGCGGGAAGTGTCCGGCGTGCGGCGTTTGATGCAGCTTGAATTCTGAGAGCATTGCTCCCTGTGCGGCAACTTGAATCGCCAGGTCACGATGCTCCGGCGGATAGACTTCGGCTAATCCGGTCCCCATCACCGCGATGGTTCGACCACCGGCCGCGAGTGCTCCTTGATGTGCCGCCGCGTCGATACCGCGTGCGAGTCCGCTGATGACGGTGACTCCCGCGCGAGCCAATGCGTTCGCGAACTTCTCCGCCTGTTGCTTGCCATACATCGTGCAACGTCGCGAGCCAACGATCGCCACGGCGAGTTCATCCTGCGGCAAGATGTCCCCTTGGCAGTACAATAATAGTGGCGGATCGCAGATGCGCGCGATCGCTTTCGGGTAGTTCGCTGTGCCGCGTCGCAGCAACCGTACCCCGAGTTTGCGGGCTTCATCGAGTTCTGCTTCCGCCTCACGTCCTAGTTTCGCAGCCGCCAGCGACATCGCGATCTTCGGCCCGATCCCCTCGACCTGTTGCCATTGCTCGGTCGTCGCTCGAAACACCGCTTGTGGCGAGCCGAAGTAATCCAACAACAACTGCGAATGCCTCGGCCCGATGCCGGGAACAAGATGCATCCGCAAAGCTTCGAGCAACTCTTCATCATCAGTGCTCGCATCGGACATGAAACAACTCCCGCCTATCGAGACCAACTTCGTCGCAAAGTCTCTGAACTAACTCTCAAACAAGCAATTGCCTCAACGAGTTTGTAGCGTTTGCGAACACACACGCCGAGCATGCCAGCGGCCGTCATCAATGATTTGGAAACCTTAGCAAGGCTTTGTTCCATTGCACTGAAACCACTCAGATTGAGCATACTTGGGCGCTGACGAAAATCCTCACAACCTTCCATCGCTGGCGTTGCGAGCTAGTATCTCGCCAACGATTTTTCTCAAGGAGCATGGCATGAGGTTATTTACTCGAAGTCGAACGAGCGCGTTTGGACTTGTTACGTGTTGGGCATTGCTCGCTGGCTGCGGTGATTCCAAGCAGCCTGAGCAAGCGGGATCAGGCAGAACTGACAAGTCTGCCGGAAAACAACAACGCGTTACTCACACCGACGTGGCGACCGATGAGTCTGACGACCATTCGACCTCGACCACCGAAGTTGAAAAGCCAACGGAGTCATTTGCTCCCGTGAAGCTCGGTGGTGGGACAAAGGCAGCAACAGGTGCCGCAGCGTCGAAATCGAGCCGCTCGGACGAGCAGTCATACAACGACGTGAAGAAGGCGCTCAAAGTCATTCAAGTCCTCATCGGGCAGTGGCACGGCATTGCAGACAAAGCTCCTGGCGCGACGAAGTCGTTTGAAGAATTCAATTGGGTGTGGGATGTTCGCACCAACAAGAATCAACCCGCACTGACGATGAAGACCGACAACAGCCCTTACATGAAGTCGGCGCGGCTGACGTACCTCATCGACGAGCAGCAGTATCAACTGATGATCCTCGACAAGGAGGATCGTCAACGCGAATTGCGGGGCACATTCACGGAAGAGCCTGCGTTTCAGCCCGGTGAGGACAAGAAGCAAACGCCGCAGCGTGTCTACAAATTGCAGCTCACGGAAGCAGGTGATGCGAAGGGACGTTGGCAAGCCGTCATGAATCAGCGCGACAACAATCGTTACTTGTTGGAGCTATATCGCGCACAAGGCAGCAAGTTCAATCGCTTCGACACGATCGGTAATCAGCGTGAAGGAACATCGTTCGCGCTCAATGACAGCGATTTCAAAGAGAAGACCTGCGTCATCTCACAAGGACTCGGCACGATCTCCGTCAGCCACAAAGGGAAGCAATACTGGGTCTGCTGTTCCGGCTGCAAAGGGGCATTTGAAGAAGACCCGGAGAAATGGATCGCTAAGTTTGAGGCAATGCAAACGGAGAAATAGCGTTGCTAGTACCACGACCGAGAATTGATCCTCCATAAAAAGCGAGTTTGTGTCATTACTGCATCACCTTTAACGGAGGGTGGTGCGATGCCAAGGAAGGCAGTGCGGATTGAGGCGACGGAGCGGCAACTGGAAATCCTGCG
>JAPLNX010000635.1 GCA_026400935.1 Planctomycetia bacterium | reverse complement strand
GAAAGTTCGTGCGACATCGTCATCAAGGCCGAGTTGCTCAATCCCGAACGCAACATCGTCTTGCGAACGGCGTACTCGTTGGTGCGTCGCCTGCCAGTCCTCAACCCGCTGGCCGTGAAGCTGAGCGGCCCGACGACCATCGAACACACGCTCGATCCCAAAGCCGGAGCCGTCGTGAAACTCACTGGCAAGATCGAACGGCTGGCGACCTTCAAAGGGGACGTGAACCTGACGCTCACCGGCCAGCCCGGCGGAGTCGCGATCACCAATGCGGCGGTCAAAGCGGATCAAACCGACTTTGCACTCGAACTTCGCTTCCCCGCGAACTTCGCCGCAGGTGAAGTGAAAGGCATCAAGCTGGTTGCCACAGGCCCGGGCGATCCGCTGACGGGCAATCAACCGATCAAAACCGAAGTCGAGTTGACTGTAAAGCTGATCGCGGCACCGTGAATTAGCGTTGGAATTTATCGATCGGGTGCGACTGAATCACCGACTTGAATACGCCCCGGTTCGATCACCATTGCGGTCAGGCCACCGATGCCACTCATCGCGAGGCGGCCTCCTTCACCAAGATTTTCGTCCATGCGAGAACAGGGAGTGCAGTGGCCAGTCCCTTCGAGGAGTGCTGCACCGATTCGGAAGCGATTGCCGATGAGCGTTGTCAGCTCGATACCTCGGACGACGATATTGCGACGGAACAAATCAGGCGTGACAGCTTCTCGGCCGACTTTCGCTGCAATCGTGGAGAAGTGTTCGGCTTGAATGAGCGTGACTTGCCGCTTGCCACCCGATTTCTTTTTCGAGTGATAGTCGCCGTCGATACCCGTACCGACGGCAACCATGACCTGATCTCGCCGCTCAATAGGCTGCCGGTTGCCGGGACTGACACCGATCCATTCGACGTGTGCTGTGGTCATGAGGTGATTGTCCGGTACGAGCGATTGCGTTCGGACCACTCGCATACCCGTCGTGCTAGTTGCGCTCTTGGATATCATCCAGCTTAGGTCAACAGTGCTGCGGTAAAGGTGACGAGGTCGTTCTTTGCTTGTGCTGCTCGCTGAAGTGCGGTCATGTTGCCTGCGTCGCGGCAGAGTTCTGCAAACGAAAACCCGCTGTTCTCGTCGAGGTTGGTGAGATGGGCTTCGGCCAGTTCAATGGCCAGATCATGCCGATTGATCCGCATGGCCAGATCGACCAAGACGTAAGCGATCAATTGCTTGTCTTGTTCTTCAGGCTGCGCATTGATCTTGTCGCGGAAGTAAGCGATCGATTCATCCACTTTCTCGCCTGACAACGCCTGCAAGAAATGGCGATGCGACGGATAGAAATCCTCAAACGGTGGATCGCCCGGATATTGGAACTGCGTATCGAGTCGCCCGCCGTATTCGGTCAGTTCGATCGCGAGCTTCAATTCCGGCGAGTCCTGGTCGAGGAATCGCGCGAAACGTACCACTGCGTTCAAGTGCGACACGTCGATGTGGTAATTCCCCTCTTGGAACAACCATTCTCGTCCGGCAATCCATTCTCGAAGTGAATCGCATGGTGGAGCGAGAGCCATGCGGCGCTGCACGTCGCCTCGAACGGATTCAGTCAAGTCGTTGTAGAGGTGCTTGACCAAAATCGCCGCGCAGCGTTTGCGGTCTGCTGCGGGGATACGCCCCATTTGTTGTTCGAGTGACGTAATCGTGCTGCATGTCCCATGAGTTCGCAGCATCCATTCGACTCCCTTTGCGGGATTGGCACCGTCAAACAAGGCCACTTGAATCAGCTCTTCAGTTTCGTCACCCGGATCGCGCCGCGAAGGCATTGCGGCGAGCGCCTTGGCGACGGGTTCCGGTTCCCGAATCGTGCGAAAGTAGAGCCATGCGTTGGCGATTTGGCCTGCTTCCAAAAACAAGTGTCCGACTTCACGAGCCGATTCAACATACGTCTTTTCAAACTCGGTCCGCTTTTCCGTCGGGACATCGTCGAGTGACGTTGGTCGCAAAAGAGGTAACCCCATCTCGTGCTTCTTGCACATCAAAGTGGCGTCGAAGAGCTTGTGAAAATCTTTTTCCGCCCGCAGCGATTCGAGCAACTTGGCAAACACAGCGGCCGAACCAGCGGACTTGGCTTCGATCAATTGGGCGAATGAATCACTCATGGTGTGCGGTCAGTCTCGTGAGGCGGGATGCGGACAAAATCGGGCCGCCAGTATGTTCCGCGACTTCGCGGAAAGAAAGCGAGCCGTTGCGGGACGAGAGTTGTGGCGCGGCGCAGCCGCAAAAGATAGGGGTAGGAACGACCGATTGAGTTCGGTCGCTCCTCCCTCCAAACCGGACGGGCGGGTTTCCCGCATCCGGCTTTCCAGTTGATGGTTTACCTGAGACAGGATTGACAGGCCAATTGATGGGCGTGGCTCAGGGAAT
>JAPLNX010000047.1 GCA_026400935.1 Planctomycetia bacterium | reverse complement strand
GACCTACACCGGCAAACCGACACAATCGCAGCCCGTAGCTCGGTTCTGCCCACCGCACCGGCGCATCACCCGCACCACAAAAATCCAACAAGCCGCACTCCAAATCTAATGGCAGGTTATTTCTTGGTCGTGGCACTAGAGAATGCTTGCAACTTGCCCATTCGGTGGGTCGCCTTTAGACTGCCCCGCTTTGCTGGGCGGTACGGTGGCCCAGAATTCAATCACAGCACTTTTGTTTGGGTCACAGGCATCGCCATGAGAGAGGGTATTCATCCCAAGTACGAAGAAGTCACGGTCCACTGTAGTTGTGGCACCGAGTTTAAAACCCGCAGCACGGCTGCGAAGCTCCATGTCGATATTTGCTCACAATGTCACCCGTTCTTCACGGGGACGATGAAATTCATTGACAGTGCTGGGCGAGTCGAGAAGTTCTCGAAGAAGTACAACTGGAAGATTAAGGGGGCGAACGCCGACAAAGGCGCAGACGTCAAAGTTGAAGAAGCCAGCAAGTAGCCTCGCCCATTACCATCAAGGAACTGTCCCCAGTGGGCTTGTTCCGTAGCGGGTGGCGGGGTCTTAGCGGAGCGATGGCCCCAGTGGGGTTGATTGCCGCTTGGGCCCAGCCACCCGTTTTCGTTTTTAGACCATAGCACAGGCGGCCCGCCTGTGACCCAAAGCATTACCTGGGCAGGCGAGCCGTCTGCACAGCGTTTGACCTCTCTTTCGAGATCGCCTTACGGCAAGAATTACGGACGGTCGTCGCCATGTATCCCACGCTGCAAGCCAAGCTCCAACGATTTGAAGAAATCGAAAGCCAGTTGCAAGACCCCGTCGTTTTGGCGGATGTCGAGGGAATGTTGGCGTTGCAACGAGAGCATGGCGGGCTTCGCAAAGTGGCCACCTCAATTCGAGACTTCAATAAACTCGAACAAGAGGTCAACGATACTAAGCAGATGATATATGACGAATCAGATCAAGAAGCGCGTGAGTATGCACGGGCCGAACTCGCCGAGATCGAACCTAAGTTCGAGACGCTGCGAGCGGAGTTAGAAGACATTCTCACTGCCGGCGATTCGATGACGCGCGGCTCGCTGATCATGGAAATCCGAGCGGGAACCGGTGGCGAAGAAGCGGCTCTGTTCGCTCGTAATCTCTTTGAGATGTATTCGATCTTCGTCAACGCGCGCGGTTGGAAGTTAGAAGTGCTCGAAATGAGCGACGCTGAAATGGGCGGGATCAAAGAAGTCACGCTCTCAGTCAGTGGTGAGGGTTGCTTTCATCAATTGCAGTTTGAAAGCGGCGGTCACCGAGTTCAGCGTGTTCCCGAAACGGAATCTCAAGGTCGCGTGCATACGAGCGCGGCGACTGTCGCGGTGTTGCCGGAAGTCCAGGACATCGAAGTAGAGATCCGAGATGAAGACATTCGCATGGACACAATGCGAGCTGGCGGCCCCGGCGGTCAGAAGGTCAACAAAACGGAAAGCGCCGTTCGTCTCACGCACATCCCAACGAACATTGTCGTTCGTTGCCAAGATGAAAAGAGTCAGCACAAAAACCGTGCTCGAGCCATGCGTTTGCTGCGAAGTAAAATTTACGAACAACGCCAGCAGAAGCTCGACTCCGATCGCGCGTCAGCTCGCCGCACGTTGATTGGCTCGGGCGACCGCAGCGAACGTATCCGGACTTACAACTTTCCTCAGAATCGTCTGACTGATCATCGCATCGGACTGACGTTGTATAAGCTCGACAGGATCATGCAGGGGGAACTCGATGACCTCATCAGTCAGATGTTGGAGTTCGACCGCAACGAACGCTTGAAGGGTAATATCGAGATTGGTTCGTGATTCGTTCGTTCGTTTTGTCTCGTGGCGGTGTTCTCATCGAGTGATGCGTATTTCGTGATGACGGATTCCGCCTGAAGGTGGGACAACGAACAAGAGAGCCGACCGCATGTCCGACTCCGAATCAACACCGAGTCCAGCAACTGACGTATGGACGGTGCGACGAATTCTGGACTGGACGATCCCGCACTTGAAAAAGCATGGCAGTGAGTCGCCTCGCTTGGATGCGGAAATCCTGTTGGCTCATGCTCGCAGTTGTCAGCGGATTCAGCTCTATACGCAATTCGACTCGCCGCTTACCGACGAGCAGCGAACCATGATGCGAGATCTCGTCAAACGCCGATCAGCGGCGGAACCGGTTGCGTATCTCGTCGGGCATCGCGAATTCTTCGGACTCGACTTTCGAGTCACATCGGATGTGCTCGTACCGCGGCCAGATACGGAGACACTGATAGTCGAAGCAATCGAGCGGCTCAAATCACTGTCGCAACCGCGAGTGCTCGATGTCGGAACTGGTTCTGGCTGCATTGCAATCACTCTTGCGCTGAATTGTCGGCAGTCTCAGGTTTCTGCGATCGATCTTTCTGCGGCCGCATTAGAAATTGCTCACCAGAACGCACAGAAACATGCCGTTGCTGATCGAATTCGATTTCTACACGGCGACCTCTTCTCTCCGTTGGCGATGGATGAGCAGTTTGATCTGATCTCCAGCAATCCACCGTATATTGCCTCGGCAGAGATCGAAACGCTGCAACCGGATGTTCGCCTGCATGAACCTCGCTCGGCTCTTGACGGCGGTGTTGATGGGCTGGACGTCATCCGCCGATTGGTCGCCGAGGCTTCTCGGCATCTCGCATCAGCAGGCTGTTTGTTAATTGAGATTGCCTGTGAGCAAGCGGACGCCGTGACGCAACTCATGGCCGCGAATGGGAACTACGCGGATATCGTGGTTCTCAAGGATTTGTCGAAGCAACCTCGTGTTGTTCGAGCGATCCGAAAACAGTAGAAGCCCGCCGTGAAAGTCTTGTGGCGGCGAAGCCGCAAGTACGTAGCCGTCATCGCTCCGCGTGACGAGCCGAGCAATTTTTGAGGCGGTGTCTTTGTTTGAGCGATCGGTTCATCAAACGGAGCGTGATGGTTACGAAAGTTGTCTGCCTAGAGGGGAGTCCAAGGATGGACATGTTCGTGATTCGCGGCGGGAAGCCGTTGCGCGGAAAAGTGCGTGTTGATGGCGCGAAGAATTCGGCGCTACCAATTATGGCGGCGGCATTGCTGGCCGATGGTCAGACCGTATTGAACGATGTTCCGGACTTGGTCGATGTTCGTACGCTGGGCGAGCTACTGCAATCGTTGGGCATGAGCGTTGAACGGCGAGCGGATCGCTCATTGGCATTGGAAGTGATCGACGATCGCCCCGTCATTGCTGACTACGAACTTGTGCGGAAGATGCGAGCCAGCTTTTGCGTGCTTGGTCCGTTGCTCGCGCGGCGCGGTCGAGCGTGTGTCTCGCTCCCCGGCGGCTGCAACATCGGCGATCGTCCGATTGAGCTGCACCTCAAAGGGTTGCGAGCACTCGGTGCGGATATTCGAGTTGAGAAAGGTTACGTGATTGCCGAAGTGAATCGATTGTGTGGCAATCGCATTTATCTCGGTGGTCCGTTCGGTAGCACTGTCACCGGAACGTGCAATGTGATGAGTGCGGCGGTGCTGGCTGAAGGTGAGACGATCATTGAAGCGGCCGCATGCGAGCCAGAAGTGATAGATCTCGGCAATATGCTCAATGCAATGGGAGCGAAGATCGAAGGTCTAGGAACACCGTTTCTACGTATCGAAGGAGTCGATCGGCTGCTCGGCGTCGAGCACACGGTCATTCCAGATCGCATCGAAGCGGCCACGTTGATGGTTGCGGCTGCGATCACTCGAGGTAACGTCGAAATCGAAAACGTGCGACTCACACATCTGACCGCTGTAATCGAAAAACTGCGTGAAATCGGCGTTCGTATTGAGCTATCTGACTCTGAACCGACCCCACTCGAACGGATTGATCAGCTTGATCAAATTCTCGAATCGCTCAATCTGAATGACGTCGCTCTCCCTTTTCCGAACGGTCAAATAAAGCTGCAAGGCACTCGCTTGCCGAACGCTGATCCGATCATTCGCGTTCAAGGACCGGTCGGAGAATTTCATGCGATCGACGCGACTGCATTGCCATATCCGGGTCTCGCAACCGACGTACAAGCTCAGGTGATGTCGTTACTTTGTCTGGCGAAAGGGATCAGCGTCGTCAGCGACAAAGTCTTCCCCGATCGCTTCATGCACGCTTCTGAATTAGTCCGCCTTGGAGCGACCATTCGTCGTGAAGGCCCCAGTGCCATCATCAGCGGCGTCGGCCAACTCAGCGGAGCCTGCGTCATGGCCTCCGATCTGCGAGCCAGTGCCGCCTTGGTCTTGGCTGGACTCGCGGCCGAAGGAGACACCGTTGTGAAACGCATCTACCATCTCGACCGAGGTTACGAAGCGCTCGAACGCAAGCTCAATCATCTAGGCGCGGATATTCGCCGCGTGGAAGACAAACCCGAAAACATGCCTCGCAGCCTCTGCCTCACTGAAGCCACTGGAGAGCCTCCAGCATCATTCGACGCACCGCACTTCTTGCGTCTGCCGACAAGACAGGTCGGTGGAATCAATGAATCATCCGTACCTCAAGAATGAATTAACTGGCTTTCCACCATTCCTGTTGGTGTTGACCATGAATAGCCCGGGAGAACACGCCCAGAAACGTTTCACCTGACTTTCCCCGACAGGATAAGACGATGCACGCTTCAAGGCTGGTGAGAAGGGCAAGATTGGTTGGACAATCCTTGAATGTTGATTGTTTCGGCAGCGCTACGCCGATCCTCAAGAAAGTGAACTCTTCGAATTCGTTTCGATGAGGGAACGGGGATCAACTTCATCGGCGCAGGGACGGGCCGTGATACGAGGGTTGTACAGCGCGGCGAACGGAATGCTCGCGACGTCACATCAACAGGACGTCGCCGCGCAGAATCTTGCGCATTCCAGTAAGCCAGGATATCGTCGCGAGATGGTCCGGTTTGAATCGACCGGTGGCCTCAACGACTTCGTCGGGCCCAGCGTTAGCGTCCATGCGGATCAATCTTCTGGTGGCTTCGAGCCGACCGGCAACCCGTTGGATGTCGCCATCAGCGGTTCGGGCATGTTCGTATTCGATGGTCCGAGCGGGCCGATGTATTCACGCTGCGGAGTCTTTCAGCTCAACGGCGAGGGTCAGATGGTGACTCCCGAAGGTTTTCCCGTTCAAGGAATCGCGGGACCAATCACGCTGCCAGCAGGATCAAAGGCCATCGAGATCGGTAGTAACGGAGCGGTCGTGGCTGATGGAATTGATGTCGATCAACTGCGGATCGTCGAGTTCGCCGACCAGACACAACTTCAGCGGATCAGTACCAGCAGTTTTGCCGGTCCCAAGGGAGTTGAGCCGACTCAGCTTGAGCAACCACTGCTTCGACAAGGAGTGCGTGAGATGTCCAACACGACGGCGGTTCAAGAGATGGTCCAGATGACGACCGGACTGCGGCAGTTTGAAGCGACTCAGCGCGCGTTGCGCTCCATAGGCGATGCAATCGGTCTTACCACGAGACCTACAGGGAGGTAACGACCATGATGAAAGCGCTTTTCACCAGTGCGTCAGGGATGCTGGCTCAACAGACGGTCGTCGATACGACTGCAAACAACCTCGCCAACGTCGATACGACCGGCTTCAAGCGGAGCCAAGTCGAATTCCAAGACCTGCTTTATCAGACTGTCCGCAACCCCGGCACACAGGGTGCCAACGGCTTCGAGGTACCGACGGGCATTCAGATTGGTAGCGGCGTCCGTACATCGGGAATCACGAAAATCTTTTCCGAAGGGACGCCAGAGAACACAAGCAACACGTTCGACATCGCAATCGACGGCCAAGGTTTCTTCCAGGTGCAAGTCCCCGGTGGAGAGAATCGTTACACGCGAGACGGTTCTTTCCGTACGAACTCTACGGGGCAGTTAGTCACCGCCGATGGCTTTGTGCTGCAACCTCCTGTAACGATTCCCGCCGATGCGTTATCGATCACGATTGGTACTGACGGCACAGTCTCAGTCACTCAACCCGGTTCGGCTGCCGCGACCACCGTGGGCAGTATTCAGACCGCTCGCTTTTCAAACCCCGGCGGCTTACGCGCCGAAGGTCGAAATCTTTTCAGTGAAACGACGGCCTCAGGAACCGCACTGCCAGGAACTCCAGGGGAGAACGGGCTTGGTTCGATACAGCAAGGATTTCTGGAACGATCGAACGTGCAAGTCGTCACCGAAATGATTCGGCTTATCACCGCGCAACGCGCGTTTGAAGCGAGTCAGCGAGCGGTTCTTACGAGCGATCAAATGTTGCAAGCCACGAACGGCATGGTGAGGTAACATGATGACGACTCGCATTAGGCAAGCACAAAGAGGGCTGAAGAATCTGGCGAATAGGGCGGCGCCAGCCTCCGGTCTGAAACGTCCACATGCTTGTCCGGGGACTGACGCCACCCGGCTCACCAGAGACGTTTCATCCATGATCACATGGGGCGGCGTGGCGTTATCCGTATTCGTCTTGATCGCATCGCCGCTCGCCATGGGTTGGGCGGCGGCAGATGACGCCTCTGACTCATCCAGTCGAGTGGTTGTCACGCTGCGAGAATCGGCAAGTATCACATCGTCGGTCGTGCGTGTTGTGGATGTTGCGGAACTTCACGGAGGGTCGGAAGTACTCCGAAAGCAGATCGCATCGCTCGATCTGGATGACGTGCCTACTAACGGCAAGCCCGTCGAAATCACCGCTCGATGCATTCAGTTTCGATTGCGAATTGCAGGGATTGATCCACGATTGGTTTCGCTCCGAGGCACCGCAGTACAAGTCACTGCATCAACAAAGGCACGACAATCACGATCGAAGAACCGTGATGAAGACTCGGAACTGGACGCCAAAATTCTGCTCGCCTCGTTTTCCAAATTGCGAGCGAGCACTGAACAATCCGCCGACAATGACGATTCCGATAAACCAGATATCGAACAGGCTGTGATCAACGCGGCCCAAAAGTGTCTTACCAAACAATTGCCTTGGCCGGAAGAAAACGTCGTTATTCAACTGGCTCAGTCCTTGCCACGTGAACTGAGTGAGCGAACGCTATCGGAGACCACAACCTATTTTGCCGAATTGCGAACGGCGGGGGTTCCACTGGGTCGTGTGACTGTTCGATTCGTGATGAAGGACTTCCAGACGCGAACTGTTGATGTTCCCGTCCAATTGGATGTGCGCCATTACGAGAACGTGGTCGTGACAAAAATGGCGTTCGATCGCGGGCATCAGTTCTCGTCCGCTGATTTCGCCATCGGCTGGCGCGACGTCACGAATCTCAGTGGTTACTGCACGTCGCCTGATCAACTCGTGGGCCAAAAGGTGAAGCGACTGTTTCCCGAATCGCAAATCGTTCGACTGGTCGATGTCGAAGCACCGACACGGTCGACCAATCTGATGCCGGTTCTTGTGAAGCGACGTGATCGTGTGACTGCGATCGCACGGTCAGGTGCGTTGTCCGTAACGAGCACTTGGGAAGCTCAAAAGGATGGCAGGGCAGGCGAAGTCATCAAGTTCAAGAATATTCATTCCAACAAAGAAGTTTACGGTCGAGTGATCAGCGCAACTGAGGTTGAGGCGACAGACTGAGTTCCGTTCTTGTGGCGCACGCGGTCCGTGCGCGTGGCCCCAATACGGCTGCGCGCGAGCCACGTACGTCACAGAACACTGCCAGACTGAATTTTCCCAATCATTTGCGTGTTCCTCGAAAGGAGTCGAGCGATGAATCGGCATTTTTGGAAATATGCGTTGCTGGCGATCAGTGGTGCCGCATCCTTGTTCTTGGTGAAACGCGGTCACGCGGACTCCATTTGGGATCGGCGCGATCAGCGTGCCGGTTATCTGTTCGTGGATAATCGTGCGCGGCGAGTCGGCGACTTGTTGACTGTCGTGGTGCGTGAAGTCACGGGCGCTTCAACAACCGAAGAGCGAAAGCTCGACAAGAGCAACTCCAACTCCGGCAAATTCAACTTCGCTGGAAAGACTTCATCGACCGGAGCCGCGAAAGAAGCGGCAGCGGAACTCAGTTCGGATCAATCGTCCGAGCGAAAATTCAGCGGCAGCGCCGGTTATGAAAACGATCGAAAGTTCCTCGATCAAATGACGGTCACGGTCATTGACGTTTTACCCAACGGCAACTTGGTCATCGAAGGCTATCGCAAGCGCGTCGTCTCCAACGAAACTCGTATGTTGCGAATTTCCGGAGTCGTGCGCGTCAACGATGTGGATTTGAAGAATAGCATCGAATCGAAGTCGATCGCGAACTTCAGTGTCGAGTATGTCGGCAGCGGCGTTGAAACACGGTTCACAAACCAAGGCTGGCTGGGCCGTGTTGGGAATAAAGTCTGGCCTTGGTAAAGGCCAGCTAACGTAGCCTTCACGCTCCGCGCGATGAGCCGAATGCCACTCAATATCCATTTCGAATTGCGATTAGAGCAAACTAAATCAAACGACGTTCGGCTAGTCACGCGGAGCGTGACGGCGACGTTAGTGCCAAGTAATGAGTCATTCGAAGGAACGAACCATGATTCACTCAACACGGCTTTTGTTCGCCATGATTTCGTTGTTGGCTCTGAGTGAATCGCTTCATGCCGAGGTGCGGATCAAAGACATTACCACGATGGAGGGAGCGCGCGGCAACCATCTGATTGGTGTTGGACTAGTTGCTGGTTTAAATGGGACTGGAGCACCGACTCAAGCCACACAGCAAATGGCGATCGACATGCTCCGCAAATTTAACATCACAACAACGATCGCTCGGCAGTCTTTGTTGGACAACGTCTACAAGTCGAAGAGCACTTCGTTGGTGGTTGTGACCGCAGACTTATCTGATGTTGCTCGCAAAGGGAGCAAGTTAGATGTCACGGTCTCCGTCTTGGATGAAGCGACCAGTTTGGAAGGGGGGATCTTGTTGCGAACTCCACTCTATGGAGCCGATGGCGAGGCTTACGCGGAAGGTCAAGGAGCTGTTTCTATCGGTGGCTTTCGAACCCGCGGTGCGAACAACGGACAACTGAATCACCCGACGGTCGGTCGCATTCAGGGAGGCGGCTATGTGGAAAAAGAGGCGCTCGGCGAAATCGATCAGAAGGGAGCCGTCTGTCTGTTGCTCAACGAGCCGGACTTCAAAACCAGCTCCAATATCTGCCAAGCCATCAACGAACGTTTCCCCGGTGCCGCGAAGACAAAGGACCAAGGGACCGTTTGGGTTCGTATACCGACAGTATTTACTCGGAAGGTGACCGAGTTTGTTGGTGAGATCGGTTTGCTCACCGTGACTCCAGACACAACTGCCAAAGTCGTGATTAACGAGCGCACGGGAACGGTCGTCGTCGGTCATAACGTGCGAGTTTCTGGTGTCAGCATTTCGCACCGCAATTTTCAGATCAATCCAAACATGACGCCATCACCGCGTTCTATGGCAGGCGGTTCCGCATCGGCAGTCGCAATTCCACCATTGCTGCCACCGCCACCAAAAGAGCGAAATGATCGCTCTGACCTACTTACCGTTCCACTTGATCCGGACGAACGGCCGCAAGCGTTCGATCGAGGCGATAAGTCATACACTGTGTCGGAACTGGCTCGCGTTTTGAATGCATTAGGTGCGACGCCGCAAGATTTGATTTCGATCTTCGGCCAGTTGAAAGCGTCGGGGTATCTGCACGCGGAAGTGGTCACGAATAAGTAAGTCGAGCGGAAAATGTTGCCCACGGAACACACAGAACGACACGAAAAAAAGACCAGCCAAAAAGCCAACCGCATCAGCAGGGCTTTGGAAACATCACGATGACACCCACCACCAACGGACTTCAAAGTCCCGCCGCATCGTTCGATTTCTCAAACACTGCGCGCGGAGCGTGGTCTCCCGGAAAAGACAAAAGTGCGAATGTGGCGACCGACTTTGAGAGTCTCTTCACGTCACAACTGTTGAAAGAAATGCGCAAGTCGCTCGATCCTGAAACGATGTTCGGCAGCGACCCAGGAGACGTTTACGGCGGCATGTTTGACCAATTCGTCGGTCAACAAATGGCTCAAAGCGGAGGGGTCGGGATTGCCAAGATGGTCCGCGAAACGTTGCAGCGAGAGAGCGATGCAAAAGAGTCCGTGGCAATCCAAAGTACTAGTCCAACAACGAGCGACAGTTCGCCGCTCACGCAATTTGATGATGAATAGTGTTTGATTTTGAAATGGTTCCCCACCGAGACAAGCTCGTTGGAGTTAGTGGACATCGCTTGGTTTGAGACCAATCAAGTATCTGGAAAACCAAAATGGAAACCATCAACCACAGTCCCTCCGCAATCGGCGACCGTATCCTCGCACATCTTCGTGAAGAAGAGCAGACGCTAGCAGTGCTGCTGCTGGCAGTCGGCGAAATTCGGCAAGCGCTTTTCACTCGCGACGGTGAGCGGCTCACTCAGGCGTTGCAAGCGGAAACGGACAGCTATCAATTAGGCGAAGTCATGCGTGAGCGGCGAACCTTGTTCCGTGAGGAGATGGCCAATCTGCTGCAGATCGCGCCGGAAGAAATCACGTTGTCACGGATTGACAGTTGTGTTCCGGACGAGGCTCGCCCCGAAGTCGCAGCCTGTCGGCAACGTCTTCAAGAGATGTCCGATGAGTTGTTGCGATTGAATCGTCAGAACGCGGCGATGATTCAGCAGACGCTGCAGCTCACCGAGCGAATCGTCAGCCAATTAACCGGAGGCGGTCCACACTTCACGAGCTACAACGCGAACGGACGTAACGAGCCGGCTCGCGTCGGTTCGGTACTGCATTGGGGAGGCTGAGCCATGATGCAATTCTCGATCGGTGTCTCCGCGTTGCAGGCCAGTCAGCGCGCGATGGACGTCTTGGGCAACAACATCGCAAACGCGAACACGCCGGGTTATCACCGGCAGGTTGTGCAACTCAGCACGGCCACACCAGTTCGCTTAGACAAACTCTCGTTTGGACGTGGAGTCGAAGTCACTGGAGTTCAACGGCTCGTCAACGAGCACATTGAAGAATCGCAAATTCGTCAAGCCGGGCAAACCGGGACGTCGGCGTCACAACTCTCCGTAGCCACGCAATTGGAAAGCCGACTTTCCAACGAAAAGGCATCGCCGGGTGCGCAGCTAGAAACGCTCTTCAATCGACTCGAACAATTGTCGTCGCAGTTGAATAGCAGCCCGTCACGAAAGTTGGCGGTTGCCGCGGCAGATCAACTTGCGCTCGAACTCAATTCATCGGCAACGGATTTGATTCACCTGCGGGATGATGTGGATCAGTCGATCAGTGCACTGGTAACGGAGATCAATCCGCTGACGCAGCAGATTGCGTTACTCAATGCCGAGATCGCCAAACAAGGAACTTCTGGTGGCAGCCCGAATGACTTGATGGATCAACGTGCTCAAGCGATTCAACAGTTGAGCCAAAAGATCGGGGTCGAGGTTTTGAAAGGGAATCAAGGTCAGGTCACGTTGCTGTCTGGTGGCGCACCGTTGGTTGTGGCTGGGCGAGCGTTGTCATTGGAAGTCGCTCACGATGCGGATAACCGAGTGAGTATTCGGCCTGCAGGTTCGAGCACAGACTTAGAAATCGAGGGCGGTCAGCTTGGCGGTTATCTCGTTGCCCGCGACCAAACTTTGCCTCGTTATCAAGAACGACTCGATGATCTCGCTCGTGCGATTTCGACGGCTTTCAATTCGGTCCAAACAACTGGTGTTGGAGTCGCCGGAGCTTTTACAAATCTGACGAGCCAACAAGCGGTACGCGATGTGACTCAGAAGCTCAATGTCACTGGGTTGCCGACTATTCCCAAAGTTGGCACAGTGACCGTTGCCGTCAACAACGTTACGACGGGTGAACGGACACTGACCGCGATTAACATTGACCCAACTCTTCAAAGTTTGAATGACGTCGGCAATGCCTTCGCAGCGATTCCGAATCTGCAAGTCTTTGTGAACTCACAAGCAGGGACGATGTCGTTGACGTCCGCGCCTGGATTCACGTTTGATTTTCGAGGTGACGAAACAACTCCAGCCGACTCGGCGGGACTACTGAGTTCGCTCGGAATAAATTCGCTCTTCGTTGGAGGAGATGCCGCCACGCTGAAAGTGAGCAGAGATCTTCTTGGCAATGCCGATCGCTTGGCGACATCAGGCAGCGGACAACCAGGAGATAGCGGCAACTTGCAGCGACTTGTGGCACTGCGAGACGCTCCGCTAATGCCCAACGGCACAACGCTCTCAGGTGATTTTCTACAAACGCTCGCCGACATCGGAGCCGACGTGCAAGGGCTAACACAGCAACAGGACACAAATCAGGTTTTGTCTGAGCGTCTGGAGCAACAAAGGCAAAGCGTTTCTGGCGTCGACTCCAACGAAGAGATGGTCAACTTGTTGAAATACCAGCGCATGTTTCAGATCGCGTCGAAGTACATCAACGTGTTGAACGATGCTTACAACGAGTTGCTGTCGATTCGATGATCGCTCTCTCTTTAGAACTAAATAAATCGTCTGTCGCTGCGGACGCTACGGGTTAATGTGATGCCATGCGAGTGACTAACGAGATGCAATTTGCGGGGCTGCTTCGTAACACTCAGCGGACGTTGGCCAACATGACCAAGGTCCAGGACCAAGTTGCATCGGGAGTTCGTTTACAACGTCCGTCCGACGGACCCGCTGAGATGGTTCGCATTTTGAAGAATCGTCAAGATGATGCGCGGTTGACAGTCCATCTAGCAACGATTCGCGACGTTACCATTGCGCTCGATGCCTCGGCAACAGCACTGACCGACGCCAAGGACGTTTTAACTCACGCCAAAGACATCGCTCTGCAAGCAGCCAATACGGCGACATCGGACCCGACGGCGGATGAAGCTCTCGCTCAAGAAATTGACGGAGCACTCAGCAGTCTGTTGCAAATCGCTAATCGCAAACTGTCCGATGGACGATCGCTTTTCGCTGGCACTGCGAGTCAAACGACGCCGTTCATCGTCTCCGCCAAAGATAGTTCCGGACGACCAACGCAAATTGATTATCAAGGAAGCAACGCCAGTTCGCAGGTGCTCGTCGGGCCGGGACAGACTTTCGACGCGTTGATTCCCGGGAATGTCTTTCAGATGCCGAACGCCGACAGTAGTTCTGCCGACGCAAAAGATGCTTTTCAGGTTTTGATGAAGCTACGTGACGACATCCGGAACAAAAACGGCCTCTCTACAGTCGATCGTAATGCTGCATTGACGAAACATCTCGACGAACTCGATCGCGTGACGACCGGCGTCCTCGAATCACTGGCCACTCAAGGTGTGCAATCCGAATTACTGACACAGTGGAGCGAGCGTGTCACCGACCGACAAAGCTCTCTGCAGAAACAGAACAGTGAGTTGGAGTCCGTCGATGTGGCTGCTGCAATCACCGAACTGACGCAGCAACAAAACCTCTACAAAATCAGCCTGTCGCTCATTCAACAAGTCAACTCGCTGAGCCTCGTCGATTTCCTGCGCTGACCTCCACGAAAGCGACCCGAAGCGGAGAGTTCTGGCGATCGGACGTCGTGAATGCATCTCAAGCCAGCCCGTCTCGCCACATTGTGCCGATCATGCAGGTCGTGCGGGGCGCGACAAATGGGCATCCTGGCAAACACTTCGGCGTTGCCGTCGATTCGAGTGCTAAAGTTTTCCGACTCATTCTGCGCACTCGGAGTGTCCCGAGCGTCGCGACTGTTTTCGGAAAGGGCTGTCCGTGACGACGTATTTGGTAACTGGCGGGGCGGGCTTCATCGGCTCACATATTACGACTCGCTTGGTCGAGGAGGGACATCGCGTCCGAGTGCTCGACAATTTGTGTGCGGGTTCGTTGAACAACTTAGCTCATTTGAAAGATGGCTTTGAGTTTCACCACGGTGATGTATCGGACGCGAACGCCGTGAAACAGGCGATTGAGGGTGTCGAGATCGTTTTCCATCAAGCGGCTCTCGCTTCGGTTCCATTGAGCGTGAAAGATCCGGTTTTAGTTCACACCGCGTGCGTGACGGGAACGATCACGGTGCTCGATACCGCACGCCAAGCTGGGGTTCGTCGAGTCGTTTACGCGGGATCGAGCAGTGCATACGGCAATGATCCGGTGATGCCGAAACGAGAATCACAACTTCCTCAAATGCTTTCCCCGTATGCCGCAGCCAAGTTGGCTGGCGAACTTTATTGCGAAGCTTTTGCTGCCTGTTATCCGCTCGAAACGGTGCGATTGCGGTACTTCAACATTTTCGGTGAGCGTCAAGATCCGGCGAGTCCGTATTCTGCGGTGATCCCGTTGTTCGTGGCAGCGGTGTTAGAAGAACGTCGGCCCACGATCTTCGGCGATGGATCACAGTCGCGCGACTTCACATATGTTGGCAACGTCGTTCATGCCAACTTGCTGGCATCGCGAGCGAACGGTGTCAGCGGCAAAGTTTTCAACGTTGCTTGCGGGAGTTCACTCACCGTCATCGACTTGCTGCGACAGATTTGTGATCGACTGAATGTCCCCTTTGATCCGATCTTCGCTCCTCCGCGAGCGGGAGACGTGAAAGATTCTTGGGCTGATATCTCTGCGGCGGAAC
The DNA here is from genome assembly GCA_026400935.1 of Planctomycetia bacterium. GTDB lineage: Bacteria > Planctomycetota > Planctomycetia > Planctomycetales > Planctomycetaceae > SXKJ01. The sequence goes on along the minus strand of JAPLNX010000047.1, from coordinate 3,663 downwards.
GTGATCTCGGCTATCAGCCACAGGTTGGACTCACGGAAGGACTGCAACGAACGATCGACTACTACGCGAACGTGTATCGCGACAAGAAATAAACCGTTTCTGATTTTCTGAGTGATATTTGCAACTGCACCCCACCGAGCTTGTCTCGGTGGTTACAGGGCTTTTGCACTACGTCTTGGCAGTTCAATGTCGACGTAGTGCAAAAGCCCGAATCCACTGAGACAAGCTCGGTGGGGTGTGAATGCAATGATCAAATTGGAACTCAACAACAATCGCAACGAACGAAAACCACAACCTCCAACTTTTCAAAAGGCGACAGGCGATGAAGCCCGTAGTCGAAGACAAGCCGTTCGAGTTCATGAGCACGTTCTCTCCCGCCGTAATCGACGAGGCACCGCCGCGTGATTTCGATGTGTTGCAGATTGTGTGGCGACACAAATGGCTGTTGCTGATTGGTCTGGCTATGGGCGTTGGCCTCGGCCAAATGGCGTTCAATAAATTGGGGCCGGAATACAACGCGGTCGCACAGATTCTGGTCTCGCAACGTGCTCAGGTTCCGATTCGCGATGAATTAGGAAAAGCCTTCGGCGAACGGGCGGAACACATCTCGATCATCAAAAGCGCGATGTTGATTGAGAAGGCCATTGAAAAAGGGAACCTCAAGGAACTGCCGACGCTACAACGATCCGATGATCCCGCTGAAGACATTCTCGATTGCCTGGATGTTCGCAGAACGGCAGGCCATGACGGGTCATTCATGAACGTGTTTGAAATCAAAGTTCGTAGCAAAAGCAAAGACGATGCGCGAGCGATCGTCACTGCGATCATCGACGCCTATCGCGATTACCTGAAGGAATCGCAGGAGGAAGTGACCAGCGAACTGTCAGAGCAAATCTCGAAGATGAACAGCGAGTTGGCCAGCAAGATCGAAGTGAAGCAACAAGAACTCGTGGCCTTTCGCAAAGAGGCTCCACTTATTTGGCGAAATGCTCCTGGCGATCGCCGCCAAGTGGGCGATGTCACCAACGTGCATCAAGAGCGATTGGTCGAAATCTCCAAAGAACGAACGCAGTTGATTCTGAAAAAGTCTGAGATCAACGGCAAAGTCGATGCGTTGCAGTCTGCAATTGATCAAGGCAAATCGACCGAAGAACTCGAAAGCCTTGTTCGCCTATTGATCGCCACTTCTGAAAGTGGCGGAACGCAGGGTGCAGCCGGTGCGGTCGTCGCTCCAGCAGCAGGTGTGAATCCATCGGACGAGGCTGGTCAACGAATGCTGACCCTCGCTTTGGACGAACAGAAGTTGCTCAAGGATTTTTCCGACGATCACCCGGACGTGCAGAACGTTCGGAAGAGCATGGCGAAGGTCAAACAGTTCTATGAGGCTCGCGGCGTTGTCGTTCCGGACCCTGTGACTCGTGACAACCAAGGTCAGAAAGCGAACTTCGCAGACATCTACATGCGCGTGCTGCAACAACAGCTTCAGGAAATCGAATACAAAGACGGGCAACTCAGCCGCATCTACGACACCGAAACCAGGAGCGTCAAAGACATCGTCAAATACATGGTCGAGGACCAAGCTCGTAGTGAAGATCTGGAGCGACTGAAGACCCAGTGGGGCGCGATCGTCAACAAGGTGAGCGAGATCGACATGACTCGCGACAACAAAGGTTACACGATGAAGCCGCTCGCCCCCGTTCGTGATGAATGGAGCATGAAGCGGTATCTGAAGATCGTCGGGTCAGCCACCGTATTCATCTTGAGCTTGTGTGTGGGCATCATTTTCCTCCGTGAATGGCGCGATATCACCGTCAAATCGGCTGACGATGTCCGTAAGCTGATGGCCGGTGTTCCGGTTCTAGGAACCGTTCCGCAGTTCGATATCAGCCGGACTGAGTTCAACCCGGAAATCCCGTTGCAGCCATCCTTGTGCTATTACCATCGACCGGGTTCTGCAGAAGCTGAGTCCTATCGAGCAGTGCGGACGGCGTTGTTCGTGGGACTCGACACCAGCAAACAAAAAGTGATTCAAGTCAGTAGCCCCGAACCGGGCGATGGCAAGTCAACGTTCATCGCCAACATGGCGATCGCACTTGCTCAGTCCGGCAAGAAAGTGTTACTGCTGGATGCGGACTTACGACGCCCGACTGTGCATCGCTTGTTTTCTGTTCGGCATGAGATCGGGACTGCCGAGGTACTCGCCGGGGAGATTCACTTCGCGAATGCGATTCAGGAAAGTCTCATTCAGAATCTGTGGTTGCTATCCGCTGGAATGAGCCCTCCGAATCCAGCAGAAACACTCGCCGGCGATCGCTTCGATCAACTGATCTCGGACGCTCGGGCTGAGTTTGATTTCGTGCTGGTAGATACTCCGCCGCTGCTCGTCGTCAGCGATCCGTGCATCGTCGCTCCGCGAACTGATGGATTGTTGCTCGTCGTTCGTATGAAGAAAAACTCGCGCGTTTCGCTGCGTCAAACCAATCACTTGATCCAACAACATGGAATCAATTTGCTCGGAGCAGTCGTCAACGGTTCGGACACGAAAGCCAGCGGCAAATCGGGATACGGTTATTCGGGCAACTACACCGATTATCTCAAACCCAGCCAACCGGCGCTGCGTCAGACGGCGACCATGCCTGGCAAAGCGACTGCCAACGTTTAACAAGAAATCAGTGCGATGTGCCACAAAGCTTCACTGGGTGAAGCGCGAAGCGAATTCTTGCGTAACACTCGTCAGAATCCTCGTGATTGTTCCTGCTTCGCCATAGCGTTCCTTTTTCGAGATTGCTGCGAGCAGCGTGTGCCGAAGTGTCTCCAAGTTGATTGCGGCATTCGCGACCGCAAGCTTGGCAAACGTCGGATATGCTTGGACGTCTGACGTAACTTTTCAATGAAGTCATCTCAGTTGCGATTTCAAAACGTAGCACAGGCGTCTTACCTGTGCGAATTGATTGTATCGCAACAATGTGCAGACCACTGAAGGCACAGGCGGCTTGCCTATGCAATGACTTCAAGCCCCCTCCCCGCAGAAGGTCGTTCAATGAGTATCGTGAAGGAATTCAAGGCGTTCGTTCAACGTGGAAACGTCGTCGATATGGCCATCGGCGTCATCATGGGAGGCGCGTTCGGCAAGATCGTGAACTCTCTCGTGACTGATGTACTCACTCCACCGCTGGGATACGTCACTGGCGGAGTTGATTTCAAACAGCTTTCGGCAAAACTCACACCGCCGGCGATTGGTGATGCAGTACCAACGGCAGTCGAAATCAAATTCGGCCTCTTTCTTCAGGCAACGTTCGATTTCTTGATCATCGCATTCTGCGTCTTCATGATTGTGAAACTGATGAACAACATGAAGCAGAAGGACGAAGCAAAGGCCGCCGTCCCTGCCGCTCCACCGGAGCCAAGTCCGCAAGAAAAGCTGCTCACTGAGATTCGCGATCTTCTCAAAGCTCGTGCATGAGATAACCCAATGTGGCACGTCGCACAGCGACGTAAGGACCGAGCGGCGAAGCTGCGAGTGCGATAGGGGTAGGAACGACCGATTGATTTCGGTCGCCCCTCCCTCCGAACCGGACGGGCGGGTTTCCCGCATCCGGCTCTCCGGTTGATGGTCTTACCTGCGAGAGGATTGAACGGCCAGTGCATGGGCGGTGGTCAGGT
>JAPLNX010000105.1 GCA_026400935.1 Planctomycetia bacterium | reverse complement strand
TGCGCCGAAATATCCGCCACGCCGTCCGCACACGGCGGAAGAAACGTAGCGGATCGCCCCAGGACATCGCGAACAAAACTCAGTTCACTATGTTTGTGTGAACGGAACATACAACTGCATCAGTCGTGCCGAACAGTATTGAGTCTGTCCCCATTCAGCACCGAAGTAATCGGTCTGCCAACCGCGCAGGTCGGGTGAGCCGAGCAGGTCGAGTTCCTTTGGGATGACCGGCTCGCCGCGGATGACGATGTCGCGAACGGCTCGCGACGATTGTCCCGCCCAACCAGTCACCGCCAACCACGGATCGTGCTCGGCAGGCAACTCTTCTTCGTAAAGCTTCTGTCCGTTGATAAAGCTCGTGAAGCGACCGTCTTTCACGACGATCTTGTAATCGGACCATTGAAAAACGCGCGGCTCGATCGGCGTCGCCAACGGCTGCTCGTACACGATCTTTCCCGCAGGAGTAATGCGCACGTCCTTGTGCGTGGACTTCAGCGCGTTCGCGATCCCCGCTCCCATCAGCATCGCTTCGCGCCAATCGAAGTTCGACAGGCGGCAGGTCACTTCGTAGTTGCCTCGCAGCGGCGATTGAAAGTAAGCCGCGTCGAAGTCGTGACCGCTACGCTGAGCCATCTCACCGGCGATGACATCGAACGCCCCGATCGGGATTCCGGTCCCGCGCGTGCGTGCTCGCGGCTGTGAGACCGATGATTCCGGTCCCGCGCGTGCGTGCTCGCGGCTGTGAGACCGATCGCCACTGAGTCGTCTTCGGCTGCGTTCCGAATTCTTCAGGCAAGCCACCGTGCATCAAATAAACGCACTCCCCATGAAGCTGCCGCACGAACCGAGTGAACTCCGACGGGCCGGGGTTTCCTGCTTGAAGCTGACTGCTCTGAATTGCAGTGAGCATTTCGAACGCCGCGTCACGCGTGACCGGATGCTGAATCGCGAGGCTCGCCAGAGCGACGTCTCCCCAGCGCGAATACATCGGCGAAGTTTTGTCTGGCACGAGCAGCGCGTGGCATTCGCGAATCCGCTCGACCGCCTGCTGCGGCGCATCTTCCAAGAGATTGATGATGCCGAGCATCGCTGCGCGGGCACGAGCAGCGTCCATTGAACTCGCCGGATCGACTGCCTCAACTTGCCGTTTGAGTTCGCCGATCCGATCCAACTCCGCCGCCGCGAGCGCCAACAAGATCGCCGGGCAAACAAAGTTCCCGCCCGTCTGCACGATCCGCTGATCGACCGCTTGCCGAGCCTCTGCCATTGCAACGTCGATCGGATTCTGATCGAGCAACGGCGGCACCGGATGTGTCGGCGTGAACGCGCCCGTCGTTCGCAGCAAATCGTGCGACTCATTCGAAATGACCCAGCGGTGCAAGAACTTGAACCGCTCCGCCGTGTCGAGCGTGACCGCCTGCCGCGCGATCTCAAACGCATTGTCCGAGAGGCGTTCTTCACCCAACGCATAAGTCAGAAACCGCGAGTTCGCCAGTTTTACATTCGGCTCCGGAGATTCGATCGCCGCTCGCGTCGCCGCATCAAACTCCTTCGGCCAATCGCCGGAGAGCACGACGTTGCGAACTCGCAGATCGGTCTGTGCCGCATCGTGGAAGAACCCGATCCGCCGCGAGTTCGTTGTCGCGATCTTCTCGGAGACAACTTCGTGGCCATTGAGTTCGATCGCGAACAGCCCTCCATTGAGCGACATCGCCACCGAGTTCCAGCCGGTTTTGAGTGTGCTTGCTGAAGCACGACGCGCCAGCGAGCGGTTTGTTTGTAGATCCAACTGGGTGGCACGCCCTGAGGCTTTGCGAAGGGCGTGGCCGCCTGAGGTAAAGTCGTCCGCCACGCCCTTCGATGACTCAGGGCGTGCCACCCCACCGCGACCACTTGCTGGCGCGTCATGCTTGCCGGATTCACCCAGCGCATACACCGTTTCGCCGAACGTTGGGTGCGCGGTCGTCACGCCCGGCTGTTGCCAGAGCTCGAAACGCACGGTTTCGCCGTCGCGCAGCGGACGCTGATATGTCAGCCACGACGGTGACTCGCCGCCGAAGAAGTCGCTGCGTCGAGCCGATCGCAACTCGCCGTCGGCGAACGTCCAATCGGTCGCGCCTTGGCCGATCTGCGCCGGTTCCCCTTCCATCGTGCCGTCGTCTTCGACGATCTGGTTGTACTGCTGGCCGTTCTGAGTGACCTTCACTGAGATGTATCGCCGAGCCTTCAGCGCCTCCGGCTTCGATTCCTCGAAGTACGTCGCAAGCCAGCCGCGCAGCCGCTCGTCGCCGAGCAACGCTACCTCGCGAGGGATCGTCGGCAAGCCGCTTATTCGCAAGTTGCGATACGACGGCGTGAACCCCTGCATGGACCCCAACGTGAACCACGGAGCCGCCGTGCCCGCTTGATCTTCGAAGACCGGCTGCCCGTTCGCGAAGTACTTCACCGAGTTCCCGTCCACGCGGATCGTGTACCGGTTCCACGGCTCCTTGTTGAGCAGGTTGGTCATCTTCGGGCCACCTTCGTAACCCGAATCCCCTTTGCCGGTCAGATGCACGGCCTCTTGATACGCATAAAGCTGGCACGCCGCGCCGCCGTATCCAGCTCGCCCTTCCGACCAACCTCCCTCGCGGCATTCCAACGTCAGCTCGAAGGAACCTGCCAACGGCACGCCGAAGACCAAGTCCGATTCACGCCCGTTCGAGACGTGCGACAAGTACCCATCGTGAGCAAACCACGTCGGAGTCAACGCCCCCAGCGCCCGCTCCGTCGCCGATTCAAAACCGATCACGTCCCACATCTTCGGCTGCATCTTCAGCCAATGCGCCGCGACTTGGCCGGGACCAGCCGCGCGCCCGTTGATCTCTGTGTTCGGCAAGACCTCGAACGAGCGCAGCCGCAACGTATCCAACCACGCCATCCGAAAATGATCGCGCGGCCGCTGCGACTGCGTCCGCTGTCCATGCTCAATCAACCGGAACAAGATCGCTTCCGCGACTTCGCGCCACTCCGGATGCACCGCCGCTTCGGCCGCGATGACGTAAGTGTCCATCGGCGGCTGCGGCTTCTGTTGGACTTCCCACGCCGGAACGGCCGCCGTCGTCGCTTGAAGCAGCGCCTTCAACCGAGCCGTCGTGGTGTTTGTCCCCAGAGCGGCTGTTGTTTTCTTCGCCGCTTGTTCCGCTCCCTTGGACGCATTCGCCGACCCGTCTCGGACGACCATCGCGAGTGTCCGCAACGACTGCACCGACGGCGTTTGCGGCGCGATCGCACTCAACTCGCGAATCAACTCGTCCAACTGGCCGAGTTCCCGAGCCGTCGCCACCAACTCCCGATCCGTGCTGTAAACGTCCGACAAAACGCCAGAGCCGAGCTGCGATGCGCCGTCATTCGGCACGAAGTCGATCAACGAGCTCACTGAATCCCGATCGTCGCTCGGCAGCGCCCACTTCCGCAGCAACTCGAACCGTTCGGCCGGCGCGAGCTGCCTCAATTGCTGCCCCACTTTCGCCGCGATGTTGACCGCGCCGTTCGCTCGAAAATACCGCACCGCTCGTGGGTCCGGTGCCTGTCCCGCCAACTCCAACCCGTCCACGATCAGCCCTGCATCGATCAGCCCTGCATCGATCAACGCCGCCGCCGCTTGCTGCTTCAACTGGTGACTAAAATACGTCGAGTACTCCACACCGTACTGCCGGTTGCTGAACGGCTTCGCGACCACCGCCATTGCCAACCGCTTCGCGTCCGCCGTTCGCCCCGCTCGCGCGTGAGATTCCGCCGCGCGAACTCGCAGCCACGGAGCGTTCCCTCGAAACCCCGACTCCGCCGGCAACGACTCTTCCGACCGATCCAGCACTGCTTCGAGCAACGACAAACCCGCCGCTTCAGACTTCGGCTCGCGCATCGACGCCGTCACCGCCTGACACAAGTATTCGAGCATCGGCCCGTTCGCCGACTTCGCGTCATCGAGTAACTGCTTGAGCGACTTGTTCGCCGACTCCGCATCGTGCTCCGCGACAGCAAGCTGCACCGAGAAGACTCGTGCGACCGCCGCTTCGAGCTTCGACGTCGCCTCCGCATCGGCCTTCGCTTTGTCTGCCGCTTTTGAATCGACCCCCGTCGGCTTGTCCGATTTCTCTTGCGGCTTTTCTGGCTTCGCCGCTTCCTTCAGCTGCTCAACTTTGATCGCCGCGTGCAGCCGCTTCTTCACTTCATCTGTATGCTTCGCGAGCACCGCCCAGCGCACCAACTCGGCCCCGACACTCTCCGGCGGGGGAATGCGACCGTTGGATCGAGACAAAAAGATCGCGTCGTAATTCAACTGCCATTGCCCGACATACGGTCTCACAACCCCCGGCGTCTTCGACGGCAACACGACGTCAATCAACACCGCCACGACGTCCGCAGGCTTCGCCCCTTTCGATTCCCAAGTTTTCGACAACCGCATCAGATTCGGTGCGATTGCCTGAGCCTCCGGATGCTCCAACGGATCGCTCAAGCCGCCGTCCTTGAACGCCTCGGCCGCCAACGTCAGCGACTTCGCCAAGTCCCCGCTCTCGGCCTCGACCACCGCCTGAGCCAATGCCTGATGCCCTCGAAACGGCTGAAACGCTTTCGGCTGCGCCGGAGCAGCCTTCCCGCCAAACAACCCTTTCAAGAACTCCAACTGAGCCGACGCCGACTGCGGCTGCATCCAGCAACAAGCCACGGCCACCACAACAATCATCAATCGCGTCTTCATGTGATCCATTAACTCACAAGGTTGATTTGAACTCTTTCGTCTTCCGTAGCCACGCTCGCCAAGAGCGTGGGCCAACCGACTCACCCACGCTCTTGGCGAGCGTTGCTACCCTTCAAACATTCGACCTCACTGCTCCGCCCCGTCTCGCGGGTGATCGCTGTTGTAAATCTTCTCGATGTTCTTCTTGTCGCCGATCGGGTTGGATTCGTGCGACTTGTCGAGCGGTGCGTCCCAGACTTTGCGGTCGCCGTCGTAGACCGAGACATTCCAATAATGAAACCGAGCGAACGCGTGTCGAAACCCGGCTCGCTTGGTTCCGTTCATGTCTTCTTCAAACGCTTCGATCAGCAGCAGCACTTCGGGATCAGTCGCCACCGCGAACGAAAAGATCGCTCCGTCGATGACGCCGTTTTTCGGCGACGAGTACTCGATCAACGGCCGCGAAATCAGCCGCAAATCCGTGCGATCGTCCTTCGGGCTGACCAACTCCGCCCGAAACGGCCGAGCCAACTGCCGCATCTGCAGCAGCCGAGCCACATGCGTCGTCGCAGCTTTCGGCGAGTCCTCAAAGTTACGCCACTCGATCCCGGCCCCCTTGGGTGTCCAAGCAAGTTTCCCAGCGAATGACGATCGCAACGGCCCGGCGGCCAGTGATTGAAACTCGTGCTTCGCATAGACCTTGTCGTTGACCTCGTAAGTAAACAGCGACCCAATCGCCAACGGCCGCTCATCGAGCGTCCAAACATAAATCGCCCCTCGCTCCTGCTGCCGAGCCGGATTCGTCCAATTCATCAACGACTTCTCGTTGAACGTCAGCTTGGCTTTGTCCTTCACTGACTCAATGACGTACTTGCGAGCGTCGTCAATAAACGGAGCCGGCTCCTGTGCCGAAGCACTGATGGCGACAGCGAAGACCACGGCTAAGAGGCTTAAAATCCGAAACCCGAAAGAGTGCAATCGTCGATTCATCATTGCCTTCCTTTACCACGTCATTCGCTGCGTTCCGAGAAGAAGTACGTCCACGTTTCAAAGACTTGCCCGCGACTCACGAGATACGGCTGCGACCAAACCGGCTTGTCGTCCAGCCGGACTTGCAGGCCACCGTTGGTCATTCCGGTGACGCCGAATTCCCAGCGAGCCTCTTTCCCATCGCCGCGCCATTGGATGGCAACCATCGCATCGGGGTTCGTGCCGGTTGCGCTGAGGCCGAACAGCGCTCCGTCCGCGATGTGGTCGGCCGGACTGGCGTATCGAAACAGCGGAGTCGGCAGCAGCCGCATTTCGGTTTTCGCGTCATCTGCCGAGCCGCCGGTCATCGTCGACGTGAAGCGCCGAGACAACTGCTTCAACTGGATCAGCCGAGCCGCTTTCGTCACGGCCAACTCCGCCCCATCCTTCAACGGCTGAAACGCCAGACCCGGCTTCTTCGATTCAAACTCGCGATCGAACGGCCACGTCACCGTGAATAAGTTCGGCGGCGCCGATCCCACATTGAACAACCAGTGCCGCTTGGGGTCCGGGAAGCTGTAACGCTCCAGTTTCATCACCGAGACCGGCCGGCCTTCGATCGTCCAAATCCACATGGTTGCATCGCGAATGAGTCGCTGCTCGTCGCTGTATCGGAAGATCGGCTCCTCGACGAGCTTCGCCGGACGAAGCTGCTCGCCCGCTTTCTCCGTGACTTTGATCGCCGCCGCCGCCGCCGACCGCATCTCCTTGAGCAACGCTTGTCGCTCCGCCGTGCCGGTATCACCAGCCGGGTCGTCCGCCGCGATGAGCGACATTCGGTAAATCTGAGCAACGAACAGAGCAACTGTCAGAATCCCGATGACGACAATTCGAGGCAGTTTGTGCATTTCAACTCCTTTTCAGAGATGGCAATTGTCGTTGGACTACTTCGTTACCGTTGGCGGCAATTCATCGATCGCTCGGTCGCGAATCAGGCCATAGGTGTTGTCTTTGTTTCCGAACGGGCCGTTGGGGTCGTCTCGCAGCGAGGTCCAGACTCGCTTGCCCAGGTGGTCCACGTACAAGTCGGAAATCGAAAGCCGTACTGTGCGGTAGTACCAGAAGGCGTTGTTCAGCTCCTTCCGAGCTTCCAAGATCAAGATGATTTCGGGGTCGGTTCCTGCGTCGCTAACGAATGCCAACAGTGCCCCGTCGATCACGTCTCCTTGCGGCTTCCCGTAACGATAGAGCGGCTTCGGCAAGAGTCGGAGTTCCCAGCGTTGCTTCTCGTTATCTGTCGAGTTAGCAGTGAAATCGCGCGAGATCGTTCTGAGTTGCAGCGTCCGTTTACCGAACGAGTCTTCGACCTTCGGCGAGTCCGGAAGCGGTAATAACGCGACACCGGCACCCGGCTGCCACTTCGATGCCGAATCTTTGAAATTCGGAAACAACCGATCGGGTCCGAGCGCATGAAACTCGTGCATAATGTCGCGTTGATTGTTTCCTGCCGGATTCGAGAAGACTCCGCCGATCACAACCGGTCGTCCACCGTCTATCCACACAAACATCGCTCCGGTCTGCCCGTTGGCTCGCGACAGGTTCTGCCAACGAAAAACCGGTTCAACAACGATCTCGGCCTTCTGCTTTTGATCAGGACCGATCCACATCTCCCATCGTTTGGCATCGTTTAGATACAGCGTTTGCAGACGCGGATCGCTCTTTGGAATCACTCGATCATCTGCGTTCCCAATTGTTGAAAACACAAACCAACAAGCCAGAGTTCTGGCAAGCAAAGACTTTTTGAAATTCAAATTCCAAAATTCGCAGAGGTGTGCTCGCTGACTCATTGTTCTTCATTCCGCAAAAGCCAGGACTAAAGACACTTTGTCTGATATCTTAGCGTGCGGACCATCAAGGCTGTCAATAAACGGAACTTGAAATCAGGCCCAAAGCGTGCGGCTAGTTTCTCGACACCGCATTCGACATGGCCGCTTCGAGGCGACTTCGGATCTGATTCAGTAAATGTTCCTCACCCCGTTCGAGCAGCGTCTTGAGCTCGTCGGGCATGATTGGCGTGTCAAAATAAACCGACACCTTTGCGATACGAGGAAACAGTGCCCCTCTTCCATAGGCGCGCTGAGAACCATCGATTCCAACAACACATACAGGAACCTGAGCTCGACGAACGATCGCGAGGAAGCCTGGTTTGAGCTCGCCTAACTGGCCATCGACGCTGCGAGTTCCTTCGGGAAATATTCCGAGCCAATAACCTGCTCGCAGCTTCGCAATCGATTGCCTCATCACGGCAGTCGAAGCCGATTCTCGATTGATGGGCATCACATAGGTCGATCGCAAAACCCAGCCGACTACTGGGACTCGAAACAATGAGTCGCGAGCCAGAAAGCAAACAGGGCGTGACAACGGCAATCCGACGAGCAATGGATCAAGAAAACTCTGATGGTTGATCAGAAACAGCATTCCAGAATGCTGCTCAAGCTCACGATGGCCATGAGCGCGATATCGTAGAAACAATGAAAACAGCAGCTGTAAAACAATCTGAATGGTCCGCCAAACCCAATTGCGCTGTTTCGGATTTTCGTCAACTAACGGTTGGGAACGCTGCTCGGACATAAATAACAGAACCTTCAACGGCACCTCCAAATTCACCACGTATGTGGTGAGTTTGTCAGGCTATTTTCAGAGCAAATCGTCGAGAGGTTTTTGCGGAGGCGGTTGTTGCATCTTGCGTTGAAATTGATCAAACGAATGAGTCAAAGATTCCAACAAACGGGGTACGTTCGGAGCGGCCATGTAGACGCGGGCCGAGACAACCGATCGCGGGAAGAATGTCGTAATGAAGTCGAACAAAAACTCCGTCGCCGTGTGGCCGATCATCACGGCGTTTGCATAGACACCACATAAGTCGGTGTCTTTGATCTTGAGTTGTTCGTAAAGTTCCTGCGCGCTCCCTTGTTGCTGCGGTTGCTGCATTTGCTGCTGAAATGCCTCTGCTGTAGCCGGTGGGCACATTGGGTGAGCAGGAGTTCCAGGCATGACCGGATTGCCAAATCGCGTTGTGTAGTTATTGAGATTCTCTCGCAGTGCGGCGATAAATCGCGGCACCACATTCGGTGGCAACACGACTCTGGCGGCCACTTGTTGCGGTTTCGACATACGCAGCAGGAAATCGAGAATAAACTCCTGCGGTCCGTTGAGCACCACGGCACCGGTTGTGAAAACGCCCGACGCGACCTTCTCGGGGACCAACGCTCCAATGTGCGTGTTTTGCACTTCTTGACTAACGACATCGCGGTTTTCGTGGTCAGGTTTCTCGTTGTCTTCGTCATTGGAATCAGACTGCATGTCGCTCATGGTGCCGCTCCGAAAAGTCTGCTCAGGGTACTGACAAACTGGCTAGAAACAGAAAAAAGTCGGCGCTGGAATAACCAGCGCCGACGCTGTCGGCTGAGATGCTGCGCTGGCCAACTCGCCGAGAGGCACAGCAAAAATGATTCGCCACTAATTCGATTTCAACCGGCGCATGACGTCGGTTTCGAGTGTGCCGAAGGCTTGCTCGTGGCGTTGCAATGTCACCGCGAGTGCTTGCAGCAATCGCTTGGCGGTAAAGTGATTCATGATGATCCGCTGACCGACATGAATCGTCACTTCACCTTGAGCGAATGGATTTGGGTTGAGTCCCAAGTCGAGGATCAATTCTTCCGGTGTACTCGACACGCGACAGAAGTTGGCATAGCTCGCTGTTGAGTGAGTGTCATCAACTGTCAATGTTTGTTGCTGGGCTTGCACAGGAGTCCCGGCCGCGACCGGAGTTTCTACTTCAAGTGATGGTTCAGCCTTGAGGACTTCAGCGTTCTTTTCTTTCGCCACGATGCACAACACTCCTGATCAATTGAGGTGAGACAGTTAAATCCCGGCAGAGAAGATCAGCCGGGTCGTCGTGCCACAAACTCGGCTCGATGAGGGCATGAAGTTACTGGCCGGGTAGATTTCAAGCAACGTCTGCGATCGTTCGTCCAATTGCCCCCCCGGCGGTGGTGAATGATCTGATGTGGAATCCTGCTACGCGCCGACACTCGGTTTTGGTCTCGCGGAAACGATCGGGCAGCGGTCGCTCAACTCATAGTGACCGTAGCAGATTTCGATTTCATCAAAGCTTTCAGTCAGCAATTCGTGAAATTCAGCCAATGTCGGAAACCGAAGTATCGCTGGTTTGTCGCGATAAAATTCGATTGTCCGAACTGCTCGCTCTGACCAACCTGGCTGCGGAAGTTGCGTGGGATCAATTTCCGCAGCCGTCCAAGCGTGCCAAATGTCGTGCTGCTGAATTCCCTCGACCACGTTCGGTTGCAGTGCCATCGCCAAACGCCATTTGAAACAATGAAAGTTACCAATCCTTCCGGAGCGTGCTGCAGCCAAAACATCCGGCAATGATTCACGTTGATCGGCCTGCACGAAGTTTCGGCCGACGAAGAGACCTCCAGGCCGGATTAGGAAGCGAATCGACGAAAGTAACTCTCGCAGACCGGCGGGATGATCAAAGAAGCCAAAGCCGCCGTCATTGAATGCCACATCGTGCGAATGCGGTTCAAGCTCCGGCTGCAACCAATTACCCACCAGCGCTCGTCGCATGCTCGGAAGATCACCGGGCCAGACGGCGTCGATCATTCGTTGCGATTGATCCATTGCCGTCAATTCAATCGAGCAGGGCCAGTCCATCGTGACGATCTCCGGCGTCACGCCGCAGAGAAAGATTCGTAACTTGCCGACAGGATTCTTCCCGAGCCAATGGATGACATGATTTCGCATCAACTGCACGTCTTCGCGACACGGCCGCAGCGGCGGTCCCCAATCGTCCCAATGGCTGGCTACGTCATTCCAAGTCTTCTGAATCTCCGTAGTCATGAACATCTCGCATTCGACCTCAATGATGACTCAACGTTAGCTTTGGCAGTTTAACAATTGCCCGTTACGTTACACTCCACGTCAAAGTGGCGTTTTTGACGTCAGGCTGTTTCGTCTCTTGCAAACTTTGATGCACACCATGACTGAATCCGTATCCAAGTATCTAAACCGTGAATTGAGTTGGTTGGAGTTCAACCAGCGCGTCCTTGCGGAAGCTCAAGATGTGTCGGTGCCGTTGCTGGAGCGGCTCAAATTTTTGGCTATTACGGCGTCGAACCTCGATGAGTTCTTCATGGTGCGCGTTGGTAGCTTGCAGATGTTGGTCGCGCAGGGAAGTTCTAAACCCGATCCGGTGGGGCTGACTCCGGTGCAGCAACTTGAGCAGATCGGCGCTCGCGCTCATCATATGGTCGTCGAGCAATACGCCTGCTTTCTTGATGATTTGCTGCCGAAATTGACGGCGGCCGGGATTCGCAACATTCAGTCGAGTAGTGGCTCGATCGCGTCCCTCACGGTCAGCGAGGTCGCCAAGTCGATGACCGCCTTAAAGAGTGCTGACGAGGTATCGGCGGCAACAGAAGTTGTTCCTCGGACCCAGTTGACTTCGCGACAACTCAAACTGGTCGAACAAATTTTTGACGGCGAACTCGCCAGCGTACTGACGCCGATGGCGGTCACTTCGTCGGACGATTTTCCGTTGCTTGCTAATCAAACACTCAACGTTTGCGTACATCTTGAACCATCACCCGGTGATCCAGAAAAACTTGCCCGCTTTGCAATCATTCCATTCGGCAAAGGGACTTCGCGATTCGTGACGCTGCCTTCAGAAGGGGGGCACGAATTCATGTTGGTAGAAGACGTCGTCGCTCAGTTCGTCGATCGTTTTTTCCCCGGCGAGCCAATTCGCGAATGCGTCCCTTTTCGGTTGACTCGCAATGCCGATTTGAGTGCTCGTGAAGACCTTGCTGCTGATTTGCTCGCCGAGATGGAAGAAGTCCTTGAAGCACGACGCACCGCTGCATGTGTGCGTTTGGAGATTTCCGATCGAGCCTCGACGCCGTTGCTCGCGTTCTTACAGGCCGCGTTGAAAATTCCGAACGAAGCTGTGTACGTCGTGCCTGGACCGGTCGATTTGTCGGCGTTTATGCAGCTCACCGATCGGTCGGGTTTTGAGCATTTGCGATATGAATCTTGGCCGCCGCAACCGTCACCGAGCGTTGATCTCGGATCGAGCATGTTTCAAGTTTTGCAGCGGCAAGATCTGATGTTGTTTCATCCGTATGAAAGCTTTGAGCCAGTTCTGCGACTGCTCGAAGAGGCGGCAGATGATCCCGACGTGTTGGCAATCAAGCAGGTTCTTTATCGCACGAGTCGCAACAGTCCGATCGTCGCGGCGCTGCAACGAGCGGCTGAAAAAGGGAAGTACGTCACCGCGATTGTCGAGTTGAAAGCCCGTTTTGATGAGGCTCGCAACATCGAATGGGCTCGCAGCCTGGAAATGGCCGGAGCTCAGGTCATTTACGGCGTCAAAGGATTGAAGACGCACGCGAAGTGCATGGTTATTGTTCGTCGCGAACCGCAAGGAATCGCGCGGTACGTCCATTTCGGGACGGGCAACTACAACGAAATCACAGCGCGGCTATACAGCGACGTTAGCTTCATGACGCGCGATGAAGAACTCGGCGCTGACGCGACGAGCTTCTTTAACGCGATAACCGGTTACTCACAGCCGCAGCGATTTCGCAAACTCGAAATGGCCCCTCTCGGCATGCGTCCGAAATTGCTGGAAATGATCGAAGCGGAAACGCAACGTAAAGAACAAGGTCAGAAGGCGATCATCATTGCGAAACTCAATTCGTTGGTTGATCCCGCAATCATCGACGCGTTGTATGCCGCTTCCAAAGCGGGTGTAAGAATCCGGCTCAACATTCGGGGTATCTGCTGCCTGCGCCCTGGAGTGAAAGGGCTGAGCGAAAACATCTCGGTCGTGAGCATCGTCGATCGCTTTCTCGAACACGCTCGGCTGTTCTTTTTCTACCACGGTGGGGACGAGCGGGTTTTTATTTCGTCCGCCGATTGGATGCCACGAAACCTCGACCGTCGCGTGGAATTGCTGATTCCCGTTGAAGACAAGGCGTGTCGAGCGCGTTTGATTTCAATCTTAGAAGCTTATTTCGACGACAACGTCAAAGCTAAAAAGCTGCTCGGCGACGGAACTTACTCGCGCGTTAAGCAAGGCAAGTCCGCCCCACATCGTTCGCAAGAGGCGCTATTCCGCGAAATCTGCGAGATTGGTCGCTTGGCTGAAAACTCCCGCCGCACAGTCTTCGAACCGCATCGAGCCCCCGATGGAAAGTTGCCGTCTCGCGGAAAAGAATAAGCCAGCATGGCACGTCTGATTTTACTCATCATCTTTTTGCCGACAATTCAAAATGATCTGACAAAAAGATAAGGAAAAATCGCGATCACGTGCGTTTCCAAATGCCGGCTTCGGCTTTCTCACTGCCGCTTGGACCGGTTGGGACGTGCTCGATCAAGCGTTGCACAAGGACATCCGACGTAAGCCCTTCGGCTTCGGCATGAAAGTTCAAAACGAGCCTATGCCGTAATACCGGTGCCGCGACCGCTTGCACGTCTTCAATCGTGGCGTGCGTTTGACCGTGCAGAACAGCTCGTGCTTTTGCCCCGAGAATCAAACACTGGCTTGCACGTGGCCCTGCCCCCCAAGTGACGAAATCATTCACGAAGTTCGGCACAATGTTGATCGTCGATGACACTCCTTCAACATGTCGAGTCAGCCGAGTGAGTTGCAGTGCGTAACGAATGACATGGTCGGCTACCGGAACTCGGCGCACGATCTCTTGCAGTTGCAACACCTCTTCGACCCCGAGCACTTTGTTGACCGTTGCGTGTAGGTTACTCGTTGTGCTCCGAACGATCTCGAACTCTTCGTCCTCGGTCGGATAATCGACGTTGACCTGTAACATGAACCGATCGAGTTGCGCCTCGGGCAGCGGATAAGTCCCTTCTTGTTCGATCGGATTCTGTGTTGCGAGAACGAAAAAGGGTGACGGCAACACGTGTCGCTTACCTCCGACGGTCACTTGCCTTTCCTGCATTGCTTCGAGCAGCGCCGCTTGCGTCTTGGGCGGAGTGCGGTTGATCTCATCGGCTAGCAACACGTGTGCGAACACAGGACCGGGCAAGAATCGCAAATCACGCGTGCCTGAGAGTTTGTCTTCTTGAATGACCTCAGTCCCAGTGATGTCGGCAGGCATGAGGTCCGGTGTGAATTGAATGCGATTGAATGACAGACTGAGCGTGTCAGCCAGCGTTCGAACCATCAAAGTCTTCGCGAGTCCCGGAACACCGACGAGCAAGCAATGCCCACCCGCTAACATCGCGATCAGCAATTCTTCGACGACTCTTTGCTGCCCGATGACGATCTTGCCAAGCTCATGTGTGACGCGCTGATAGCTCTCCGCGAGCTTCGCGACAGCAGCGAGATCAGACTCCGGTGGCGATGTATCAGACACTGGCGACGACTCCGATTCGGATGACTTGGAACGTCGGAAGTAAAGACGGGCTGTGCTTTCATCGCAAGCGAGTGGCACGCTCAATGACCATGCCAGGCGAGAAAACGCTCAGGCATTTCAGACATGTTCGCGGAGTGATGACGGTTACCTATTTGCGACTTCGCGCTTTACTTACTCAAACTGAGCCGGTTTCACCGCTAAGGCGCAAAGTATGCGAAGGAAGACTCCAAAAACAGGTCTTAATAGCCGTGATGCAGGGCGACTTTAGAAACGGTCAGCTTCCTGATTTCTTTGTGACTCTTCGCGTTCTTTACGCATTGGTGGTGAAATCATTTTTCTTGAAAACGCTCAGATTGAGTACTTACTTCGCTTCTGTCTCTGCTCGCCTTTCAAACTGCAATGCAGCGGAGTTCATACAGTATCGCAATCCCGTTGGCTGCGGTCCGTCTTCGAAAACATGGCCGAGATGTGCGTCGCAACGACCGCAGACAACTTCGGTACGAGTGGCGAACCAAGTCTTATCCACAACCTCGCCGACTTTTTCGGACGCAATAGGCTCGTAGAAACTTGGCCAACCGGTCCCCGATTCAAATTTGGCTTTTGAATGAAACAACGGCTGACCGCAACAGACGCAGCGATACAGGCCTGTTTCGTGGTTGTCCCACAACGCACCGGTAAAAGCTCGTTCTGTTCCTTTTCGGCGAGTGACTTTGAATTGCTCAGCGGTCAAACGTTTTTGCCATTCCGCGTCATTGGCCGCGATCGGTAACAAGCCATCTTCTGCTTGCGGAGAATTGTCATCAGACGAAGTACCGGATGGAGAGGTTGTATTCATGGAATGAGACTCCTGAGTGGATTGAGCATCGCTGATTGTGGCTTTCGAGGCGTCGACCATAGGCTGGCTTTGAGCGCACCCTGCGAACAAAGCCGCGTTGGTGACGGAACACAGGAAGAAACGGTATTTGGACATAGTCAGCCCTTCAGGAAAGTGCTTGCACCGAGTTTATCGACGCTACTTCGATGCCGTCGATCGCGTCGAGGTAACGGAGAAATCAAATCACAGCTGCTGAGCGAACTGTTCTTGTAACGCTTGTGACAGCGCTTTTGAGAACTCCGTGTATTGCTGATCGAGGATTTTGAAGTCGGTACCGGTCAGGTCTGCGAGCGTGGGAACCGAGTTTCCTTGTTCGGCTTGTTGGTAGATCAACCGCAGGTGTTCGATGAGGTCGTCGCGATAGCGACCTTTGTCGTAGTGCATGAGGAAGTGGACGATGCCTGCCGCTTGGCTGTAGTTGTTTTGCAAACGCGGGTGTGCTTGATAGGCGTCTTTGCCCAAGCGAGTGAAGTCCTGCAACGGCATATAATAGCCGTCTTTCAAGAGACGTTCACGTGCTGTCGCAAAACGAATACACCGCGGATCACCCAACGTTAACCGTCCTTGTTGTCGTTGGAATGATTCGATGTAACACGCAAACCCTTCGATCAGCCAGAAGTTCGCGCGGTTGGCGATCATTGGACTCGGCTTCAGATGTGCCGCAAGCAACTGATGCGTCGCTTCATGATACATCGTCGTTTCTGCCGGATTTCCTGGATTTTCAAAGCTGTAAACGATGCGGTCGTCGGTGTCGTAAACGCCGTTGCTCAGTGCCAAAATTTGGCCTTGATACCTCGCTTTCAGCTTTGAGATGTACTCATCACGCGAGCTGAAGAAGTGAATTTGGAACGGCTCTTTCAGCGGACGTTGTGCCACGGTCGTGCTCGCAAACAACTTTTGAAGTTGCTGCGGCGTGTCGAAGAACGCGGCAAATGTTTGCTGGAAAAAGCGATGGAATTCTTCGAGTGCGGTTGCCAATTCGACCCCACGCTCAAGGCTGTGATTTGTTTTCAACCGATAGTGTTCCGTCCGAATCTCCCAAGCCTTGCTGAAGTCCTGACGCTGATTCGCTTCTGCTTGGGCGGACATCCATTTGCCCAGATAGAACCGTTCGCCACTTTGGTAACGCTCGACGTGAGCCGCTGGCAGCCATCCGAATTGCGTGGTCCAAACCTCTTTTTTATCGAGCCGCTGTCGTTCAAACGGAGAAACCCACTCATCTTTGTATCGCACGTAGCCAAGCAACCGTCGAGCACGTTCATGATCTGAGTCGTGCAAGACAGCTTCGCGAACTAGTTGAAACGCGTAACTCGGAAACTTGCTCTTCACCGCTTGTTGAGCGAGCAAATCAAGCTGCTTCGCGTACTCTCGACGATAATCCCTCAGTTGCGTGCGCCATTCCCGTTCTTCATCCGATAGATCAGGAGAGATCGGTGGCTGAATGCTGCGTGGTAACGGCTCAAACCGCAGCATGTCCGGATCGACCGGCTGAGCGATGCGGCGAACTTGCATCGCGATCACGTTGAGGTTTCGCTCTTCGCAGATCTGAGCGATCCGCTCCAAAGCTTCCGCCATTCGGACATAAGCGGCTCGATGCTGCTCTTGCAGATTCGCCAGTACTCGTGCGGCCTTCGTCGCCGGTGGCGTTTGAGCCGTGACTCGTTCGGTCGACAGGATGATCGCGACAAACCCACACAGCAGGATCGCAATCAAGGGGATTTGTCGAACAGGAAACATGACAAACTCATAAAGACACACGCACGACGCGTCAGGAACGTTCGCTGGTTGGACAAAACCACTCGCTGGCGCGTCGTGCTGGAATGAAATAAGAAACTTGGCGACTACTGTGGCAGAATTTTTCATTTGAGGCGATGGGAAGCTCGCTTCTTTGCCTGCTCAAACAAATCACCAGCCGAAACCGGTTTCGGTGTTGTGGCTTGAGGAGTCGGAGCCCGACTCGAATCGGAGGGCGTCATCGTTTTTCGGGTCGATGCCGCAACCGTCGTAGAACGCTTCCGAACACGTGCCAGTCGCAGGCTCTCCCACCATGACGGAACTGCCTGTCTGCGGGGAGCTGCAACCTCCTCGGCTTCCTGCGTAACGACTGATCGCCGCCACCACGGAAATGTTTCCCACCAAGATAAGCGGCGACCTGCGATTTCCAGCAACAGCACAATCAAGCTCGCAACGAACAACCACGGTAACAGGGTTCGAGTTTGCTGACTTCGCGGTGGATCGGCCAGAACCGACACGATGTCGGTTCGCTCGCGTCCCTTCGAGAGCTTCGCCACTTCCGAGAGTAGCTCGCGACCGGAGGGCAATCCTTGCCTTGGAGCGAACTCTGGCGAGTATGGCAGCGTCACGCTCGGCCCCCGAGCAAACTCACGCGAGCCTTTCCCTGCTGCTTTGATTCGCGTGTGATACGTTCCTGTTTGCTCTAAGCGAAACCGCGCTTGGAGCGAGTTTGGACCAGTCCAAATGAAATCCGGCGAAAAGGTTTTTGTCCGCTCATCACCCGGCGGAATAACAAACAATGTCGGAGCATGCGAACGGTGTTTCTCACCACGCTCTGGGTCGAGTTCCACGTTGACGATCGCCTCTTGGCCTTCGTGTTGAGTCGTCACAAACACGTCATCGGGCGAAGTGCTGTTGAGCAGCCATCTGGTTTGCGTCACTAAGAAATCCGCGTAGTCATCCCATGACTTGAACGCCCCGGTGTGCGGGCCATCGACTTCGATCGACAAAGCGGCGACTCGCCCTAATCCGCGATACCAAAACGCCAACCATGGCGCGTTGTACTCGTCAGTCGAGACCACTCCACCGGTCGCTTCCGGCTTGAGGTAGCTCAAGTTGTAACCCAGCGTTGGCGGGAATGCGGACGAACCAAAGTCGCCCATCAATCGCGCATCGGCAAGCATCTTGCCATGAATGCCGTCAGCCGGATGCAATTCTTTGTCGTGCTTGATGAATGTGTTGCGAGCGATGCTCATCGTGTCTTGCGTGAAGAGGCGCGGAAGCTCTTCGGGATCATTGCTAAACATGATGTTGCCGCCGCCGAGCTTCGCGATGTCCTTCAGTAAATCGGAGTGAATGTCGTGGTCGGTACCAAGCCCAATCACGCTGACGGTGATTCCAGCGTCCGTGTACTTCTTCAAAAGTGCGGCATACGCACCCGGCTCTTCACTGTCGCAGGCATCGGAAAACAAAATGATGTGCCGAGTCTGATAGTCCCCCGCCTTCATCAGTTGTTCGCCCGCCGCGACGAGCGCCTCGTAAACGAAGATGCCGCCTCCCATGCTCTGAATGCGCAGCACCTGCGAACAGATCGCTTCCGGATCATCGACGGTTCGCAAATCTTGAATCACGTGCGGCGAACTATCGACGGCAATCACAGCGATCTTGTCCTGTGGTGACAGCATCTTCACGACTTCGGCAGTGCCGAGGTTCGCGAGGTCCATCTTCACTTTGCCTCCCTTGACCGGAACAGCCATGCTCCCCGAACGGTCGAGTGCCACTGCGATCGCCACGCGGTTTTTGCGATGTTCCTCACGCAGTTCCATCGACACCGGCAGGATGTCATCGAGCGGACTCTTGAAGTAACCACCGACACCGAAGCTCCGCTCACCACCTGTCACCAGTAAACCGCTGCCGAGGTCTTCGACGTACTGAGCCAAACGCTCCATCTTCAGCCGCCCGAAGTCCGCCGCCGGGACGCTCTCGACAATCACCGCACGGTATCGTTCGAGCGAATCGAGCGTCAGCGGATGCGACTTCGACTTCGCGACATCAACCGGCAACCGAGCCGACTGCAACGCGCGGATCAAATTGTCTTCCGCACCGTCGGCGTTCAACACGAGCACTCGCGGAGCCGCCTCCACGCGCACAACCCCCGCTCCGAAGTTGTTCTCTTCGAGCGGATCGTTTTCCACTTCCAACACAGCCGAGTAATTCTTCAGCCCGCCGTCTTCGAGCAGATCGCGAAACAGCACGCGGTTCAGACCCGGCAGAAAATCCTTTTCGAGCTTCGCGATTTCCTCGCCATCACGCAGCACTCGAACCGCCCCGTGAGCCTCACGACTGGCATGAACCCAAACCGCAAACTGAAACGGTTCGCGTGGCGAAATAACTTCCGGCAACGCAATCGACTCGATCGCGATATCGCCGATCCGGTTCCGTTCAAACAACCGAAAATCAACCGGCACCCCCATCTCGCGAGCACGCCGCGCCGCAGTCAACGGCGACGCCCCGTTCGCCTCACCGTCTGACATCACCAGAATTCGCGCCGGCCGAGTCGGCTCGATCAAGTTGAGCGCCGCCGCAATCGCGTCATTCAAATCTGAACCGTCCGGCATCACCGGCCGCGTGTAAGCCCCCTGCTCACTACTCGCGTTGAGCGTGTGCTCAACTTCCGCTCGACTACCGAACGTGACGAGCCCAACTCGATCACCCGACTTCCGATTCTTTTCCAGATCGCGAATGAACGACCGAATCGACTCGTCCGCATTCCCCGGCAGTGACCGCGAACGATCGGCCACGACGACAACGTCGATCCCCTCACCACCAAGATTCCACCGCGGCCCCGTTAACGCCAGCAGCAGCAGCAACAACAACGTCACCCGCAAAACGCCGGTCATTCCCCTCGCTCGCCCCCACCTCCGATACGCGAACCCCAGCGGAATCGCCAACAACAGCAGTTCGGGATATTGAAACTGAACCATGACCGCCTCGTGACGCTGCTGAGATTCAAGCGGTCTTCGCTGGCAGAACGTTCGGCTTCATCGGCGGGCGAGGTGCTCGACGAACGACCGGCCGATCACCAAGAAGGTCGCGCTGTCGCGCGTCTTCCACGATGGCGTCAACGTCGTAATTGAATTTGGCGGCAATTTCATCACGGATTTTGCGGATTTCCTCAACAATCGGGTCAGTATGCATCGTTGATCTCCAAGAGTTCTTGCGGAGTGCAAATCACGGGAGGTTCGCAATTCATTTCCCGACAGACGGACTCGATTCTCATTCTCAAGGCCGGGTTCGCGATGTGTTTGCAGTTCCACGTTACCAAGAATTCGATGCCGTTCAACGCGGCTGCCGAAATATGCACGGCGTCAACGGCCGCCTTGGGTGGCAACGGAACACGGAACCTTAGCCAGGAGGGCATTCGCCAGCGTTTTTGTCGAATCGTCGACATCCAACAGAGGGATATCTTTCAAAAAGACCAGTCGTTCTTGAGCGGCAACCGGATTACCTCGCGAGCATTCATCGACCACGTAACGTGAAATGAACAGGTCGTATCGTTCTCGATGATTGTCCCACCAGTCGCGTGTGATTTGCTGATTGGCCGCAATCCGCAGCACACCACTCAGACGCATGGCCAAGCAGCCGATCACGCTCGTTTCGAGGTAAATGGAAGGCTTCATGACGAGTTCCTCCTGCTCCCTTTAACTCATCGAGAAAGTCTCAATGACTTGGTCCCAGCAACACAAACGAAGCCCAATAGAACGGGGCCTGCCAGCGTGGATCGTTACGCACTTTTAGCTTCGCTTCGTGCAGCGAAGAAGTCACATCAAAGCGATCGGACTTTGCCAAATCATCGGCGAGCCGTTCAAAGAGGCCAGCGACGAGCTCGGCGGTCGAATCATCGGAGACTTTCCAGTGACTGGCGATGACTCGACGAGCGCCTGCCGCCAAGAACGCTTGAGCCAAGGTAGATCCCGCTTCTAACGGGCGATCGGGACCGACGTTGGTTTGACAGGCACTCAACACGGCCAGTTCGCAATCGGCGAGCGGCAGTTGCAGGATTTCGTTGTACGACAGGAATCCGTCGTTCCCTTCGTTCAACGTTGCGTCCATCGGTGGCGTGAGTGCGATCGCTCCGAAGAGGTTGCCATATCGCTCATCCACGAGTCCGTGAGCGGCCAAATGAACGAGGCCGCAACCGCGGACGCTCTCGACGAATTGTGCTTCCGT
>JAPLNX010000425.1 GCA_026400935.1 Planctomycetia bacterium | reverse complement strand
GCTGTTCGATTCGCTGCGGCGGATGCAGCGTGGATTGACGGTGTGTGTGTTCGACGGACCGGATCGGATTCAGCACATGTTTTATCGGCACGACGTTGCCGATCATCCCGCGAACCGAGGCCGCGACTGTGAGCGGCATCGAGGCGTGATTGACGAAATGTACGAGCGGATGGATGCGCTCGTGGGCCGGGTCGCGGCGGAGTTGAATGATGACGCGGTCCTCGTGGTTCTTTCGGACCACGGTTTTTGTGACTTCAGCCGGGGCGTGAATCTCAACACCTGGTTGCGCGAAAATGGATATCTCGCGGCCAAAGAGGGAGTCGAAGCGGGCGACTATCTGGCGGGAGTCGATTGGTCGCGCACGCGAGCATACGCGTTTGGGCTGAGCGGGATTTACATCAACCAAGTGGGACGAGAGTCGCAAGGAATCGTTCCGGCAGCCGAGACAGCCCAACTACGCCAAGAGATTGCCGACCAGTTGACTGGACTGCATGATGCCGAGCGAGACCGGCGCGCGATTCGAGCCGTTCATGATTGCCACAAGAAGTATCACGGGCCGTACGTTTCCAACGGGCCGGACCTCGTCGTGGGATATGAAAAGGGATACCGCGCGTCTTGGGAAAATGCCGTGGGCAAGATCGACGGAGCGCTGTTTCATGACAACGACCGGTTCTGGAGCGGCGATCATTGCGTCGATCCGGAGCTTGTTCCCGGCGTGTTGTTTCTGAATCGGAAACTGCCGGAAGGAACGCAAGCGTCGATCATGGACCTCGCGCCGACGATCCTGCAATTGTTCGGCGTCCCGTTGCCGGGTTATCTCGACGGCAAGCCATTGACGCTGACTCGCGGTGAGGTCAAAGCATGAGTCGGTTGTCACGAAATCCTTCGCACGAAGTTTCTCGCCGTGAGTTTTTACTCGCTTCAGGAGCGTTGGCCCTGTCGGCGGGATGCGGGCGGCCGGTGAGTTCGGGGAAACGTGGCGATGTCGCTCGCATGATCGTGCTCGGCGTGGACGGCATGGACCCCGTGCTGTTGAAACGCTTCATTGAGGAAGGCCGGATGCCGAACTGTCGGCGGCTCATCGAACAGGGTTCGTTCAGTCCGCTGGCAACCAGCAACCCGCCGCAAAGTCCGGTGGCTTGGTCGAACTTCATTTCCGGAACGAATCCGGGTGGACACGGGATTTTCGATTTCATCGCCCGTGATCCGCGGACCATGCAGTTGTTTCATTCGACCAGTCGATTGGAGCCGGGCGGCAGTCCGGTGAAGATCGGCAAGTTCTTGATTCCGACAGCACCCGCCCAGTTGCGCAATCGGCGGCACGGAGCCACGCTGTGGGACGAGCTGCAACGTCACGGTGTCAACTGCACCGTCTTTCGAATGCCAGCCAACTTTCCACCGACCGAGGGCGAAGCGACGACTCTGTCGGGCATGGGAACGCCCGATTTGCAAGGTGGCTACGGCACATTCACTTGGTTCACCGACGATTCCGCCGCTCGTACACGCGACGTTTCGGGCGGGCGGATCGAGCAAGTCGCGGCGCGAGAGCATGTGATCGAATGCCGCCTTCGCGGGCCGGTGAATGAATTTTCGGCCGATCAAGAACAGGCCGAAGTGCTGCTCACCGTGTATCGCGATCCAGAACAAGCCGTGGTTCGGATTGTCGTTCAGGATCGGACGTTGATCCTGAAGGAGGGGGAGTGGAGCGACTGGGTGGTCGTCAAATTTCCGTTGTTGCCGTATGCGGTGGAGGCGTCGGGAATCTGCCGGCTGTATTTGAAAAGCGTGCATGAGCCGTTCGGGTTGTATGTGTCGCCGATCAACATCGACCCGGCCGACCCGTCGTTGCCGTTATCGACGCCGCCCGATTATTCAAAGCGGCTGGTGCGCGAGTTGGGTTACTTCTACACGCAAGGCTTGGTCGAAGACACGCACGCTTTGACTCACGGCGTGCTCGATGCCGGCGAGTATCGTGAGCAAGCGATGTTCGTGCATGACGAGCGGATGCGGTTCTTTGAGCATGAGCTGGCGCGGTTCCGCGACGGATTCCTGTTCTTCTATTTTTCAACGCTCGATCTGAGTTCGCACATGTTCTGGCGGACCATCGACCCCAGACATCCGCTGTATTCGCCGGCGCTGGCGGAGTCGCAGGGGGATTTCATCGCGACGCTGTACGAGAAAGTGGACCGCGCGATCGGCAAGGCGATGGAACGGCTCGACGACAAGACATGGTTGATCGTGATGTCGGACCACGGATTCACTTCGTTTCGCCGGCAGTTCAATCTCAATTCGTGGCTGCTCGACAACGGCTATCTGCGGACCAGCGGCGCGCCGGTTCGCGCCGGTTCAACGCAATTTCAAGGTGTCGATTGGAAACGGAGCCGAGCGTTCGGCGTCGGGCTGAATGGTTTGTTTTTGAATCGAGTGGGACGGGAAGTTTACGGACTGGTGAAAGAGACGGAAGCCAACGAACTCGCGCGGGAACTCGCCACGAAGCTGAAAGACATTCGCGATCCCGACACGGGCGAGCCGGTGATCGCGAACGTGTTCCGGTCATCGGAGGTGTACTCTGGCCCGCACGCGGCGGACGCTCCCGATTTGATCGTGGGCTATCACCGGCACTATCGGGCGTCGTGGGATACGATCCTCGGCGGTTTTCCTCGGCAACATGTGCTCGACAATACGGAAGCTTGGAGCGGCGATCACTGCGTCGATCCGCAATTCGTTCCCGGAGTCCTGCTCAGCAGCCGTGCTCTGCCACCAGGAACTCCGCGTCTGGAAGACCTCGCCCCGACAATTTTGGAAGCGTTTCAAGCTCCGATCCCCGATACGATGACCGGCAGATCGCTCTGGTTGCGAGAAGCACGACGCGCAAGCGAGTGATATCTGCCTGAACCACTCACTTGCGCGTCGTGCTAGTATTGGCCCAACAGTCATGTTTGAACCAAAAGTGAAACTCGACCGTGCGTTGTACGAGAAGTTGCAAGTCGCCGCGCAAGTGGCTGGCTACAGCACGGTCGATGAATTCATCACGCACATTCTGGAAAAGGCCGCAGCCGAAATTGAGCAGGCTCACTCGGAGGAAGAAGTGCGGAAGCGGCTGCAAGGGCTGGGGTACATCGCGTGATGGAAATCATCAATCGCCTGCTGAACGGTGTCGCGGATTTGGTCATGTGGCCGTGGAGCGGCGTGTCGCCGTGGCCTGGATTAGTGGTCGTGTCGTTGCTTACGGCTGTGTTGCTGGTGGCGATCTTCCGAGTCACCTCGAATCAGGTCGAGATTCGTCGCTCACGAAATCGCTTTCTCGCACGAGCGTTAGAGCTGCTTCTGTTCCAACACGATCTCCGAGTCAGCTTGACCGCTTGCGGCCGGATTCTCGCCGCCAATCTGACGTACCTGGGACATTTTCTCATACCGATCCTGATCGCGACCGTGCCGCTGTTGCTGATCTTTGTGCAACTAGAATCGTGGTTCGATCGCCGGCCACTCAAGGTCGGTGAGTCAGTGGTGATCGTGGTGCAATTAGACCACTCGCAGCCAGTCCTTAGCACGTCCGCCACGATCTCCACGGCCAAGATGGTGCGTGTCGATTCGCCCGCCGTGCGAATTTCGGCCCAGAATGAAATCGCGTGGCGAGTTGTCGCTTCGGACGCTGGAGTCGGTTGGGTCGAAGTGACGATTGACGGCCGATCCGAACGAAAGAGTCTCGTCGCCGGAACGGACCTGATCCGCACGTCGGTGCGTCGCGAAAGGCACGGATTCATTTCCCAATGGCTGAATCCGTCCGAGTCGCCGTTGCCAACGGTTGGGCCAATTCGACGGATTGAAGTTTGGTATCCGCCGCGAGAGATTTGCATCGGCTATTCGAAGATCCCTTGGCCCGTCGCCGCCGTGTTGCTGATGATGGTGTTTGGATTGGTTGTGGGCCGCTTGGCCGGAGTGCGGATCGCTTGAGCAAATTCCGCGTTCAACAGACGCACCACGAAGTCATCCGGAATTGTGAGTCGTCCATGATTACTGTCGTTTCCGGTCTGCCCCGATCGGGCACCTCGCTGGTGATGCAGATGCTGCAAGCCGGCGGGCATCCGATTTTGTGTGACGAGTGCCGTCCGGCCGATCCTGACAACCCGTGCGGGTATCTCGAATACGCCAAAGTCCGCACTCTGGAGCGGGACGCCACTTGGTTAGCCGAGGCGGACGGGAGAGCGGTGAAAGTTGTCAGCCCTTTGCTCCCTTCGCTGCCAACTGGATTCGACTATCGCGTGATTTTTGTGCGCCGCGATCTGAGTGAGATCATTCGGTCACAAGAAATCATGTTGCAGAGACGGAATCAGCCGGCCGGTCCGGATTCGGCAATGATGACCATTCATTTCGAACGGCATCTGAAGTCGATCGACGAATGGCTTGCCAGTCGTCCGGACATGCAAGTCTTGAATTGCCAGCACGCGACTTTGATCGGTGATCCGGCATCCGCTGCTCGCAAGATCGCACAGTTTTTACAACGAAGCCTAGACGTGATTCAAATGGCGGCCGTCGTTGATCCGGTTCTTTATCGACAACAAGCGTCTGCCGGTTGACACTCCAAATAACCTTGGCTCCGTCGCCGGTTGTGCGGGACCGGTTGGTGTTGTTTCAGTCGTTCGTAGAGGAGATCGTTCCTGACGATTATCTCAAGCGACCTCAAGGCAAGAGGCCGTTGTCGCTGGATTGGAGCTACCGCGTTTGAAAGGTCAACTCGACAAGCTCACCCGCTCGAACGGCGAGTTGTTTGGGAAGTGCGATACGGACGAGTATGCCCCATTCGGGGAGTCGGGAATCGCGGAGGTGTTGGGGCGGGATTGGTTCAAATTGGGAGCCGACTTGTTCGATTGTCGCTTCTTCCGAATGCAACAACGAATGTCGGCGGCGAACTCGCACACGATCGGTAGGGGCCGGATTCAAAGATTGATCAGCGCGAACAAAGGTGACGATGTAGCGGCGATCGTGCGAGGCTACCGTAATGATTGGGTCGCCGAGTTTCACACGTTGCCCCGGCCAGGCGTGGATACCGACGACTTCTCCGGCATACGGTGCTCGAACCACAAGCCCGTCGATTTGTTGTCGGACCTCCTCCAGACGTGATGTTTGTGTTGTGATCGCCGCTTGCAATGGTGCGAGCAGCGGAGCAACCTCAGGCAAGCGGAGCGGCGGGTAGTCGTCGTAGCCGGTCTCGGCTTGAGCGATCTGGCGTTGTTGTTCGCTGAGCGTTTTCTCGTTGGCCGTAATGCGAGCGGCGACTTCATCGCAGGCAAGCCGGGCTTGAATGGATTCCAACTCTGTGGCGGCTCGCAACGAAGGCGTCGATTGTCGGAAGAGTTTCTCCGCTCGATCAGCGGCAGCGTCGAGACGCTGTTCAAGAATGCGATCGACAGCGAGTTGCACTTGAGTCTGCAATGCTGTGACGCGGCGTTGCTCACGTTTCCAAGCCAAGCGGATTTGTTCGTGAAGGTGATCGCGCTGCTGGTTCGAGAAATCAAACGACAGCTTCGCTGTTGCCGCTTCGACTTCCAACTTGATCCGTTCGAGTTCCGCTCGTTGTGTGACCAACTGTTGAGCCAACAATGGATCGTCCAAGCGTGCGAGGATTTGGTGGGCTTCGACTTTGTCCAAGACTTGCCAACGTGGTCCTTTGGCCGGTTCGCTCAGCAAACCATTCGCGCCGGCGGTCATGATGGAGCGGATTGCTTCGACTTCGCCGATCGCGTGAGGAGCGGGTATATCTTGATGCCACATCCACAGCACTACACTCACCAACCCGATAAAGGCAAGCGGCGGAAGGAGTCGCTGCCGTAGTCGCTGCGAACGGACCGCCCACGGAGTTGGAATGCGACTCTTCTTTCCGTTGGGCGCAGGCAATGGAAGGGAGGTCGAGAATGGAGGCAGACTCGGCATGAGCTACATCTCCCATTCTTCGTGATGCACGACCAGCGACACGTTGCTGAAGCCGTTGGCTTCATTCAACTCTTGTCGTAACTCTTCATGACGAGTGGGATCGCGCAGCAACAAAGCGTAAGTCACTTCGCACGAGCCGTTCGACATGGCAAATGCGGATGTCGATTGAGCTCGAATACGAGCACAGTGTCGATCCAAAATCTCCCGCAATTGCGCTTGCATCAGTTGCAAATCACCAATCAAAGAGACACGCAGCGAGACGTCGTGAGTGTGTCGGCTGCCGAACAGAGTCAGTCGCAGATACGCGAACGCGACCGTCATGCAAAGCATGGTGACTACCGCCGTCGAATAACGCTGCGTCCCGACAGCGAGGCCTTCGATAATCGCCCACAGTACGAACGTTGTGTCGCGCGTGTCTTTCAAGACATTTCGAAAGCGGACCATTGCAAAGACCGCAACCATGCCGAACGCCAACGCGATGCTCCCGGCGACCAGCGACATCATCAAGCCGACCAACGGCGGCATTACCACCAGCGAGGCCACGAACGTCTGCGAGTACGACAGCGTTCGATGTGTCGCCTGATAGACCCAACCGATGATCTGGCCAATCAGTAATGCCAACAGCATTCCAAACACGACGCCAGCCAGCCCGTGGGCCGGTGCTCCGTGGTCGGAATTGAGTAGCGTTTCCAGAAATGGCGGCATCGAGGGTTCTCGCTCAGCGACGGAAGAGAGTCTCCCAATCTTCACAATTCTCTTAGGTCAAGAATTGGCCATGTCGTGAAGAACCTGACTGATCTCTTCGACATAAACGACTGGCGATACCTGTTATGCCGGTTGTATTCCGTAACTCGTCATCGAATCCCAAAGGCGCGACCGGCTCGGACGCATTCGACGTACTTCGGAACCGAGCAACGTTCGAGGCCGAATTGTTGCACGAGTTGGTGCATCCAGGCGGGATATCGCTCGTTGAATTTGAATTCGAGCACGACACCTTGAATCAGTGCTGCTGAGCCTGTTGTCGGAACCAGCAAGGGTTCGCCGGGCCGATAGGGTGCGCCCCAAATCTCGCGATCGAATGTGACACGGACATTGTCATCATTCCGGCCGACATACGCTTCACGGCGATAGACGACGTAGGTGATGCCGGATGCTCGAAGTTCGGCACGCAGTCGCCAAAACTCGTCCCAGACTTCTTGAGCTTCTGAGGTGACGGTGCGTCCTGGTCGGCTGCTGCGAAGAGATTGCATTTGTCCGGAAAGTGCTCGTTCCACGAGATCGCGAGGAGCTTCCACTCGCTGTTTAATGATGACTTGATTGCGTCGTCGTTTGATTTCGCAGAAGACCGGTGAGTCGGGCTGGCTGTCGTAGAGACGGATACGCAACTTGTAACGCGACTCCCAACCATCGACCGTTTGTTGAAACAACGTCATTGCGGGTGAATCGAGATACAAGCTGCAAACGGGATATCCAGATCGCGGATTCTCGGCCGCGAACTCGTCCGGCTGTAAGTAAGGCCCTGCTGCATCACGAACTGCCTGAGCCACACGCTCTGACAACAGATACTTCAATTCAAAACGACGTGGCAACAACGCTGTTCCCTCTTGGTGTGCGGTGAGTCATCACCGCTTTGGTTTTCGGCATAGCCGGTTTTCTTCTTCGCTTGTAACCCGAAGCGTCAGCGAGGACTGACGTTTCAGGACACTCCGGTATCACCTTGGGGCGATCACTTTCACTGACGCCTCTGGTTACGAGGGAAAGCAGCTTCGCTGTAACCCAAAGAGGTGACGAGTTACCGCACTCCAAATTTAGGTCAGCCAATCGGGCGTCAGCGAAAACGTTTCGTCGATCTCATTCGTGAGTCCAACAAAGGTGTCGCCGGTATTCTTGCCGGTGCCGTTGCCCCCGGCGAGCTTATCGACGGACGTGCTCCCTCCAGTAGCAAGGTCGCCGATGACTTTGTCGGAGCCGAGTTCGCCGAGGACAGTGTCGCTATCGAGGCCACCGGTCAGCGAGTCATTACCAAGACCGCCTAGGATAGTGTCCGAACCGACCCCGCCGGTGATGGTGTCGTTGCCGGCGAGGCCTGCGAGGCCGTCGTTTCCGGAGCCACCGTCGAGCACGTCGTTGTTTGTGCCACCGATCAACGTGTCGTCACCGTTATTGCCGATCAGTGTTGTCGGGCCGGTGAAGGCTCGCGCGTCGAATTTGTTGTTGTAGTCGCCGCCGGTCAGGCGCGCGGCTTCGATGTTGCTGAGCGAGTCGGTACCGAAGCCGGTCAGTTGCGAGTTCGTCAGCACAAAGTCGGCGTCGCCCGTTTCGCTGAGCGTGTCAGTACCGAGTCCGCCATCGAGCGTGTCGTTGCCATTCTCACCGACGAAGAAGTACGAACCAGCCGGTTCGCCGGAGAGGACATCGTTCCCCGCGCCGGAGTTCAGCGAGTCGCTCTGAAAGCCGCCGATGAGCGTGTCGTTGCCGCTGCCAGAAAGGAGCGTGTCGTCGCCATTGCCCCCGTCCAACCGCACCAACCCAGTGAAGACTTGCGTGTCGAATAAATTTGGACCGTAGCCGCCGGTGAGTTCGAGTCGTTCGATGCTGGTAAACGTTACGACTTCAACGCCGGTCTTCACCAGCGCGAGTTTTGTGGGTTGTTGTAGGATCGTGCCAATGACAATGTTCTCGGTCTCGGTGCTATCGCGAAGGACATCAGAACCAGTCCCGCCCAGAAATGTTTTGAAACCGCCACCGCCAAGCAGCGTGTCATTGCCGTCGCCGCCGTCGAGTAAATCGTCTGCCTCGCCGCCATCGAGCGAATCGTTGCCGCTGCCGCCGATGAGCGTATCGGGATCAAAACTCGTTCCGCCCAACAGTGTGTCGTTACCGGCAAGACCATTAAGTTTGTCAACGCCCGCACCGCCATCGAGTCGGTCGTCCTTCGAGCTTCCCGTGAGAGAGTCATCTCCAGTTCCACCGAGCAACGTCGCAACACCCGTCCCCGCCGTGAGCGTGTCGTTGCCGTTGCCACCGTCGAGCGAGGTTGCGCCGCTCGTACCGCCAACCAATGAGTCATCTCCTCCGCCACCGATCAAAGTCACTCGGCCAGCGAAATTGCTGATTCGGATGAGGTTCTTGCTCGCGCCGCCGGTCAGCCGCACGGCTCCGAAGCCGCTGAGTTTGTCGGTGCCGAGACCCGTCAACGAAGTCGCCGTCATCGTGAAGTTGACGTCGCCCGATTCGATCAGCGTGTCGCTCGCGTCGCCGGTGAGGACATCGTTGCCGAGATTGCCAGTGAGCAAGTCGATTCCCGCACCGCCGGTGAGACTGTCGTCGCCGCTGTTGCCGATGAGCGTGTCGTTGCCGTTGCCGCCGACCATCGTCTCCTTGCCCGCTCCGCCGACGAGCGAATCGTTCCCTTCGCCGCCATCGAGCAACGTTCCCGCCAAGACATTTGAGGTCAACGTGTCATCGCCGCCGAGTCCGAGCAGCGCGAGCTTCTTCGCGAAACCGTTCGGCAGCGAGACGACCGACAGCGCATCGAAGCCGGTTCCTCCCGCGAGTGTGACGCCGTTGTTCGGCACACCGAAGCGAACGATCGGCGCACTCGCGTACGAAGTCAGACTGACGGCAAGTCGCGTGGCGAGTGCCGGATCGACGGCGATCTGCGCGGCGACGTTGCCGGGCAGTCGCGTGCTATCGACTTCAAATCGGCGG
>JAPLNX010000442.1 GCA_026400935.1 Planctomycetia bacterium | reverse complement strand
AGACTCCTGACACTCATCGCTTCATCGGACAGCCGAAAGAACGAGCCGAGAAATCTCCAGTCGGTGCAGTTGAGACTGCAGAAGACGCAGACATCGACTTGCTGATTTACGGCGACGATGGCGTGCTCTTCTTGAAGAATGTGTTCGACAAAACCTCGAAGACGCGATCGCTGCAAGCTGTCTGCCAAGATGAGTCGTTTGAGACGCTTCGTGATGTGCTCGCGATCTCCACCGCCGACATTGATCACGACGGCGACTTGGACTTGGTCATTTCATCGGGCAACGGCAGCGGCATCACCGTCTGGCAAAACAACGACAGTCGCGAACACACCAAGTTCGCCGATATCTCATCGCGATCGGCACTGCCACCAAAAGACCTCAAGGCGACAGTGCTGCTTCCGGTCGATTGGAATTTCGACGTTCAAATGGATGTGCTCGTTACAGGGCCAGATGTTTCCAAGCCAGGTTGGTTGGAAAATGTGTCGCACGGTCGGTTGAGGTGGCACGATTGGCAGACGACCGAATCACAGGAACCACCGATCTGGAATTTCAATTCGCTGCAATTAGTCAGGCTTCAGAAGGCGAAGCTGCGTTGGGAACTTGCTCGTGTTGCCAGTCTAGGAGCACGGTTATGGGACTTCGACAATGACGGTGCACGTGATCAACTCGAATGGGACGCTGACAAGCTCATCAATCTGAAATCTATTGGATCGGATAAAGAATCTGCGCAGCCACTGACTGCCATGCCGCTCAGTAAAGTGGCGCTCTGCGAGGTCGCTGACTTCGACGGCGACGGCGATGAAGACGTACTGGCCGTTACTGATCAGCGAGCGATCTGGATTCGCAATGACGGCGGCAACAAGAACAACTGGATCGACTTGTCGATTCGAGCGGACAAAGACCGCAAGCCGCAGCGCGATAGCGAACGAGTCAACGCTCACGGTGTCGGCAGCCTCGTGGAGTTACGGACTCACCATCCGGGACGTCATGTGCGAGTCGTCGAAGGGCAATCGACGCACTTCGGACTCGGATCAACCAAGCAAGTCGATGCGGCTCGGATCATTTGGACGAATGGCGTGCCGCAAAACATTCTGCATCCGAAAGCCGGGCAGCCGATCGCTGCTCAACAGGTTCTGAAAGGTTCGTGCCCGTACCTTTACACGTGGGACGGCGAGAAGTGGGTCTTCTTCACCGACTGTTTGTGGGCCGCTCCAATTGGGCTGCAATTTGCCGAAGGGGTTTATGCAAAGCCGCGCGAGTGGGAATACCTCCAAGTCGATGGTGATCGCATGAAAGAGTTTGATGGCGAATATCGTTTGCTATTGACGGAAGAATTGTGGGAGGCCGCCTACTTCGATCAGGTCCGCTTGTTAGCCGTCGATCATCCAGCTGATGTCGAGATTTACTCGAACGAAAAGGTCGGGCCGCCAAGCATCGCCGAATTCAAACTTCATCCGGTGCGGAAGCGTCACGTCCCCGTGGCCGCTCACGATCATCGTGGCCGCGATGTGCTCGACCGACTGGCTAGGCGAGATGAGCGATACCTCCGCGCGTTCGACAAGATCATTCAGCAAGGACTCGCCGAAGAGCACTTCATTGAATTGGACCTCGGCGATTTGTCGGACGCACAGTCGGCAACATTGTTTCTCACCGGCTGGATTTTTCCGACCGACACTTCGATCAACGTGTCGCTCTCGCAGAATCCTGATCTCGATGCACCGAGGCCGCCATCGATTTGGATTCCGAGCGACAACGGTGAATGGCGCGAAGCGATTTCTTACATCGGATTTCCGGGTGGGAAGACGAAGACGATCGCCGTCGATCTGACGAAAGCGCTGGGGCTGAAGAAGCGTGACGGAGATTTGAAATCTGAAATTTCAAATCTGAAATCCACACGCATCCGCATCGTTACTTCGATGGAGCTTTACTGGGACGAGATGTTCTTCACCGTCGATGAGGCTGACGTTGAGCACTCGATTACGGAGATGCCGATACTTGCGGCCGATCTGCAATATCGAGGCTTCTCCGCTCGCTTGCCGCATCCGGAATTTGGACCGGAGCGATACGACGCGACTGAAGTTTCAACCGCTCCGCAATGGCCGCCGATGGGAGGCAAGTTCACTCGCTATGGCGACGTCACAGAATTGCTGACCGAGGCGGACGATCGCATGGCGATTCTCGGTGCGGGTGACGCCGTGACGATCCGCTTCCGAGCAGCGACCTCACGCGAAAAACTTCCTTCTGGATGGAAGCGAGATTTCATCCTGCACAACGTGGGCTACGACAAAGACGCGGACCTCAACACGGTCTACGGCCAGTTCGTCGAACCGCTCCCATTCACAGCGATGCAGGGCTACCCCGACGCAACCGGTGCCGAGTATCCCGACTCCGACAAGCACCGCGATTACCTCCGCCGCTTCCAAACTCGCGAACAAAACCGGATGCCGTTTTGGAACAACGGAACTCTGTTGACAAAGTGACCTCAGATTTTCTCAAAGAGGAGTTTTCACCGCAAAGGCGCGGTGAACTTTGTTTCCAACATAACCCGCTCAGGTTGAGCGCTTACTCTTCTTTGGCCTCTGGCCTCATCCGTTCGACCTGCCCCATCAGTGCTTGCTTGCGAGTTTCCAGGCGAAGCATTGTGGCTCGCGAATGAGCGTGCGTGGAAACGAAATCACCGAACGCTAGGACTACGATCCACAGGATGACGCCGACGATACCAATCCACAAAATCGTCGGGAGCAACGCGCCTTGGTTCCAGACAGCGGGCAAGTCGGCAATCGGAATCAGCAGGCCAACGAAAGCGATCAGTCCCGAGGTTTGCACGCGACGCCGAAAGCGGCCTTGCAAGTGACGCAACTCGCGCGGATCGTCAATGAATTCTTGCTGCTGTCTCGCCCAACTCGTCCAGTGAGTCCGCATCAAGAAAAATCCAAATGCCATGATGCAGATGCCGACAGAGCAAGAGATGAGGTCGAGTTGCATGGCTTGTAACCCGAAGCGATGGCGAACGCTTCACGAAACGATGAATACAAATTCTTGTGGGACGATCGCCCTCGCTCACGCTTTTTGAAGTTGCGCTAAGGGTTAGTAATGCGGCTTCGCCGCTTCACGTCTTTTCTGCCAAAAACACCTTGATCGCTTCGACCTGTCGGTACTCACCGCGAGTGCCGCACATCTGGCCGTTCTTAAACCAGCCGGTCCAACCGAAGCGGCACAAGTGGGCGGAGTAGTAGACGTCGTAGCGGTCGAAACCTTCGGCGAGTTCAATCCAAATGGCCTCGACTCGCAGCTTGTCACCGCGAGTCCCACAGTACTCGCCATCGCCTAGCCAGCGCGTGTCACCGCGCATCGCGATGTGTGCTTTGTAACGAATCGCAATTCCTGCCACTGGCGGCCGCACACGGACGGCAAAGCCTTCGATCCGTTTGTGAAAACCTGACAAACCGATCTCGGTCAACTGTGGCTGCCAGTCAGAGTCGCCGTTGTCCTGCACGTGAGCCATCGCTTCGAGTTGTACCCGTTGGCTCGGTTCCGGAAGCGACTGATTGGATGCTCCTGCCAAATCGCCTCGCATGAAACCTTGCAGATAGGCTTCGGTCTTTTCACGAATCATGCTTAACCGCAGTGCGCGAGTCGCCGGGTCACTCGTTTCGGCCGCAGCCATCTCTCCGAACGCGCGAATCAGTCGCACGATCTGCGGCCCCAACGGCGTACCGCTTCCGCGCACTGAGACGAAGTAGTCATCGCACCAACGAGCCACCGCTTCAAACGATGCGACGGTTGATGTCAGGTCGCTTGCGTCTCGTTCCATGTTGGCGAATTCCATTCCGACAAAATTATTGAAGAGGTTGTCTCGAGCTAACGACGATCGCAAACCCCACGGCTGGCCAACTTGTGAATCTGTGTGGCACGTCCTGACCATCGGGAAGGGCGTGGGGTTTGCGATCGTCGTTAGCTCGAGACAACCTCTTCAATAATTTTGTCGGAATGGAATTCGCCAACATGGAACGAGACGCAAGCGACCTGACATCAACCGTCGCATCGTTT
>JAPLNX010000269.1 GCA_026400935.1 Planctomycetia bacterium | reverse complement strand
GGTCTGGACTCCTGCGCTCCAGCCCATAGTCACACGACCAGAGAACTCACGCAGACATATTCCAGGAGACAGAGATACCATACAAACAGAAAGAGCGCAAGTCGCCCTAGATTACCCAGTTATGCGCGCTGGCCCTGGCTTGTATCGCGTGCTGCTGAACGCGAGCGGAATGGCGAATCTGCCTATCCGAAAAACCCCAACTTGCCGCCGCCACACTACTACATACCGGCAAACACGGCTGGCATTTTGATGAACAAGATTGATGAGTTGGGTCTCAACGGTGTGGCGTATTGGGCGCAGAATCTAATGACGTTAACTGGGCCGCGAGGTTGCGTGAATTCTGATCCCAGAGAACTGGTGGCCTTTGCTCACGGATCAAATTCCGTCAGCGTCGTGCTTGTTACGAAATCTTCAACGACTCCGCCGAAAGGGAACGAACCAGGAACGATGTTCGTGCCGTATCCGTCTCGAAACGCCTCGCCGGATATCACAATGCGTCCGATCAATACAGACGTTGTTTATACAGAGCGTGGTAAGACGACGTTAGTTTTTGACAGCCTCGAATTGGTTGACGACGAATTAGACCTTCATAAGTTGCATGTCCACTGCACGGCGGAAGGCGACTCGCAACGACCGGATCAATACCGAGGAAAGCGTCTGCCGTTCAGATCTTCGCAATTCTGCTCATGTTCCCTCGTGGCGAACGGCGCTCCTGATCTAATTCCTGATATTCAGTTGCTCCGCGAACCAACACGCCGCGTGGTCGCAATCGCTTCTTTGCACGCACATGTCTGCGGACGAGTGTGCTAAATATGTACGCCGCCTCGTAACCTTGAGCATCGCGTGGCATCACCCGCATCGCCGAGTCTGTTGCTGAATCGCGAGCGTTCTTTGCCGCAGAGCGGCCTCCGAAGGTCGCCGTGGTCTTCAGCCCACGGATTGCGTGACGAACCAAAGTTTGTCGCGGAGCGACCATTGAACGCCTTTGGAGTGCGGTGTGTCAGCACCGCTTTGGATCATTGGATCGTCGCGAGATCGAACACGCCCAAATCCAAAGCGGTGCTGACACACCGCACTCCAAACATGGTCGGACTTCCTTCAACAACGACGCAGAACTGTCTTGCCGGTTCGTCGGCTGACAAATCGAGTGAATTCATGGCCACAATTTTTGTTCCCGAACCGCTGGCAGATGAGATCGACGAACTACGATCCGAGGGCTTGATTGCCTCGGCCGAGGAATTCGCCGAGCAATCGATTCGCGAAAAACTCTTTGTGGCTCGCCGAGATCGGCTCACAAATCAAACGCGTATTGCAGCAGGATTTGACCAGTGCGGGTCTGACACTAGAGTTGCTGCTCCACGAATTCGATCGGTTCCGGCATGCCGCGCACGCTGACCGTTGACGCGAATCCGCTGTTGTCCGCGTTGCTCGGCAGCGTGGCTCGACCGTTTGAGATCGAAATGGGGATGAGCAAGGTCAGCGCCTCACCAGTATCTTCGAGCCAGCCGCGTTCACTAGGAGCGTTGTTTGCCGCTGAGCCACCTCCGAAGGTCGAAGCGATTTAGTGTTTCAAAATCGAAACAGGCTGTTCAATCGGCAAACTCGTGGCAAGCTGAAGCAAGTTTGCGGCCAAACAATCGCTGCAACCGGCATTATCGCGAACGATTCTCTAGTCGTTTTACACATCAGGCAAAAAATTGCTCAAGACGAATGCGTTTTGCCAAATCTTGACCGACATTTAGCCGCCCGAAGAACCGCCGTCATCGAGACACCGGTCAACGGCGCCCAGATCGGGACGGGACTCACCCCAATTCTTCTATTGCAGACACAAACTCGGGAGGCAGCATGTTCGGGACGAAGGCGAAGAAGGAAATGAATCAGGCTCGCGCGGCAGGCAACGCACGCAGCGACACCAACACGATGTCAGCCGTCTCCTCGAAGATGGACGCTTTGCAAACCGCCTTGGAACAAGAGCAGAAAGAGAGTGCTGCGGCTCCAGCCAATGAAACTCGTGAAGTGCTCCAGAACTCCATCGGCAAAGGCACGATCATCGAAGGGAACGTTCATGCCGAAGGTGATCTGCTGATCGAGGGACTCGTTAAAGGGGACGTCACCACGAAGACCAAATTGGTCGTCGGTAGCAGCGCGGTCATTGAAGGAAACATTCTCGCGCAACATGCCGAGATCGCTGGTCGTGTTCAAGGAACGGTGAAGGCTCTGGGTCTGTTAGTGATCAACTCGAGCGGCACAATCCTGGGTGATGTGATCACGAAGGATCTCAATGTTGAATCGGGCTCGACGTTTAGCGGTCGCCTGCAAGTGGGTGGCAGCGTCAGTTCCACACCGATCGAAATCCCCAAAGTCAATTTTGCATCACCGACACCAGCCCCGGCAGTGTCAGCTTCGGCAATGAGTGATTCGGTCTTCGATAGCCCGGCTCCATCGAAGAAGTCGAGTCATCCTGTTGCGGAGAAATCAGTATCGACGGCGACAAAGTCGGACGCTGAGAACACCGCAGACCAACTCGCTGCGAATCTAAGCCGCAGCGCGTTGTTGCACTAAACCATAACCAAACTACCCCACCGAGCTTGTCTCGGTGGTTAGCGGGCTTTTGCACCGGCGACGACTGTTTTAAGTGGATTGTTTCGTAGTGCAGAAGCCCGAATCCACTGAAGCAAGCTCAGTGGGGATCGAGAACCTGTTTCCATTTATTCCTCCCCCGCTATTCCTCCCCCGCTTACGGAGTCC
Organism: Planctomycetia bacterium; assembly: GCA_026400935.1. Classification (GTDB taxonomy): domain Bacteria; phylum Planctomycetota; class Planctomycetia; order Planctomycetales; family Planctomycetaceae; genus SXKJ01. Next base: position 1,355 of record JAPLNX010000269.1, on the reverse strand, counting down.
ATGCGATGAGTGCCTCACGATGGAGAGTTTTGACTGCCTATTTGCCCGGCATTGCTTCGGTGGTGAATTCGTTTCAGTCACCTGAAGTTCAACTCGCCGTCTTTCAGTCGCTCATGCAGGCGTTGGATGAAAAGACTGAGGCTGAAGAAGCTCAGTTGGCTGCTGTAAAATCAAAATCGCGAGCGCCCAAATCGGTGAGTCGTGACGCAAGTTCGGACGGCGACAGCGAACTTGCCTACGACATTGTCGAGGGCGAGAGCATTCACGCGCTCATGGGAAAAAGCTGACCTAGAGTGTGGCGGAGTTCGCAAGAACTCAGCTGCGGTCAGCAAGACGAGGTTTCGTAGCGAGGTTCATCGGGAATCTCGCAGACCATCGCAGAACACCGTGGCGAGCATTCGGTTGTGAAAGTCAGTCATGACACACACTGGCGATGCCCAAGAGAGCACACTGCTCCAGGAACTCGTGCAGCTTCGCACTGAGTTTCCGGTGTTAGATCCGCATTTGTTTCCCGCCCTGCAACAACTCGCCAAGTTTTATTTCGACGAACACCGCTTTAACGAAGCGCGGCCGTTGCTCAACGAGGCGTTAGAAATCCGCATTCAGGCGCTCGGCGAAACTCATTTTCAGGTTGCTGAGAGTCTGTGCCATTTGGCCGCGTTGGCCGCAGCACTGCATGAGCACGCAGAAGCGATCAACCTCTTGAAGCAAGCCGAGCGGATCCTCAGTGGCTACGGCGATGAACGTCGTGAACAACTCGCGACAGTACTGAATCAGCTCGTCGAATCGTTGTTTGCTGAATCGCAATACACGGAAGCGACGGACCTCGCGAAACGTGCACTCGAACTCCAAGGGGGCAACATCCACGGAGCGACGCCCGAGGTGACTCGTACGCGAAACAACTTGGCCGCGCTCCACGTCGCCCGTGGCGAGTACTACCTCGCGGCGCGCCTGCTGAAGCTCAACGTCCAAGTGATGAAATGCGACAGCAAAGTTTCTGAACTCGCTGTTTCAACAGCCTTGAATAACCTGGCTGAAGTCTTTCGGCTCCAAGGACAACTCAAGGAAGCATGGCATCAAGCGGTCAAAGCGTTGTGGTCCCGGCGGCGTTCCTTGGGACGTCAGCATCCAATGGTCGCGCAAAGTTGGGCGAACTTGGCGGCGATTCGATTTGATGAAGGGAAGTACGCTGCTGCTGAATCGCTCTTTCGACGAGCACTAGTACCACGACCGAGAATTGATCCTCCATAAAAAGCGAGTTTGTGTCATTACTGCATCACCTTTAACGGAGGGTGGTGCGATGCCAAGGAAGGCAGTGCGGATTGAGGCGACGGAGCGGCAACTGGAAATCCTGC
>JAPLNX010000634.1 GCA_026400935.1 Planctomycetia bacterium | reverse complement strand
TCTCTCCGTCGAACACTTCCTGAAGAAATCTCGCTTGCCGAACTTCACCCCATTGACGCCCGATTCCTTGACTCACCTTGTGACCCGATGGGCTGTGCTCTCGGTGCGCCCTGCCCACGCCTTCGGCGAATACTTACCGTGATGCTGTCGTGCGGAATGTACGACTACGCCGGCGAGTGGGCATTTCGAGTCGGTATCCCGGCGAAGAGCGGTGTCAGCGGCGGCATCGTTGCTGTTGTGCCTGGGAAATTCGGGATCGGTATCTACTCGCCCCGGCTCGACGCGCGCGGCAACAGCGTTCGCGGCGTTCAAGTCTGTCAAAGCCTATCACAGCAATTCGGACTGCACGTCTTCGAGTCGGGCTTCACGGGGCGAACCTTGGGTGAAGAATTCGTCCGCAAGTAAACCGTCGCGATTCGAACTACAGATGGTTGAACAACTCACGGTTCAATAGTCCCGGCCTGATTGAGATTCCGGGCCATTTTCTTTCCAGGAGCTTCACAAATCGCGGACATATGCGAATGTGAATCCAATCACATCAACCAAACTATGAGCGATTGGATGGCAACGGGGCCGGGCGTTGAAGTTCAAGAACTCCGCCAGGTTTGTGGGCGTCGCGAATGAAGCTACGGAGTTGCAGGACCGGTGGGCCGAGCAGCCGGATGAAGACGGGGGGTGCGAGACAGATCACGACGGGGAAGAGCAGCTTCACGCTCGCCTTGTTCGCTCGTTCTTCGGAGCGTTGACGGAACTGGCGGCGGATACCGTCTGCGAATTCCGTCACTGCCGCTGCGACGTGAGTTCCCGTGCGTTCGGATTGAGTCACGAGGTTAGCGAGAGCGTTGACGTCCGGAGCGTTCATGCGCTTTGAGAACTCTTTCAACGCTTTCGCCATCGTGTCCGCTTCTGCGTGACGACGGACCACTTCGAGCTCAACGGAAACATCCGGATGAAAGACGTCAATTTCGCGAGCAACTCGCAGTAATGCGTCACGTAGCGGCAGACCGCCAGTAAGGCACATGCGGATGATGTCTAGCGCGTCCGGCAAGCCTTTGAGGATTCGATTCAAGCGGTTGTTCGCTTGGCTACGGAGTAGATTGCGCGGGATCAAATATGCAAAGCAGGTCACGACGGCGGTCACGATCAAAATGCTGCGCGGCAACGGCGTCGTCGGATCAGCAATGATCGCCAGAATCCCTCCCGTAAAAACCGTTCCGAGCACCAAGAGATTACGTGTCGAAAGGAATTCAATCGCGGCGTTATTTCCGTAGAAGCCAGCTCGCTTGAGGTCTTGCGTCAGCGAATCGAGTTCCGCCTCGGGCATCGGGATCGCACCAGAGAGGTGGTATCGCCAACGACTGGGACGACCGAGACCGACCTTCAATTCGAGGTCCGCCACGTTTCGTACTCGTTGGCGAGAGCGGACAATTGTCATGCCGAACACGAAGATCAAAACAGTCGTCGCGAAGCAGACGATGATCGGCATTAGGTCGTTGGTCATTGTTCTGTCCCTTTTTGATTAACGCCAACCATCGCCCCACCGAGCTTGCCTCATTGGTCTCTACCCAATTATCCGCATCTGAGAACTGGGAATGGTAGTTGGACGTCGCGGACGAGTTGTTTGAGGTCATTCAGATCATGCGTTTCGAGGTATTCGGTCATCGACAGCAGGACCCACAGACCGGCCAGC
>JAPLNX010000003.1 GCA_026400935.1 Planctomycetia bacterium | reverse complement strand
CGGCACAAGGCGACGCATCATGCTGGAACTCTTCAAAACACGCAGTTGGTTTGGTCGGACGAGTTGGCGTCATCTGCTGACGCGGAAATTGCGGACGCCTGCCGTTCGTCGTGAGCGTCAGCGGTCGAGCACGCGGCCGACAGCGGAAACGCTGGAAGAACGAGCGCTGTTATCGATGATCAATTGGAGCAATCGCGGCAATGATGGGTTCGAGACGTTCGGAGATAACGCCGAGATGGCTCGGCGCGTTGTCGATTCGGCAATTCGCGGTTGGGAGCGAGTGATTATCGGCGGGGCGTTTGACCTCAATCTTCAAATTGAGCAGAGGGTTGACGGCATGGGGAATCCCATCAATTACAGCGCGTACGCAACGACGACTGACTTCACGAGTTCTGGACGGCCGACTTCGGGAATCCTCCGATTGGACGACGGTAATAGCGCTTTTCCGACCAACGGCTATTTCATTGATCCGACTCCTGATGAGTCGTCGGAGTTTCGCGGACCAATCGTCAATGCGTTTGCGGGACAGGCCCAGATCGGTAGCCCGGCGGCAGGGAGGCCGGACATGTTTACGGTTGTCAGTCACGAGTTGGGCCACTTGATGGGCTTTAGTAGCGAGGCGGACTCGGGGTTGCATAGCGGCACCCCGCGACCCGTGGAGACCACGAGCCAGGACGTTGTGGATCTGGTGGGAAACCCCCGCATGCCCACCGCCGAACTATGGACTTATGACGGATTCGCGGTCGATGCGTTGTTGACAGACTCCAATGGCTTAGGCGAGTTGCCTCGTGCGGCGCATGTCGCTCAGGTGGGGAACTCAGTCGGCTCGTTCTCCGGCGTCGATGATTTGATGAACCCGTTTTACTTTTTGGGACAACGTGAGTTTCCAAGCAATTTGGATGTGCTGGTTCTAGGTGAGGCGTACTCGTATTACACGGTTCCGGCGGAATCGTTCGGCACGTTTTACGCGATGCTCGATAACGGCGGGACGCTGTTGGTCCGCGGGCATGGCCCGTCCAGCGCAGATCAGATTGTGCTTCGGCGCGATGGAGACGATGTCGTTGTTAGCGTCGATCTGGGAACGGACGTGCTGGGCATGGGGCCGACTGACGCATTCGTGACGCGTTTTCCTGTGGGGTCGTTCTTTCAGATTCAAGTGCAAACAGGTGGCGGTGGAGACCATGTCACACTGGACTTGTCCGGTGGTGACATCTTTGTGGCGGGGGGCATCCATGTCACGGGAGTTGATGGAGACAACGATTCGCTGACGATCATTGGCCAGCCCGGCTGGGACGCACGCTATCAAGGGAGCTTCACGACTGCTGGCAGCGGAGCGGTGACGATCTTTCAGACGACAGAATTCAGCGGCATTGAGCGACTGGAGGTTCAAGACTTCCGTAGTCTGCGTGTGGTGACTCCCAATGATCGCGATTACGTCACGGTCGAAGCGAATCTTGTGACGGCGATGAGCGGCGAGGTGTTGACGGCTCCGATCACATTCACGCGAGTTTCTGCGTTGGTCATTGACACCGGATCCTATGACGTGGGAAACGGTGCAGACACCGTGGTGCTGGCCGCGACGGCCTTTGCTTCCGTCGGACTGCGCGGCTTGACGGTGACGACCGGGGCCGGCGACGACGTGTTGCTCTTGGAGACCTCGCGCTTCGTGTTGCCGGAAGCGTTGTTTGCGAATGCTCGGTTTGATGGCGGTTCGGGGACAGACCGCGTTGTGGCGAGCGGCAATGTGAACTTCACGTTGAGTGATTACGCGTTGACCAGTTCGGCGGCCGGTAGCGTGTTGCTGGAGAACACGGTCGAGGCGGCTCAACTGACAGGCGGCGCGAGTGATAATCGGTTCGACGTGTCGAACTTCACGGGCAGCGTGACTTTGAACGGTGCCGCCGGATCAGACACCGTCAGCGAAGGCGGGAACCTCACGCGGTTCGCGCTCAGCGACACGCGGTTGATTGGTGCGGGGTATCGCGTGCTCACCAGCATTGAGCAGGCCAGCTTGGCCGGCGGAGCGGGTGCCAATGAATTTGTGTTGGGCGACTTCAGCGGCGTGGCGACGATTGATGGTGAGGGCGGATTCGATACGCTCGTGCAAATGGCCGATGTGAACTTCACGCTGGATGACTCGAACTTTCTGAGCACGGCACTTGTCTCGCTCATCAGTATCGAGCGTGCGCGACTGACTGGCGGCGTCTCGGACAACCTGTTGAATGCGTTGGGGTTCACGGGGACGGTGACGCTCAACGGGGCGGGCGGGAACGACACGGTCCTCAGCGGACATGGGAACGACAGTCTGCTCGGCGGCGACGGGGCGGACTTGCTGCGCGGTGGCGAAGGGGACGACATCCTGCGCGGGAATGCCGGGAGCGACACGTTGTCGGGTGGCGACGGAACGGATTTGCTCGACGGCGGTGCGGGCGTGGCCGAAGTCGATCAGGTCGAAGAACTGGGCAATGCGAACTACGAACTGACCGACTCCCAACTGCGGACGATCACGTTCTTCGGCACAGTGCACGACGGATTGATCGACATCGAAGCGGCAAACCTCACGGGCGGAGCCGGGGACAATCTGTTGGATGCGCGATTCTTCTCCGGCGGCGTGACGCTCAACGGCGGTGATGGAAATGATGTGCTGCTCGGCACGCAGTTGCCTGATGAGCTGAATGGCGAGGGGGGCAACGATTCGATTTCCGGCCTGTCCGGCGACGACACGATTCGCGGCGGAGCGGGCATTGATCGAATCGTCGAACAGGCAGACGTCAACTTCACACTCACCGATTTCGGGCTGAATGGTGCGGGCGGCGATGGACTCACTTCGATCGAAGAGGCGGTGCTGACGGGCGGACCGAGCGCGAATCGGATCGACGCTACGGCCTTCAGCGGCGCGGTGTTGTTGCTGGGCGACGACGGGGACGACACGTTGCTCGGCGGTAGCGGGAATGATTTCCTCGACGGTAGCAAAGGGAATGATTCGCTGGCAGGGGACGGCGGGAATGATTTGCTCGACGGTGGCAGCGATGACTCGACGTTGCGCGGCGGAGCGGGCGACGATCTGTTTGCGTTGCGGCCGGGGAGTTCGGTGCTGTCGGATGACAGCGGAATCGACACGCTCGATTTGACGCGGCTGTTCGCGGGAGCGGTG
>JAPLNX010000226.1 GCA_026400935.1 Planctomycetia bacterium | reverse complement strand
CCAGGAACCAAGACCAGCCGCTGCGGCAGTCCCGTCGCCAGAAACCAACGCGAACCAAACCATCAAGCCCCTCAGCAAAAACCGGCTCGCGGGAAAATTGAACTGGATCCGCTTTTAGAAAAAACTCACAGCCTCTTCGGGTTACTTTTGCGGGTAATGTTTCAGTTCAGAAATCCGCGAGAATGAGAACGAGAAACAGAAAGAGACAGACGAATGCGAAAGTGGCTGCGGTTTTTCTGCGTTTTGATTCCCGTTTACTTGAGCTTAGGTGACGCAAAGGCTGAGCAGACGTCGCGTGAGGTGGAAGAGCAGGAAGAAAAAGCCTTCAAGCAGGCAGCGACTCAGGCGACAGCTTCGTTGGTGAGAATTGAGACAGTGGGTGGGTTCGATCAGGTTCAGAAGTTTGCGGTGGGAAATGGGCCGACGACTGGCCTTGTACTGTCGGCTGATGGATATGTGATTTCGAGTTCGTTCAATTTTATTTCGAAGCCGGCATCGATCATTGTGTCGCTGACGGATGGGCGACGACTTGCGGCAAAGGTCGTGGCGAGCGACACGTCGCGAATGTTGACGCTGTTGAAGATTGAGGGGAGTGGCCTTGTCCCGGCTCAAGCGGCTCCGAAGAGCGCGATCAAGGTGGGGCAGTGGGCAATTGCCGTGGGGCGTGCGTTGGATGCCAACGCGCCGAATGTTTCTGTAGGAATAGTGAGTGCTTTGAACCGCGTGTGGGGTAAGGCGATTCAGACCGACGCGAAGATTTCGCCCGTGAATTACGGAGGAGCGTTGGTCGATGTTGAAGGGCGAGTCATGGGAGTGCTCGTGCCATTGTCACCTACAGACAACTCTCCAGTCGCTGGGGTCGAATGGTACGACTCGGGAATCGGTTTCGCGATTCCTTTAGAAGACGTGTTGGCAACGCTCGATCGCTTGAAAGAAGGGAAGGACATTCGGCAAGGCTTGGCGGGATTTAGTTTCGCTTCTCAGGATTTGTACGAGCAGGAACCGAAGATCGATCGAGTGCGTTACGACTCACCGATCTATCATGCGGGAATCAAAGATGGCGACGTGATTGTCGAAGTGGATAGCCACAAAGTTTCTCGATCAGCTCAAGTGCGGCATGTGCTGGGAAGCAAGATCGAAGGAGACAAGCTGGCGATTTCCGTAAAGCGCGGAGATCAAGTCCTCAAATCAGACATCACATTGGTTGGTGAACTAAAACCGTTTGAAGCGGGCTTTCTCGGAGTACTCCCGGTTCGCGAAGCGATCAAAGAGCCGCTGATCGGAAACAAGAAGCGAGAGACGGGCGTGGGTGTGCGTTGGGTTTATCCAGACAGTCCCGCAGCGAAGATCGGACTCAAGACGCGCGATCGCATCGTCAAATTTCGAGATCAAGCAGTAACCTCGGCGACTCAATTGACGGATCTTGTGAGCCGCGTTCGACCGACGGAAAAGGCAACGCTCGTCATCCAGCGCGATGGAAAGGAGCAAACGCACGAAGTAACTCTCGACACGGTCATCAACGAAATTCCTTCCGAGCTATCAAGCTCCGTCATCGATTCGTTGCCGCCGGAGGAAAAAGCGAAAGCTAAAGACGTTGCTGAGAAAGCAACTGAATCGATCCAAGACGGGAAACCGGTGGAAGAGAAAGAACGTCTGCGAATCGGCCGATTCACGGAGCAGATTGAGGAGAGCAAGAACTCGTATTGGGCGTTCGTGCCCGACGGCTACAACCCAGCCTTCGGATACGCGCTCGCCGTCTGGTTGCATCCACCGGGAGATACATTGGAGGCGACGGTTTACGAACCCTGGAAGTCTTCCTGCGAACAACGCGGCATCATCTTGCTTGGTCCGAAGTCCGCCGACTTAGCAACCGGCTGGCAACCGAATGAAGCCGAATTCGTCCGAGAGACCGTCGCGAACTTTCAAAAGAAGTATTCGATTGACTCAGGTCGCATCGTGTTACATGGCTTTTCAAAGAGCGGTCCGTTTGCCACTCACGTGGCATTCAAACATCGAGATCTCTTCCGTGGACTCGTATTGGCCGCGTCCCCGCTGACGGAGCCTCCTCCAGAAAACCTGCCGGAATACCGCCTGCAGTTTCACCTGATCTGTGGCGGCAAAGATCCGATTCATCCTTTGATCGAACAACATGTCGCGGGTCTCAAGAAGCTGAAATTCCCGGTCAGCTTCACGAGCGAACAAGAGCAGGATCACCGCTACCCAACTGCAGAGGCCATCGAATCGACCGCTCGCTGGATTGATTTGCTCGATCGGCTGTAACTCTTGAAATGGGGTTAAATAACGGGGCGACCAACAATGAAAGAAGCTCGGCAGTTAAAGTACCGAGCTTCTCATTTTGCATTCGCTAGAGGTCGTATACTAACGCGATCTAGTCGCATAGGGTAAGGATTTCGTCAATCGCGAATTCGAAGAGGGCGTCCGCTTGGTTGATGTCTATTTCGACGGGATCGACGACTGAATTAGCCCCAGCACCACCATTCAGAGAGTCCGTTCCTGCTTCACCCAAGACGGTGTCATTGTCGGCTCCTCCATCGAGCGTGTCGTTGCCGGCTCCCCCCTTGATGCTGTCGTCGCCGGCCTCTCCCAATACCTTGTCGGCACCTGTGCCACCAAGAATGGCGTCATTGCCGCTGCCGCCAAGGATGGTGTCGTTTCCAGCGCCGCCGTCCAGGCTATCATTGCCCCCCATCCCGAGCAGCACGTCGTCACCAGTGCCACCGAGGAGTGTATCGTTCCCCGTGTCCAGCGTGTCGCCACCGAGCAACGTGTCGTTGCCAGCTCCGCCAGACAGAAGGTCGTCGCCGTCGTCGCCGCAAAGAGTGTCGTTCTTTGCTCCGCCATACAGCTTGTCATTTGCGACACCACCATCGAGGTGGACGGAGAACTTTGTGGCGAGACGAGCATCAACGGTGTCTGCTCCACCGCCCGCAAGCACTTTCAAGGTCCCGTGGAAAGCGTTGACGCCCGTCCCATTCAACGACGATAGTAATTGGATGTTATCCGCTCCGTCAGTCCCATTGATCGCCAGCGATTTGAGATCATTAAACTGCACATTGGCGGGACTCGTGGCAAAGGTCGTGGTTCCTTGTTTGACCACCAGTTGATTTCCCGACGACCCCACGGTCACCGCTGCACCGGCAGTTGTCAACGTCACTGTGACGTCGGTTTCCACGTCGGCCACGTTAACCGTAAATGTTCGTTCGCCCGCCAGACCTTTTGGCGTCGAGGAGTCTGTCGTGACCACGGTCACGGAGTACGAATTTGTCTTTTCAAAATCGAGCTTGGTCGGGTCGAGAACTTTAATGATCCCTACGTCTCCGTCCCTGGTAATCGAAAAGATCTTTTCGGTGCCGTTTACTTTGTCTGCTTTGATGGCGAACGCCGTCGCGTGATCGCCAACATCTGCATCTGAGAAGTTGACTCGAAACACTTCGGTGGTGTTCGCCGCATTCTCGGCGACGGAAATCGGATCGCTACCCACTTGTACCAGCGATGGAGCGTCGTTGACCGGCGTCACCGTCAAGGTGAACGACTTCGACGTTTGAGCTTCGCCGTCAGAAACTGTCAGGGTGATGGTATCCGTGCCTGCGAAGTTAGCTTCGGGAATGAAGTTAATCGTGCGACTGGTACCTGCAGAAGTCACTTGTACCAGCACATGGCCGCCGGTCGAGTTCCCGGTCAGGACCAAGTCTGCCGGAAGGTCGTCCACATCTACGTCACGGATTCCTGAGTTGGCGGCAGTACCCACCGTCAGCGTGAGTTTAGCCGCCGTATCCTCTTTCGTTGTCATATTGGCGATAGCGCCAATAGTCGGCGCGTCATTGATCGGGTTGACCGTGACGGTGAAGGTCTCGTCTTTCGTCCCGCCATTCGCGTCCTTCACAGTGATCGTGATCAGGGATGTCCCAAATTGATTCGCCGCCGGATTGACTTGCACGGATCGGTCCGCACCGGTGCCGCCAAAGACGACATTCACGGCCGGTATGAGTGCGGCGTTGCTGGACTTGGCCGACAATGTCAATGCCGCAGACGCAGTTTCCCGATCGCCGACGGTCAAGTTAAAAACGTCCGTGGGTGTGTCTTCATCGATGTCGACATCATCGATCGCAGTGATCGTTGGCAGCTTATTCGCCAATGCCGAAACAATAATTTTGAACGACTGAGTGGCGCTCGTGTCAGCTCCGCCGTTGTCCGTGCTGCCGTCGTCCATCAGCTTGACCGTGATGTTGGCAGTACCGGGAAGTTCGGCGACGGTCATAAAAATCAGCGTTCCGTTCGCCGAGATCGCAGGTTGCCCACCGTCCGTAAACAGTTCTGGGCGGTCATTGGAGACAACAACGAACGTCAATGCCTGACCAGACTCATTCGCGGCACCCTTGTTAATGAGTGTGGCCCAACCCGCTACGGTATTAAGGCCAGAGCCTTCTTTGACAGTTTGATCGGCCCCTTTCTTAAACGACGGCGCGTCATTCACCGGGGTTATCGTGATGTCAAAAGTCTTCACGACGGTATCGATACCACCGTTGGCGGTTCCACCGTTGTCTTGCAATGTCACCGTGACGGTCGTCGTGCCGACGGCGTTATCGGCCGGAGTGAAAGTCAGATTGCCGGAGACCTTGTCAATCACCGGCTTTACCTTGAATAACGCTGCATCGGCGGTCGGGACCGACGCCGTCAACGTCAACGTCTGAGTGAGATCCACTTCACCATCTTCAATGGTTCCAAAGAAGCCCGGAACATTTTGAGCCCCTGAATCTTCAGCGACCGTTTGGTTTGGATCGTCAACGAAATTGTCACCGAATTCGAGCACCGGAGCATTATTTGGTTCTGGAGGCGTGTAGCTGGTGGTAGTCCAAGTGCCACTTGCAACTTGAAATCCCTTTGGAGCTCCGAACTGGGCAGATGTGAGGACGGCTTTCCAGCTTCCATGGCCCGAGACCGACGTCACGGCGTTACCGTTCTTCACCGCGGTAAAGTTGCCCGTGTAGGTCACCTTCACATCGAAACCATTGAGTGTTCCATCCGCACCGACGGAGGAGACGCCGGTCGCACTAACCGTCCCCGGCTGGTCTACTGCGTCAATGTCCGGAACGTCCACGGTCATGACACCATTCGAAATATCGTCATGGAAAGTCCCGTTTACCGTCCCGCCCCCCGCCGCTTGAGCAATGCTTCCTGTGTACGTACCCTCATAAGAGCCATTAAAATCGGCCAAGACCACCGCCAGCAAAGCGCGAGTCTCAAGCACCTCCGCCCCGTTTGACCAAGAATCATATAGCCCAGACTTCACCTTTCGAATGTGGTTACGTCGAGTCAGTTGGTAATCCAAGCAGCCCATGTCGAGTTCCTTTCTGAAACAAGATTTGCCTGGCAAACATGCCAGACGTCAGTGAGTAAGTGAAACTAATCGCTACCAGAGAAACTTTCGTAGCCTTAGTCGCTACGGAAGGAATCGGAATTCATTACAGTTGAGCAGAATCCAGCGGAAGTCAACCATGCCGTTCAAGAAATCTTTGTTGGCCTTGATCACGGACTTCGCTTCAGTCACTTCGTTGGCTGACGGTTCGCGGGTCAAAATTTCGCGATAAGCCAGCCGCACAGCTCCGTCCAAATCTTTCTTTTCCGCCAAGACCGAGTACATTGCCAGTCAGCGTTATGTTTTTTCAAGCTCCATGTTTGCTGTCGTGGACCCGGTGCTCATCGACTGCATTGCGTCTTTGACCATGCGGTCGGAGAACTGTTTGAGTTGTTCGAGTTCAGGCGTGTTACCGAGATCGAAGCCGGACTTCTCGGCGACCAACAGGTTAATGAGCATTCCGAGCAAGCCTTGTCCTGATTGACCAGCCGAGCTGGCACCGTCGCCTCCGGCCATGAAGAGCCGTTCGGGGACGAGCGGTTGAGTGCTGTTGGCCAATTGCTCGGAGACGAGCGCGAGTGCGTACAAACGTGGGTCGCCATAGGACGCGACCTTGCGCAACAACACCGTGGCTTCAGAGAGGCCAATCTGCATCACCTTCTGTGCTTCGCCACGACCAGCGAGAATACGCTGCTGACTTTCGGCTTCGGCCAGAACGATCGTCTGTTCGGCACGGCGTCGCGATTGAGCTAGTTCGGCATCGGCGGCGACGATCGTCTTCTCCGCGTTCTTGCGAGCCCGGGCGAGATCGGCTTCCGCTTCGCTTTCGGCAATTTGGATTTGCACACGCGCTTGAGTCAACTTCGCTTGCAACGCCGCTTGAGCCTGCGACTCGTTGAGCAATCGCTGCTTCTCGGCGGCTGTTCGTTGACGGTCGAACGTTTCGAGTTGCTCGACCGACAACTGTCGTTGCCGTAATTGTTCCAGCAGCGTTTCGATCGGTCCACCGGGAACTGACGTGTCTGGCTTACCGATCAAGACATCGACGCATTCCATGTCGAATTCGCTGAACCGCCGACGCAGTTCATCACGGGCTTCGAGCTGAATCGCATCACGTTCCTGCAAGAGTCCCAGCATCGTGCGGCGGTGGGCGACGTCGCGGAAATACGCGCTCAACATCGGGTCGAGCGTTTGCGTGATGAGCTTCTTCACGTCACCGAATCGTTGAATCACGCTCGGCGCTTTTTGGTAGTCGATGTGAACGACGACTGACAACGGCAGCAGCGGCTCGTAAGCGTCTTTCGTCACCAAGTCGATCGACATCAAGCCGTCGTCGTAATGATGTGACTCGGTCTTGCCGGTGATCCAGTGCAGCACGAAGTTCGTCGTCGGGACCAGCACGATGCTGCCGGCATACGTGTTGAAGGCGTACTTGCCCGGCCCCAACTTTCGCTCCCACACGCCGCGTTCTCCCTCGCCCACACGTTCGCCGTGACGAAACGCGGTCCCCGACAAATCGTTGCCGACTTGTCCGTAATAACTGACCACCACGCCGACATAACCGATCGGCACGATCGTCTTGGGAATCATGCGGACGGTCGCGAACCAACGGTTGATGAAGTACGTGCCGTCGGTCAGCGTGGCATGTTGCCGGCCTCGGCAACCCCCCGCTGCGAGGAACGCTTCGGGGTCTTGGAAGTTGTTGTGGTAGTGTGCTTCGTTCGCTTTTGTACCAACGGTTGGAGCAATGATCTCGCCGGGCAGTAACGATTGACCGTCATGTACGGTGACGATGCCGATGCTATCGACGATCATGGTTTGATCCGGGTTGATCGGGTCTTGTGTCTTGATGCCGCCTCCGACAACCACCGGACTGAATCCGTCCATGTCTTTCAACTCAGATTGCCACGAATCGATCGCCGCTCGTTCTTGAGCCGACTGCAAATCGCGCAACGAGTAAACGACACTCTCGGAGATCACCACGAATAACGCCGGGTTGATGGCGTAAACACCTTCACGCAAGATCGCTCGTTGACGGCCTCGCTGCCCGGGTTCAACGCGGGCCTTGCCGGTTCCTAAGAAGGCTCGCGCGTCTTGAAAGTTGTTGCATGGCATGACGCGAGCCAACGTTTGGCTCGGCGGCAACGGCTCGCCATCACGCGCGTAAACATAACCAATCTTTCCTTGAGAGATCGTCACGAGCCGCGTCTTGTGAATGACGTACTGCCAACGCCAGTAGCCGAAGTGAATGCCGCCGCGCAGCAGTTCCGCATGAAGCCCCGCTTCACCGCTGACCGCCATAATGCGACCTTCGGGGACTGAGCCGCCGAGCGACCAAAGTTTCTCGACCACACCGACCGCGTCGTTCGGGATGTACCGCAGCACAAGCCACGCGACGAACAACATCGCCGCTACAAATCCACCGCAGAGAAATACCCAGCCCATGAGTCGCTGTTGCGATTCGTCGCTCCCCAATTGAGCTAACACCAGATTCCCATTGAGCACAACCTGAGTCACACCAGTCAAAGCAGACATGATCACTCCTTCGGCGCAACGCAAGGAGACGACGAATCAACGACAAACTCTTGCGACCGATTCGGTGGCGAACGAGTTTGCTTAGCGTCAGTCCCGCAAATGATCGCCGCGAGGTAAGACGGGCACTGTTGCCCGTCACTTCGCTGAACCCGACGGACAAGAATGCCCGTTTTACGAATTTGCGGAATGGAGTTGTCTTCAGACGTCTCAGAACGGAGCACCAAAAACCAATTCGGGCTAGCTCAACGTTGTGAGATCACAACTGCGAGTGCCCTTTCAATTCGGGCCGAAAGAACGCCTTTCGACCTGCCGACGGAGTTAGCTGACGGGCTAGAGCTTGAAAGTACTCCGGTTCGCAACCGCAAACCTACGCCCCATGAGTGACCGAGGTCACTCGCTGGTTCCCCCGCTCCGATACTGTTCGTACCTGATTAGGCGACATGGGCCAGGATTCTACCTCAGAACATTTCAACCACAAGGCAATTCTCAGTTCAGTGGTGCGCGTGCCAGTCCTCTCATCAATCGAATGTCCTTCATCACGACGTCGCCCAACTGACGCTGACATCCTTACGTCGCGGAAGATCCAAGCAAACGCGGACCTCTTCGTCGTCACGAACCCATTGGCCAGAGACAAGATCGAGCGGTTGATCAATCTCTTTCAGGACGATCGACGTTTCCTCCGATTTCACAGTGATGTCCCTTGCGTGCGGTGCGTTAAATTCAAACGTGAAATCCGGGCAGCCAAATGGGCTGCGGAGAGTGATCGTCTCCTCTTTTTTGGTGATGTGAGTCAGTGCCTTCGATGCCCAATAGCGAGCAATCTCGCTGAGTTTCATCCAAATCAAATCGTCGTAACGGCGGTGTAATCGGCGGACGACATCTTGGAAGATCGCAAAACCGATCTCATCACCGTTGAAGTACAAACCAGGCCAGTGGCAAACCATGATCGCCGGTTCGCCTCGCTCGATCACTTCTGGTAAACGTCCTTCATCAAGGTCTTCCGTGATAAATTGATCGACGGTCCCCGGAGTCAAACCGTCCCAACCGCCGAACCAATCTCCGGTGCAACCAATGATCG
Source organism: Planctomycetia bacterium (assembly GCA_026400935.1). Taxonomy (GTDB): domain Bacteria; phylum Planctomycetota; class Planctomycetia; order Planctomycetales; family Planctomycetaceae; genus SXKJ01. The sequence continues at coordinate 12,353 of JAPLNX010000226.1, read as the reverse complement.
ACACAACACACTTCGGATCGTCTGTGTCCAAGCCCGTCGCGTATTCCACGCGTGGGGCGACACTTTCATTGCCGGTGAAGAGGTGCCGGAAGTAATGCGGGATTTCTGTCTTGTAGACATCACGAAGCGCCATCAGCGTTCCCTTAGACAACGCTTCTCGCGAACGATTTCCAAAGCCGCCGGGCGTTGTCACTCCCTCACAAGGAAGGCCGACATTCTTGAGGATGCGAAGAGCGAAGCTCATGTAGTCGGCCAGTTGATCGGCACTCTTGCCGACACTGAAGCCGGTGTTTTCCAGATAGTCTTCCGTTTGATCCGCAAACGGCTTTCCGGTTTTCGTGTCGATCGCAAATGTGTGCGTCACCATTTCCGGGTGAATGTCCCAATCAACGGTCATAAAGTCGCGAACGAGCTTGAGACTGTCATTCAATTCTTTCTTGGACCAATCGGGGAGCTTCTGGTCGATCCGCCCGATACATGCTGGGTATGGAACGATGCTGTACTTTCCTTTGACGCCATGCTCGCGAGACCATTCGCCAAATTTCCGCACGAACGAGTCGGGAATCGTGTTCGGCAGCTTCGCCCAATCTTGGCGATATTTCTCCGGATACACTGCCGCGAAATGTGGGATGCCATAATGAGCCAAATTGGCCAAGCAGGTCGAATCATCAATGATGAAGCTGACCGGCACTCGCCCGCGCGGATTGACGATCGTTACCGCCTCGTCTTGTGGAGGCCGATCACCACGTTCTTGTGCAAACAGGTTCGCCCCAAATCCACCCGTCCAAGCCGAACTCAACAACCCCGCCGCACCAGCCTGCAACACATTTCGGCGAGTCCACAGTAATTCCCGGCTCATGGCGACAACTCCTGAAGCATGATCCGAGCATCCGTCAGAAATGAATGACGAACGAAGAATTCCGAACCGCTCGAATCGACCTTTGCATTGCAACGAAGAATCGTCCGATTGGCGAGCCATTCACGAGGATTATTCCCCGCTAAGCCGCTGGAGGGACACACATCAGCGAAACAGCGTCGGGTAGATTGACTGACTTGCCTCTCCGATTCGGTACTGTCACCTTCCGAACCGAAATCGTGAAGACTTTCAATGACTTCGTGGCCACTTCGTTTTGAGGCTCAGCATGCGAGTTGCGATGACATTCGCTTTTATCATCCTGTTGGCCGCCAGCGGTTTGCAATTGAAGGCTGACGAGCCACGACTGCCGGAGACAGCGAACCTGGAATGGCCTGAGAAAGAGTTGGCCGACCGTTTGATGGACGGGGCTCACAAGTTTGTCGAGCGGAAGATCAACGAGTCGGTGTCATCACGTGCGAAGTTATGGCAGCAGGACTTTTCTTCGAAAGAGTCGTACGGAAAATCGGTCGAGCCAAATCGAAATCGGTTTCGCACGATCATCGGCGCGGTGGACTCTCGGTTACCTGCCAGTATGGAGCGATACGGAGACGACGATTCGTCGGCAACGGTCGCGGAGACTGATCGCTATCGCGTTGAGCAAGTCCGTTGGCCAGTGCTCGATGGTCTTTGGGGAACAGGCTTGCTCGTCCAACCGAAGGGTGAAGCGGTTGCTTGTGTTGTCGTCGTCCCCGATGCAGATCAGTCGCCGGAACAGTTGCTGGGCCTGTTGCCGGGAGTCCCCGTTTCGTCACAGATCGCGCGGCAGTTGGCGGAAAACGGTTTTGAGGTGATCGTGCCACAAACGATTCGGCGCGACAAACTAGTGACCGATGATGAGCAACTTCGTAAGTCGGACCAGACATATCGCGAATGGATTTATCGCCAAGCGTTTCAGATGGGACGACACGTCATCGGCTACGAATCGCAGATCGTCATGTCCGCGATTGACTGGCTACGAAAACGACACGGCACGACAAAAAAGATTGGCGTCTGTGGTTATAACGAAGGAGGCCTTGTCGCGTTCTACACAGCGGCCGTCGATGTGCGTGTCGATGCGGTACTCGTCAGCGGCTACTTCAATTCTCGGCAACAGGTTTGGTCCGAGCCGATCTATCGCAACGTTTGGAGCCTGCTCCACGAATTCGGCGATGCGGAAATCGCAGGGCTGATTCTGCCCCGATCGGTCGTTGTCGAATTTTGCGTGGTCCCCGATGTCGTCGGCCACAAAGGAGAGTTACACACGCCGGACCTCGCGACCGTTCGCACGGAATTCGATCGCGTTCAAACGGGGGCGCTCTTCGATAAGCCGCCGCTCGTGCAATCCAATGCCGCGCCGTACTCAATTGATACGGTGACTGCTTTCGCGGCAAAGCTCGGTGTAACGCAACTCGCGCCGTTATCCGAGCGCCTTCCAATGGAGCAACGGAAGCGATTCGACCCGAACGTGCGTCATGCTCGGCTATTTGCCGAAATGGAAGAACACGTACAACGACTCATCCAAAAGTCGGAGCACGTTCGCGACGCCGCATTCTTGCACAAAGTGATGCCGGAACTCGCCGGAGGCAAATGGAGCACCGACGCACAACATCCCATTCATTCGCGAGACAAGTTCATCGCCGGTTCTAAGCAGTTCCGCGAACAGTTTTATTCCGAAGCGATGGGGCGATTCGACAACGAACCGTTGCTGCCGTTTAACGCTCGGTCGCGAAAGATTGCCGAATCACAAAAGTGGACGGCTTATGACATCGTGCTCGATGTCTATCCGGAACTAATCGCTTGGGGCGTCCTGGTCTTGCCGAAGGATTTGAAACCGGGCGAGCGACGACCCGTCGTCGTTTGCCAGCACGGTCGCAACGGCATTCCGCGTGACATGCTCGACACGAATTCGACCGCTTACGGCAATGTCGCAGCGAAGCTCGCGGATCGAGGTTTCATCGCATTCGCGCCACACAATCCTTATCGCGGCGAGGATCGTTATCGCTGGCTGAGCCGCAAAGCAAACTCGATCAAAGCGTCGCTCTTTTCATTCATCATCGCTCAGCACGACCAGATCACCCGCTGGCTCGCCGAACAACCTTTTGTGGATGCCGATCGCATCGCGTTCTACGGTCTGAGCTACGGTGGCGAGACCGCCGTCCGCGTGCCGCCGTTGTTGGAGAAGTATTGCCTTTCGATCTGCTCCGGCGACTTCAATCAATGGACTCGCAAAGTCGCCGCGACCGATCAGCCCTTCAGCTTCATGAAGACGATCGAATGGGAGATGCCCTATTGGAACCTCGGCCACACCTTCGACTATGCCGAGATGTCTTACCTGATGATTCCGCGTCCCTTCATGGTCGAACGTGGCCATCACGATCGAGTCGGTCGCGATCAATGGGTCGCTCACGAATACGCAAAGGTCAAATGGATCTATGCCCAACTCGGCATTTCCGACCGCACAGAAATCGAATTCTTCCAAGGAGGCCACAGCATGCGAGCCGAAGGAACGTTCGATTTTCTGCACCGACATCTGAAATGGCCTAAGTGACTCGAACACTTCATTGCAACCGATTGATGATCCTTGTCCGGAATAAATCGTTGCCCCACCCGTAGCCACGCTCGCCAGAGCGTGGGGGATCGACTTCTCAACCACCCCAGGGTCTGGCGACCGTGGCTACGTCGTTCTGCCAGGCCGCAACCGGTGCCTTCCAGCCGATTGACAAACCACAGCCGAAATGAGACGTTGATTCACCAAGCGAGCGGTGAATCCTCCTTAGTTAGCCTGTGATCGCTCGCTTGGGACCAAGTGAGATGTTTTGAACTGCCCCATTGATTCCCTTCGATAAACGACAGGAACCTCGCAATGTGCCAACTGACGCTGGACGTGGATGACGAAGTTCTCGCTCAGGCCGAAGCCGTGGCTGAGACAGAAAACACGACGGTGACGACTCTCCTCCAACAGTTTGTGGAATCGCTGGCGGCGCGTTCATCGGATCGAGTGGAACAGGTCAGTCAAGGACTGCAAGCGACATTCGCCAAGTTCAGTCGCGACATGGGGGACAGCCTCGTGGAATCGACCAACGCCAATCAGGACAACTCTCAAATGGAGGCGATTCAGCGCATGAACGAACTCTTTGAGCAGATCAGCGGCTTTCAAGTCGGAACACGTATTCCTCGCGAGGAACTTTATGAACGCGGAAGTCTTCGTTGACACCAACATCTTTCTGTATTCGATCGACGACAGCCCTGCCGCAGCGGAGAAACGCGAAGTCGCTCGCGAGATTCTGCGAACGGAGCGGTGGGGCTGGTCAGTGCAGGTCGCGGCTGAATTCTTTGTGAATGCCACATCGTCAAAACGCAAATTCCGTTTGGCGACCGATCTGACCAACTCGCTGGTCGAGACTTGGTTGTGTTTCCCAACGGCAGAGATCAACGCTGACATCGTGAGAAATGCGATCGTGCTGCACCGACGATTTCAGACCAGCTATTGGGACTCGGCGATTCTCGCGACGGCGAAGAGTCTCGGATGCCACGCCGTCTACAGCGAAGACATGAACGACCAGCAAGACTACGACGGCGTCACCGTCGTCAACCCCCTTCCATCGAATTCGAGCCACGAAGTGATCGGCACGACTTCGCGGATACCCAAACTCACGGGGCCTGCATCCATTGGATCAACCTGAATCACCACGACATCGAGTTCAAACTCTGCTGGGAAGTGGCAGAACAATGGGGGCCGGGCGATCAAGATAAGAATTCTGATTCGGCCATCTTCCTGGTATCATTCTGCCCCCATCGCTCTGCCATGCCGCAAGCGGGGCCTTCCAGCCGATTGACAAACCACAGCCGGAATGAGACGTTGATTCACAGAACGATGCCGACCAAAACGATTTCGTCTTTGAGGAGCCCCGTACATGTCATCGCCCGTCGTTGAAGATCGCTTGAATGCCATTGAATGCGAGTTGGCCCAAGTGAAGGTCGAACTGGCCAGAGTCGCCGCTCAGTCGAATGGCACGCGGCCTGACTGGCTCGAAGTCATGGAAGGTTCCATGTCCGAGTTTCTCGAGTTCGATGAAATGGTTCGCTTGGGACGCGAGTACCGGAAGTCCTTTCACCCCGCCGAGGACAACTACTGATGTTCGTCCTCGACACGGATCACATCTCCATTCTGCAGGCCAAAGCGGGTGACGACTGGCGGCGGCTCAGGACGCGATTGGACGATCAGCCTCGCTCGAACTTCTATGTCTCGATCGTCAGTTTTCACGAGCAGATGGGCGGCTGGTACGCGCAACTCGGCCGCGCCAAGAACGCGACCGACACACTGCGGGCCTATCGGATGTTGGAACGGACGCTGGCCACCTTTGCCGGTGCTCAGGTTCTGCCGTTTGACGAGGCCGCCATTGAGTTGTTCGCCGATCTGCGATGGCAAAAGGTTCGTATCGACACGTTGGACCTGCGGATTGCCTGCATCGCCATCACTCGGAATATGTCGCTACTGACTCGCAACACCGTCGATTTCGCTCGTGTCCCCGGTTTGAAGTTCGAGGATTGGACACGCGAGGAGCCTGCGAGCGAATTGCCGTAATTCAAGTGGCCGAACAATGGGGGCAGGACGATGAAGACAAGAATTCTGATTCGGTCATTCTCCTCGTATCGTTCAGCCAGGTCGCAAGTGGGACCTTCCAGCCGATTGACAAACCACAGCCGGAATGAGACGTTGATTCAGCAAGCGAGCGGTGAACCCATTTCAGTCAGTCCGTGATTGCTCGCACACGGCTAAGTTCAGTGTTCGGCGGCAGGAGAAACTGACGTTGTTATGCTCACAATGACACGCATTCCGGTTCCGGCGTGGGCTCCAGCGCATGCCCAGCAGGTGAGGAAAACTCACGGTGACCTTGGCGAGCAAGCAAGGGCGGTAGTCGCGCCTCTGTTGTCAAAGATCTATGCGGAACTGGAACGACGCGTAACCGAATTTGCTAACGATCCCGATCAATGTTTTTTGGATGAATCCGAGGGCTTTCCTGTTCAAGAAAGACTTGATGGGCAGTACTACGTTGGCGCGGAGACGTATGAGGGGCATGCGGCCGATCAGTTCTTCCGTTTGTGGTTGGAAGTGCGATGCCTCGAAAAGCCGTGGCATCCGAATCAAGAACGTGACGGTTACGATTACCTTGGGCTCGAAGCCATAATTACTTTGAATCGCCAGGGTACGACGTTTGAATTCGATGAGGGGTTCAACACGAGTTGCATTTGAATGTGGCCGCCGAACCGTGGCCACGAATCTACAAGGAATTTGCCATTAAGCTTGAGCGCCGAACTTTTCTTCGCGGCGCGGGTGTCGCGATGGCGCTGCCTCTGCTGGATGTCATGACGCGGCGTGCTGCTGCCGCAACGCCGACAGTCAAGCGACGCATGGTCTGCATCAACACGCCGCTCGGAGTGCATCCGGAGTAGTTCTTCCCGGAGCCGAGTCAATCCGGACTGGGGCTAGGACTATGAGCTGTCTCCGTACCTGGAAGTCCTCAAAGATTTTCGCGACGACTTCACGGTGATCTCCGGACTGTCGCATCCGGACGTCGGACCCAGCCACGATTCCAACGACAGCTTTCTGACCGCCGCACCGCATCCGGAGCAACGGGCCGGATTTCGCAACAGCATTTTGCTGGATCAGTACGCAGCCCAATGGCCGCTATGATTGTCACGATGAAAAGTCTCCTTGCTGACGTCCGTGCGTGTCGGGAATGTGAATGTCATTTGGCTCATGGGCCGAGGCCGGTGATTCGGGCGCATCCGGCGGCGAGGGTGCTCATTATTGGGCAAGCGCCGGGGGCCAAGGTTCATGAGAGTGGGATTCCGTGGCAGGACGCGAGCGGGCGGCAACTTCGTGAATGGCTGCGGATGGACGAAACAACATTCTACGACGAGAAGCGAGTCGCGTTGATGGCGATGGGGTTCTGTTATCCCGGCAAAGGTAAGTCTGGCGATTTGCCACCGCGTCCCGAATGCGCGCCGCTATGGCACGAACGGCTACGAAAACGGCTCAAGCAAGTTAGGCTGACACTGCTGATTGGCCAGTACTCGCAAGCGTATTACCTCGGCGAAAATGCTGGCGAGAACCTGACCGAAACGGTGCGAGCCTTTCGCCAGTATCTCCCTGAATTCCTACCGATGCCGCATCCGTCGCCTCGGAATCGTTTCTGGGTGACGAAGAACCAGTGGTTCGCATCCGAGCTTTTACCCGTGTTGCAATCCACGGTCACTGCCGCGCTGGATGAGTAAGATCAACGCAGCAACAAGTTGTCTCGAAGTTCGGACGGATCGCCGCTGATTTCGATCAGTCTTTCGGTGGCGTTTCCGAGAATGTTCCCCGTGATGAGGTTGTCTCGACTCTTGCCGATGACGCGAATTGCGTGACGCATCGTTGGTGTCTCGCGGCGATCAACGATCGTGTTGTTCGCGACTCGGCAGCGGACGCAATCTTCGAGTTCGATTCCGCGATACAGCGGATCGAGGATTTGACAATCGGAGATGCCGGAGTCGCTGCAACGGACGAAGTTCACCGCCGCACCACGCTCGGCAGAGCCGGCACAGAATCGCTGAGTGGCCAGTCCACTGAGCAAGACGTTGTCGCAGTCCTCAAAGCGGAGCCCGTCTTTCGGCGGTTCGGAATCATTGCCGCGCCAGACAAACGTGTTGCCGCTGACGACAATGCCCGAACTTTTACTCGCGAAGACCGACAAATCGGCGGAGTCATAAATCGAATTGCCAGTGATCGTCACTCGCGAAACATTGCGAAGTTCAACCGCTCGCGACTGACTGCCGAGAACATTACCGGTGATGTTAATGAGATGCGCGGTGTCAGCCTTCATGGATTTGTCTGCGTCGGCTCTTTGAGGCCGCTCGACTTCGGCCCCAACCACTCGAATATTCGCTCCGCCGGTTTGCACGGTCGCTTGAATCGTGTTGCCGCTAATCGTCACCTCGCTAATCACGCCATCGGTTGCGTCAAACCAAATATCCGAGCCCCCCGGATGCTGAGCCAAGTTGGCGAGTTGTTGCGGTGAGGTCTCCTGACTTTGCCGCTTGCTCGCACCACCTGCCGTGATGTTGTTGTATTCGATGTCGTTGCCAACGATCTGCAAGTTATGAACGTCACCACCGAGTGATTTGATTCCGGCGACTTTGTTCCAACTGATGTGGCAGCCGTGAATGATGATCTGATGCAAATTGCAGCGATCAAAGAACAATCCGATCTCGTGATTGTCATACAAGTGCGAATCGGTCAGCAGGAAGTCGCGATTTCGCTCAACGAGATGCACGGCAATCCGACAGCGTCGCACAAGCACTTGTGAGACGACACACTTCATCGTCTTGCGAAGCTCGATGCCGATTGCCTCAGGATGTTCTCCGACAATCTCAATGCCAGTGACCGTTGGAAATCGTTCTTTGTCCCACGTATGTGGCTTCACGCTGTCTGGCCACGCACTTCCTTGGTGATCGCCGATGATTCGGATGGCTGGGCCTTCGCCTGCCATGATGATTCGCGATGTCCCCCCTTCCCCACGCACTGCGCCGTAGCCTGTTTTCGTCAGGTCGATCACCAGCGGCTTCGTGATTCGATACGTCCCTTTGTTGAGCCGCAGCACTCCGTCGCCGGAGTCGATCGTGTGTTGCAATGCCTCCGTGTCGTCGGCGATTCCATCACCTTTTGCACCAAATCCAAAGACGTTGGACATCTCGTGTCTTCTTTCAATTCCAGGTTGTGACTGTGCTGAACGACCTCGTTGACGCGATCGTTATTCTTTTGACGTTCCTCAGAAAACACACGGCACGAATCAGGAGTTGCTGGCGGCCCACCTGTGCTACGGGTCGAGGCGGACCTCGCGTAAATCCATGAGGTGGTTCTTCAACGAATCGGTGGCTCGCACGGTCAGTCGATGCTCGCCAGCGGGAAGGTCGAATTCACCGAAGATTGCCGTTTGATAGTTTTCCCACGTGCTGGTTCCGACAACTTTGGCTCGGATTGACTGGCCCGCCACTTCAATCACGACTTCGTTTCCAGCGGTCGAGTCTTCGCAAGCATAGTTGACTCGCACCGAATGCTTGCCTGGCTTCGAGACGTTGATTGTCCAGACGGCTCGATCGTCGACGCTGCCCCAGAAACCGAGGTTCTTGAACTGCGGTTCGAAGACCAGCGTCTTGCCATAGATCTCGGCATTGGTCGCGAGCAGCTTGAGCGTGCCGTTCGGGTCAGCGATCACGGGTTCCGGCTGATTGCCGTCAAATTTCTTCGGTGGCGGGCCGCTGGATTGCACGAACGCGATCAAGTCCGCCATCGCTTCGGCGGTCAACAAGTGGTCTTTGACGTTGAGCCATAATCCACGTTCTAGTCCCTCTGGCATGAACGACTTGTTCGAGGCGACGAACTCGTCGATTTCGTTTCGCAGCAGTGTCACCGGCTTGCCGTCCGGCCCGGCCAGTGTCATGGAGTTGCCTGTCTCGGCGACGATCATGCCGGTGACAACGCGGCCGTCGGTTGTCGTCGCGGCGTAAGCGAGGTATTTCGATTCCACGGCTTTGTTCGGATCAAGGATTGCTGTCAGCAGGGCTGCCGCCGATTTGTCCGTCAGCGAAACAAGGTCTGGACCAACCTGCGTGCCGATGTCTCGCAGCTTGTGACATGCCGCGCATTGCCGTTCCTTGAAGACGCCGGCTCCGCGAGTCGCATCGCCCGGTTGTTTAAGTCCCTTCAACTTGGCCGCATATTCGGCAACGACCTTTTGCCGATCCGCATTCGTGGCGACATCCAACAATTTTGCCGCGCGGGCTTTGATCGTGGGATTCGTGTGTCCCACCAAACGCTGACGTCGGACCGCGTCGATCTCGGCCGAGGAAATCGTCTTGGCCTCGATCTGATCCAAGAGCTGATCGGTCCATGCGACGCGGCTGAGCAACGCATCGAGCACTTGTTGTCGCAGTCCCGGTGTGAGCATCTTCCAACCGCTCAGCAGCGCGGTTGCCGAGTTCGCATGATTGATCCGCGACAACGCCCCGATCGCCGTCGACTGAGTCGTGGCCGGCACCTGCGGGACTAGCAACGAACCAATCAACTCCGCATCCGCCGCACGATCGGCCGGAGTCCGTCCGAGCAACGGCAGCGAGGCGATAATCGCGGCTGATGCTTGATCGACCTCGGCCGCTTTCAAATTTGAAATTTGCGATTTGAAATTTGAAATTTTCGCTCGTGCAGCTTTGATGCGTTCGGCCAATTGCTGTTCCACCCGCGCGAGCCGTTGCGGGGCGATCCCTTTCAATTGGCTCAGCGACGTCCCACGCCGGTCCAGCGTTTCGAGCACCTGAGCGAGCATCACCGGTTGGGCGTCCGAGGTCGCCGCGCCGCTCAGGACGTACTCGATCAAGCTGAGCAACGCCTCATCGCTGCCGAGCGTCGCCGCCAGGTTGAGCAGTGTGCTGGCCAAGTGCGGCGGCAACGGCTCTTTGCCCGCCGACTCGAACACGTTGGCCACGACGCTCGACACGTTCTTCGCATGAATCGAACTCATCGCCGCCGCAACAACATATTTGTCATCCCGCTCGCGATACAGCAGCTTGCCGAGTTCATGGCCGAGCGAAGCAAACTTCGGATGCCCCAGCGTGTACGCAAACTGCATCCGCACGAACGGATCGGGATCGTTGCCCATTCCCGAAAGCTGATTGATCAGCGGCGGCGGCAATTCGCCGTCGAAGTTCTCAAGAGCTTGTAACGCGCGGCGACGGACGGCGGGATGAGAATCTCTGAGTGCCGATTGAAGCTCCGACGACGTGAGTTTGCGGATGCCGTCAAGCACTGCGAGCGAATGCAGTCTTCCGAGTGGTGACTTACCGGAAGTCATCAAAGCGCGAAGCTCATCAATGAGTGTTGGCCACTTACCGTCTGTCAGATGCCAAATCAGTACGCGGTGAGCCATGTCTCGATCCAAGCCGTTCGATGAACTGAGCGTCTGGATTACTAAAGAGTATGGTCCTGCCGGCTCCCATTTTGGTGATTGCCAGTCAGCCGGAACCACTCGATAAATCCGCCCCTTGTCGTGTCCCGCTCGCAGGTCGATCTTTTCTTGCATGGCGAGGGGGATGTACTGCGGGTGCTCGATGACTTGGCGGTACATGTCGGCGATGTAGAGCGCTCCGCCCGGGCCGGTCTTGATTTGCGTCGGCCGGAACCAGTTGTCTCGCGAGGCGAGGAATTCGGATTGCTGCTCGTCGTCCGCCCGCCGGCTGGTGAAGGTCACGCCGTCGGCCGCCATGACCTCGTGATGCACCAGGTTGTGGACCGGTTCGGAAATGAAGACGTGCGCAACGTAGCCGTCACGCTCCGCGTGACGAGCCGAACGCTCCACTGACGTCGGTGTGTTCTCGGCCTTCGACGTCGAATCCCGCTTCGGCTCGTCACGCGGAGCGTGACGGCTACGTTCAAACAGCAAATCATCCCGATAGACCATCGCGCTGTTGGCGGACGTGAAGCGGTTAGCCATCGCGAAGTCATTGAACCGCGAAAGCGTGCGGCTGATCGGAAAGACTGGCGACGGGCCGGGGTTGATCGAGACTTGCTTCTTCGGATCAGGTGGAGCGACGTGCGGATTGCGACGGGTGTAAAAGTCGTCGAGCACGAAGTGATACATCGGGTTTGAGTTGTTGTTGCCGAACCAGTTGCCGAAGTCGTCTCGATTGCGGCCGAATTGCGTTTGGCCGGAAGTCGGGTCGAGCTCGCCGGTGTCCGGATTCCAACGGAAGTCGCGACCGCGGATGTCGATGACTTTGGGTTGTCCATTCGGGACCGTTTTGTTTTCTATGGCGTGTTCCCGTCAGATGACGGCTCGGCGGGAGCCTCGCCCTCCCGAACGGTTCCGATCACTTTGGTTTGTCCGCCGCTGTCGCCGTTGGCGCAGTGGACCATGTTGTCGAGGCCCCAGCTAAAACCGTTGACTCGGTGCTGTTGATTGCCTTCGCCGAATCCGGTCAGCAGAACTTTGACTTCATCCGCGCGACCGTCTCCGTTCGTGTCGCGAGCGAACAGCACCTCCGGCGCGGCGGAGATGAGCACGCCGTCTCGCCACGCCATCACGCCGTTGGGAAAGTTGAGCTTGTCGAGGAACAGCGTTGACTTGTCGTACTTCCCGTCGCCGTCGGTGTCTTCGAGGAAGCGGACTCGTCCGCCGCCGCGTTTGTAGCCCCCTACGTAGCCATCACGCTCCGCGTGATGAGCCGAACGCTTCACCGACGTCGATGCGTCTTGAACATTCGGAGTCGTATCCCGCTTCGGCTCGTCACGCGGAGCGTGACGGCTAGTGCGTTTGCAAGTGGATTGAATCTGCGAGGTGCAAGTCCTCGTCGAAGTTGGTTTGAACTTTGTATCCGAACGTAACTGCGTCGTCGTGAGACGGGGTGGAGAGCAACGGGA
>JAPLNX010000124.1 GCA_026400935.1 Planctomycetia bacterium | reverse complement strand
ACTCTCTCCGTCGAACACTTCCTGAAGAAATCTCGCTTGCCGAACTTCACCCCATTGACGCCCGATTCCTTGACTCACCTTGTGACCCGATGGGCTGTGCTCTCGGTGCGCCCTGCCCACGCCTTCGGCGAATACTTACAAGGCTTTCGCCGCAAGTGGTTACGAGCGGTAAATTCTGCCGGTCTTGCTATTTGCCAGGCTGATAGATTTGGTCAAAGATTGCCCCGTCATCGAAATGTTCGATCTGGGCCTTTCTCCAACCACCGAATGCCTCTGCGATCGTCAGAAGTCGCAGGGCTCTAAAGCGATCAAGGTGCTGCGGATCAACTCCAGCGCGGTCTACTGGGCGAAAGAAGTATTTCGCCGCAAGATTTTGCCCTTCAGGAGAATACAAGAAATTTAAATACGCCTCAGCAACATCTTTGGTTCCTCGTTTCTCGGCAACGCGGTCAATTACCGCGACTGGCGGCTCCGCAAGCAAACTGACGCTTGGCGAAACAATTTCAACCTTGTCGGGCCCCAGTTCTCGAGTTGCCAGCCACGCCTCGTTTTCCCAGGTTAGCAGTACATCCCCAATTTCTCGCTGAATGAAGGTGTTGGTTGATCCTCGCACGCCCGAATCCAGAACAGGTACTCGGCGATAGATCTCAGCCACGAATTCTCGGGCCTTTTTCTGCGCAGCGGCAACAGCTTCTCTCTGCGAGTCGTCGCCGAGTTTCTTCAGGTCACCCAACTCTCGGTCTAACACGAAAGCCCAGGCTGCCAAGTAGTTCCAGCGAGCACCTCCACCAGTCTTGGGGTTTGGCGTGATGACCTGAACCCCTTCCTTGATCAGGTCTGACCAGTCTTTGATTCCCTTGGGGTTTCCCTTGCGAACGAGAAAAACAATTGTAGAAGTGTAGGGCGAACTATTGTGCGGCAATCGAGCCTGCCAGTCAGTTGGCAGCAGCGACGCCCGTTCCGCGAGTATGTCGATGTCGTATGCCAGCGCTAGAGTTACGACGTCCGCTTCCTCTGGCCTGCTTGCCAGAGCCACCGTGCGATTGGTTGATCGTGACGATCGCTCCGTTTTCCTTGAGATACTTCGCGGAAAAAGCAGTGTTGAACTCCTGGTAAAACTCGCGAGTCGGGTCGTAGGAGACATTTAGAAGTGTTACGGAAGTCTTTTCCAAATTTTGACTTGCACCGCTAGCCTGTGACGTGGCGGCATCAGGCGATGTGGGTTCATTTGAGGACGTGCAGCCAAGAATTGCGGCCCCCAAACACAAAAGGGCAATGCGGAATACATTCTTCAAGTTGTGGGTTCCCCGGAAAACTTTTGGCGTTGTGCGGCGATTAAAAATCGCGTGGCTTGGAGTCAATTCGGAGTTGAGGTCTGGCAAGCCATATGCCGCCGCTTGGGGCACCGAAAAAATTCTGCATAACCCCGACAATCGGCAAATGTCGCCTTTTGAGAACCCCCTCTCCCATCAAATGCCACGGATTAGACCCGTCATATTTAATGGCCGTGATATTTAACGGCGGAGCAGGCTGTGTTCGTAGCGGCGAATAGCCCCATCTTGATTGGCTTGCCAGACGCGTCCACTGTTGAGATCGACGGCAGTCAGCCAGCCACCCCGACAGCAGCCAGTGTCGACGCAAATCAAGTGACCGATATCGAGCAGTTCTGGCTGTGGCGTATGACCAACAACAGCAACTTTGTCGGAACAATGCAGAACGTCCGGAATCGAGTCTCTCAACGAAAGCCAGCGGCGAGTCTGTTCGTCTTGTGCGTGAAGTGGCTTTTCTGGGTAATAGTTGGCATGAATAAAGAAGTGCGTGTCGGTTTCAAAGTCGTCACGGCAGTTGGCCAGGAATTCAAAGTGAGATTCTGGAATCGCCTCAATTTGGCCGCTTGATCCATAGGACGCCAATGTGCTGGCGCCTTTGAATTGCAGCCACGTTCGAAATCCATCTTGGCTACGCCGTGCATCCAGCATCATCGCATCATGGTTTCCCAGCAACGGGATAAGCTGGCATTGTTTCTGCAAGGCAATCAGCTGATTCAGAGCACCGCAACTGTCGGGGCCGCGACTAACGTAATCGCCGAGCATCACAACGACATCGTCTTTGTGCGGCTCGATGATTTTCAGCAATTCGGACAAGGCGACCGAGCAACCGTGGATATCGCCGATCGCGATTAATCTGCCGGACAATCTTTGTGGCTCCTCGACGGTTGAGGTTGGTTTGATCGAATGAATGATGGCAACCGCCATGCCGGTGAACGTATTCCGGTTCGGCACTATCAATCCAGGAAATATGACGGGATAATCTCATTTCAGTGACTAATGCTGGGCGTCCATCAAATTTCACGGGCTTCACCTTGGATCAATTTCGTTCCTTGTTGTTAGACATTTGGCGAGAAGCGTGTCGCCACATCGAGATTCAAGAGGCCACGGGAAACATCGCGGTCATGCTTGCTCGGCAATTGCCGGTCGGTGCAGTGATTGTTCGGCGTTTGAAACCGCATCCGGCAGGCGTTGCGACGGTGGCCCAAGTGGGACTCAAAGGTGATCCACTACCGTTGCCTGAATCGTCGCCACTATCTCCGACGTCTTGGAAACAAATCCAGGCGTGGGGCAAGCAGTTCCAGGTGACGGCGCGACCGCGAGGGACTCGCCCGCGCCAGTTCAAGCCGATCGTTGCGGATGAATTATCTGAGGAGATGTTGCTCGGTCCGCTGACATCGGGAGCGAATGTCACCGGCGTTTTGATGTTAGTTGCGGCTCCCGGGATGAAGTTTGATGCGACACATCGTCGCGTGACCGAGCTGTTGCTTGAGCCGTTCTCCGCTGCGCTCGACAACGATCATCGTCTGCACGAACTCGCCGCACTGCGTGAAGCGGCTGAAGCGGACAAGGCCTCGCTGCTCACGAAGCTCGGGCGCACCGCCATCAAAGACGAAATTGTCGGAGCCGAGTCTGGACTCAAGCCCGTGATGGAACGAGCGGCGCTTGTCGCACATTCCGATGTCCCGGTCTTGATTCTCGGTGAGACTGGGACTGGCAAAGAGGTCATCTCGCGTGCAATTCACAATCGCTCATCGCGAGCGACTGGGCCGTTCATCCGAGTCAACTGTGGTGCGATTCCAACCGAATTGATCGACTCACAACTTTTCGGTCACGAAAAGGGAAGCTTCACCGGCGCATCGGAACAGCGGCAGGGTTGGTTCGAGCGAGCCGATGGTGGCACGCTGTTTCTTGACGAGATCGGCGAACTGCCCCTGCAAGCTCAGGTTCGTTTGCTGCGAGTTCTGCAAGATGGATCGCTCGAACGAGTCGGTGGCCAAAATCCTTTGCATGTTGATGTTCGCATCGTTGCTGCAACTCACCGTGATCTGACTTTGATGGTTCAGGCCAAAGAGTTTCGCGAGGACCTGTGGTATCGCCTCGCTGTCTTTCCGATTGTGTTGCCGCCGTTGAGAGAGCGAAAAACAGACATCGCAGAGCTTGCACGTCACTTCGCCGAACGAGCTGCAACCCGATTTGGTCTGCACCCCAGCATGCCAACGGACGCCGACATTATCTTGCTGACCGATTACGACTGGCCGGGCAACATTCGCGAGCTTGGCACCGTCATCGACCGAGCGGCGATCCTTGGAGAAGGCAAATTGTTGGACGTCTCAACAGCCTTAGGAGTGATCCCGCCAAAATCTCGGTCGATCTCGCTCGCAGCAACGACGACGCCTGGCGCAACCACAGCAACCTCAGAAATCACATCGCTTGACGAGGCAATTCGGCAGCACATTTCACTTGCATTACAAGCGACTCAAGGGCGGATTGAAGGCCCAAAAGGTGCAGCCAAGCTGTTGCATATCAATCCACACACCCTGCGAGCCAAAATGCGAAAGCTCAAACTGGAGTGGGCACAGTATCGAGAGTGATCTCACGGCAATCGGTCGATAGAGTCAGCGGGATGACTGCTTCACCGGACAACGATTGGCCTCCGCGACAAGCGAGCGACTTCGCATCGACTCAATGGAGTTTGGTGTTGCGAGCGGGGCAGCGGGGCAATCAGCAAGCGGAATTTGCACTGGCCTCTTTGTGCCAACGGTATTGGTTTCCGTTGTATGCCTATGTTCGACGTCGCGTGGCTGACGTGCATCGGGCTCAAGATCTGACGCAGGATTTTTTTGCTCGACTGCTGGAAAAGAATGTGCTCGCCAGTGCGTCGCCAGAACGAGGTCGCTTTCGGAGTTTTCTGTTGGCTTCACTCAAGAACTTTCTGGCGAATGAATGGGATCGACTGGCCACTCAAAAACGAGGTGGCGATCGTCGGTGCTTGTCGCTCGATTGGGATTCTGGTGAATCGCGGTTGTCGCTGGAACCCGTTCATTTCCACACACCAGAACGTGAGTTTGAGCGGCAGTGGGCACTGTCGTTGTTAGAAATCGTCGTGCGGCGATTACATGACGAGTTTGCTGCATCCGAAAAATTGCGGCAGTTTGAGTTGCTCAAAGAGACGCTGACCGGCGATCGGTCCTCTTTCGATTATTTGGCGATTGCGACAGAAATGCAGATATCCGAAGACGCCGCACGACAAGCAGCACACCGGCTGCGAAAGCGGTATCGAGAATTGCTGCGAGAAGAGGTCGCGGCCACGGTCGAAAGCGACAACGAGATTGAAGACGAGATCGGACGTCTGTTTGAGGCGTTTGGTGGTTGATCTGGAATCTGAAATGAGAAAAATTTCGTGTCACAACGGTTCGCAGTTGCTTTAGAGACGGGCAGAATCAATCCAGAACAGGACACCCGCCATGAACGAACTGCGACGTTGCCCGCAATGTGATGCTGAGATACCGAACAATTCGCCGATTGGTCTGTGCCCGCGCTGTTTGCTTAACGTGGGAGCCGACAGTCAGTCGGCAGCAATCGAACCTGGTCCAACGAAGCTCACTCCTCCCTCAACAGGTTTTGTACCGCCGACGGTGGAAGAACTTGCTCCGCTGTTTCCGCAGTTGGAGATTCTGGAGCTGCTCGGCAAGGGTGGGATGGGAGCAGTCTATAAGGCTCGGCAGCCGGGACTGGATCGGCTGGTGGCGGTCAAGATCCTGCCCTCTGAGATCAGTCACGATCCAGCGTTTGCCGAACGATTTCAACGAGAAGCTCGAGCGCTGGCGCGGCTGAGTCATCCGCATATCGTTGCCGTTTATGACTTCGGCGAGACAGTTGCTTCATTGTCGCTGAGCACACCGCAATCAGAAGCGTTGGTTCGCGGAGCAAACCACGACAATTCGCTCTTCTACATCGTGATGGAGTTCGTGGACGGTGCGAATCTGCGGCAGGCGATTCAGGCGGGGAAGCTCACTCCGGCCGAGGCGTTGGCGATCGTGCCGCAGATTTGTGAGGCGTTGCAGTTCGCTCACGACGAAGGGATCGTGCATCGAGACATCAAGCCAGAAAATATCCTCATCGACAAACGAGGCCGAGTGAAAATCGCCGACTTCGGACTCGCGAAACTGCTGGGCCAAGATGCGAGCGATCATTCGCTGACCGCGACGCATCAGGTGATGGGGACGCTGCGGTACATGGCACCCGAACAGATGCAGGGTTCGCGCGAAGTCGATCACCGCGCCGACATCTATTCTCTGGGGGTCGTCTTCTACGAACTGCTCACCGGCGAGTTGCCGATGGGCCGGTTCGCTCCGCCATCGAAGAGAGTCCAAATCGATGTGCGGCTGGACGAGATCGTGCTGCGAGCGCTGGAGCAGCGACCAGAACAGCGCTACCAGCACGCCAGCGAACTGAAGTCAGCCGTGACGTCGTTTTCGGCAGTCGCCGACCGAGCTCACATGACGCCTGGCGATCAACACCTCGATCAAAACCGCCGTCTGACGACTCAAGTTCATAAGCTGCTCGATGTCACCGACACACGAAACCGAAGGCTGCACCATCTCGTGGCAGCCATAGGTCTTGTCAGCCTGCTGATTGCGTTTCCGATGGGACTGGCATCCCTGGCCAAGACGTTGACCGGCTACCGTTCGATCCTGCTTTGCACATGCGCGCTGGTCGCGCTCGCTGGAATTGGACTCATGGCCTATTCGTCCCGCATCAAGCGACGCTTGTGCTGGAAAGTCAATTACAAGGGACACGCGATTGTGTTCGATGGCGGGCGTGCCTTCGCGGAACGCCTTTATCTCGATGATGGCCTGGTTCGTCAGGGTGGGTTCGGGGTCAAGATGGAGATCCGCACGACGATAAAGGCAGGCGACGGGATCGGCGATGAAATCGTGGTCTGGTACGACGCCCGCATCCTTTCGTGTCGCTGCCGAATTGAAGTTGAAGAAAACTCTTGGGGGAAGAAAACGGAGTCTGGTCCAGTTTCGTTGACTGCCGCCGCGCAGAAAAGCGCGCTTCGCGACGAAAGAACAGCACGCGCCGAACCGATGGGCCTCCCGTTCGAGATTGCGGGGAGTGTCCATTGGGGCTTGTTCGGAGAAGTGCATGGCAAGCTGCGTCTCGGAAGAAACGCAGTCGTTGTGGAGTTCGAGGTGCGCAGCGTGTTCTCGGCTTTTCGATCGGGTTTGAAGGAAGTGAGCATCCCGTTCGACGACATCGAATCCGTCAACTGGGACGGTTGGGACTTGACCCTGCACACCAAAACCATGAAGGCAGTTGCCGAAATTCCCCACAGCAGCCAGGGCCAAGTCGCATTTGATTTGTCCATGACCGACCTCGATGTGCCGGGTGGGATTTCGAAATCCGTGGAACACTTCCTGGCATGCCTTCCTTCGCGGATGGTTGGCAAATCCGCGAGTGAGGCACGCCCTCTGTCTTCGAAGGGTGCGGCGACGGACGCACAACTGGTTCAAGCTCCCGCCGACTGCCTGCTTCTAGCTGCCGGAATTGCCTTCGTGACCGCCTGCGGAGTGGCCATCTGGCTGGGAGTGACGGCGAGTTCGGGGAACCACTTCACCACTTCGATGATCCGTGGAAATCTGATTGGCATGTCGGTCGCTCTCGCGATCTATTCTGTGTTTGTCGCCGTAGCTGGCCTGATGCTGCGACGACTGCGAGCACGCCTGTTCGTGCTGCTGGTCGCGGTGATCGTGGGCTTATTCTTTCCGGCGGTCTGCGCTCTGAACGTGGTCATGGAACTTCGCAATATTCCCGTGTGGCCAGTCGTCATTCCCCTGTGGTTCGGCATGCCGGCCGCCTTGGGGGTCGTTGTCACGCTCTTTCGAGACGATGTTCGCCGTGCTTTCGATGCGGCCGCCGAACAGCGAAGACTTCGTGACTTCAGCAAGCCTCCGCAGCAAACTCCGAGCAGCGCGGACGAGCCGCGCTTCAGCCGCTTCGCGATTGCCGGCGCGGTGTGGGCGATCTTTGGATTGTTGGCGGTCATTCCGACGCTGTACTTCATCGGACTGAATCGAGTCTGGAACAGCGCCGCGCTGCCGACCGACGTGATTCACTCGGAACCGCCGCTGGTGTTCTCGATCTTCATGGGAGCGTTGTTGGCCATCGGATCGGGAGCGCCGATCGGGACGACGATTTACGGAGCGATCGCCATCAGGCACATCAAACGCTCCGGTGGAAAAATCATCGGCCTGCCATTGGCGGTGGCGGATGTGCTCTTTTTTCCGCTGCTCGTGCTGAGCGGCCTCATCGCTGCTCTCGTCGCGCAAGTCGTCTTCGCGATTGCACCACATCCCAATGCCGCTGCGGTGACCTCCGCAGGAGCATTTGGTGTGCTCGTCGCGTTGGTCGTCTGCTTCTTCGTCTCCCGCGCGGTGTGGCAAGTGATTGCTGGAAATCGCTCGTCACCCGATGCCGCAGGCGGCAACGCCGAACCTCGTCTTAGCCGTCTCGCGGTCATCGGCTTAATCCTGGTTGCGATCGGAACTCCCATTGCCCTCTTCGACCTCTGCGCCGTCGTGGACGTGGTGGTGATTCCGACGGCGTTGGAACAGCCGATCGCAACGAAGGGGCCGATTCACACCTTCGGTCACGAGATTCGGGATTCCATTGTTTTTTCTCTCGCGACCCTATTCGTCACGGCAATTCTGAGTGGCTTCGCCATCAACCAAATCAAACGCTCAGATGGCAAGCTCTACGGGCTGCGTCTCGCGGTCGCCAACATGCTGGTTTTTCCCATGTTCATGCTCGCGGCACTGGTTGCTGTGCCTCTTGGGATGCTCCTTGTGGCCATGCACGCTGGCTTGGCGGGGCCTCTCGCCAGTGCGGTGATTGGAATTCTGGCCTGCTTCTTCGCCGGTCGCACCGTGTGGCGTGCGATTTTGAGACACGACAAACTCGCAGAAGAAAGGACGGAGTCAGATTCGTTGCTTCGTGTTGAGCAAACTTCCGACACGGCACCATCCGAGGCAGTTGTTGCTCAGGAAAGTCTTCCGTATTTGCTGGGCTGGCTGGTGAGGTGGTTGCTTCAAGAACGCTGGTTCGTGGCTATTTTGCAGACGGCCAGCATACTCGTTTATGTGGTCTGCTTGATCGCGTTCTTCAGCTTTCACAGCTTGAACACTCAAACGCCCGACGGATCGCTCACCAAGTTTGAGGTGGGGCAGCCGACCGCATGGCTCACTCTGGAAGCTTCCAAATCTGGCCAGCATGTTGGCTTTGAGTTCATCACGATGACGCACTTTGTCGCCTTGATCGGCTTGGCATCGCTCGCAGTCTATCGCTGGCTGGAACAACGACGATTGGGCAAACCTCACTCGATGAATTGGCATTACTTCATCTGGGGTATGTTCGTTGCCGGGGCTGTCGGCTTCGGAATGTTCACGCTCTCGTCTCGGCACAACTATTCTCCAAACTCAACAACCTCCGTTAGCCAGACGGCACTTCCACCGTTGGACACGATTACGAATGGCATCGGTGTGGAGTTCACTGTTCCGGCCGGTCAGGTGGTTACCTTTGAAATCGTGACGCGACGCGACAATGAAACCGTGCCGGTTCTCTCGCATTGTGCTTATCAGATGGCTCCTGAAGATAAACCCGTCACAGGTCAGTTTCGCTGGACGCGAATCTTCGAGGAAGCGAGCGATAGCCACCGCAGCCGGAGATGGCGCATTGAGACCCTGGCCGCTGGTGGTGGTGGTGGACATTCCGACGCAAGCCTGCTGCCTGTTGAGTTGAACGAAGCGGTTGGTAAGAGGCTACTCTCGCTGGGGTTGCTTGAGCCGAATGAAGAATCGATCCACTGGGGAACCGCTGACGTACACAACTTGCCGGCCAACGGTTTGATCGGATTGCGTGTGACTGTCAAAGCACACGGACTCCAACACGGAAACGGATCGGGCACCGGTCACATCGACTGGAAGAGATCGCAAACAATGCAGTCAACTTCGCGACGTAAACTCCTCGAAACTACTCCATAAATGACCGCATCGTCCTACCAAACTTCGCCTCAATAGGTCGTGAGACACCATGATCCCGCCTACGCACTTTCTCATCAGTTGGGTGATTGCTACTGAATCGACAAAGACGCGGCGAGACCGTGCGATCGTGACACTAGCGGGAGTGATCCCTGACATTGACGGCTTTGGCTATCCGATTGAAAACTGGCTGACGATCAACTGGGATAAGCCGCTACTGTGGTTCAACGATTATCACCACATCCTGTGTCATAACGTCGGTTTCGCGGCACTGGTCACAGCGGGAGCGGCGTGGCTATCGAAGGGAAGTTGGAAGACCACGTTACTCGCTTGCCTGACGTTTCATCTGCACTTGCTCTGCGACGTGATCGGTTCGCGCGGGATCGACAATTATCAGTGGCCAGTCCCGTACTTGTTGCCGTTCTCGAACGCATGGCAATGGACATGGTCCGGCCAATGGGAACTAAGCGCTTGGCCGAATCGAGCAATCGGTGCGGGCTGTTTTGCACTGACGTTGTGGCTGGCTTGGCTACGTGGGTTCTCACCACTGGAGATGTTGTCGCCGAAGGGAGATGGCGTGTTTGTGAGTGTGCTGAGGAAATGGCTGCCGCATCAGAGACGAGTCTCGAATTAGCAGCCCGGCTCGTGAAGAAAATCGCAAGACGCGCCGGCAAGTGGCCACGTGCGAATCACTCGCTGGCACATCGTGTCTCAACAAGATCAGTCGCCGTGCAACTTCCGCAAACGGCCCGAGGTGCGGAGCAAAAGTTGAATCCGCTCGAATTCATTGAGCCAGTCTTGTGTGACGGAATCCAGCAATGATCGGCCGGGAGAAACGAGGCCTGTCGGGCAGGCGGCTCCGTCGAGTCCCATTGTCATGTCACGATATTTGGTGAGCGTACGGTCTCCGTACTGCCCGCACTGGAACCAGTCTTCGCTGAGAAACAACACTGCCGGGACGCGAGCCGCTCCACAGATGGAAAGTTCAGTCGCCAATTCCGGGCTGGCATCGCGATCGAAGAAACGGACATCCAGACAACTCGTTGCCGATGCAAAGTGGTCGAAGATCGGGCATTGATTGATACAGTCGCCGCACCACGCACCGGCCAACACGATCACGGGCATCCTGCGTTTGAACGAAGTTAGCAATTGCTTCTGAGCGTCTGTCAGTCGGATGTCGGCGTGAACTCCCTCCCATCGGCGTTGCTGTTCCGGAGTGCCGAATTTGGCAAGGAAATTTTGATAGCTCAGTCCGCTCTCAAATAACTTGGCGTAATCCATCGTGTTCAACCTTCTGTGAAATGAGTTCTCATTCAACCAACCCACCCAAGTTTGTCTCGGTGGGGTGGTGATCATCGCTTGTTTACGGATTCAATCGTCGTCTCGCTTCTCGCACGATTCGTTCGGCTTCATCGGCGGAATCCGCCATCGCTGTGAGATGTCCCATTTTGCGACCGGGGCGAGCGGACGCTTTGCCGTACAGATGCAGCTTCACTTCTGGTAATGCGAGTGCGGCGGCCCAACACGGCTCGCCGTTGGCCCACGCATCGCCGAGCAAGTTGATCATCGCGGCGGGTTTGAGTAGTTCGGTTGAGCCGAGAGGTAGGCCGCAGATCGAGCGAACTTGCTGCTCGAACTGACTCGTCACGTTTGCATCAAACGTCAGATGTCCGGAGTTGTGCGGTCGCGGAGCGAGTTCGTTGATCAACAACTTGTCGTCCGGCGTCAGAAACATTTCGACGCACAACACGCCGACAACATCGAGTGTTTCGAGAACTCCACGCGCAATCTGCTCGGCTTCAGCAGCAACCTTGGGCGAAACGCGAGCGGGGGCGACCGTCACATCCAGAATGTGATTCGAGTGCGCGTTCTCCAGCAGGCCGAAGCTCGCAAACGAACCATCCAACCCCCGCGCCGCGATGACCGAGACTTCCAACCGAAAATTCACGAAGCCTTCAAGGACCGCTTCGCTTGTTCCGAGTGATTCCCAAGCGGAAGCCGCTTCGTTCAGCGAACCGATCTTCTTTTGACCTTTGCCGTCGTAACCCCAGCCGGCGGTCTTCAATACCGCAGGCGTTCCGAGTTCTTGCAGAGCCGATTCCAGTTCGGTCAACGAGCGCACCGCCCGAAACGGCGTTGTCGGAAAGCCGTGCTCACGGAGATACGTCTTCTCACGCAACCGATGCTGTGAGATATGCAGCACTTGCCCGGCGGGGCGAACTGGCGCGAACCGCGCAGCCGATTCGGCTGTTGCTGACGGGACATTTTCAAACTCAAAGGTGACGACGGATACTTGCTTCGCGAACTCAGCGACGGCATCAAGATCGTCGTAGCTCGCGGCCACTTCGTGATCAGCAACTTGACCTGTTGGCGAATCAGTATCCGGCGAGTATGTGTGGACTCGATATCCCATGCGTCGCGCCGCGATCGCGAACATGCGACCGAGTTGCCCACTGCCAAGGACTCCCAAAGTTGCTCCGGGCAAAATCAGTGAAGACGCCTTATTGCCCAAGCTCACGGTAACGTCTCCTGCATTACTTTGTCGGTCTGTTGTTGCATGAAATCCTTCAGCTTCTCCCGAAGTTCTGGTCGTGTCGTTGCCAAGATTCGCATAGCCAGCAGCGCCGCATTGATCGCTCCCGCTTTGCCGATCGCCATCGTACCGACAGGAACCCCCCCCGGCATTTGCACGATCGATAACAACGAATCGAGCCCCTGTAACGCCTGGCTCTGTACCGGAACGCCCAGCACCGGCAAAAGCGTCTGCGATGCCACCATCCCCGGCAAGTGGGCCGCCCCCCCAGCTCCAGCGATGATGACTTGCAACCCTCGAACTTCGGAGGACTTCGCGTATTCGGCCATCCAATCGGGAGTTCGATGGGCCGAGACCACTCGGCATTCATGAGCCACACCAAACTTCGTCAAGGTTGCGTCGGCATGTTGCATCGTCTCCCAATCAGACTTGCTTCCCATAATGACGCCAACGAGCGGAGAAGGCTGATTGGTCATTGGTTGTTGATCATCGGACATTGGGTATTGATCCCTGGAAAAATCAGTCAGCGAGAAGTCCCCCCTTAACGACCAGTGTTCAATGACCAACGATCAATGACCAATGACCTAAGTGAGCGACATATTTCTTCGGTCGCATCTACTTCAAGTAATCTTCCGGCTTCACACCCTTCTGGAACGTACCAAAACCGAAGTGCATTGGCTTGAAGTCGCCAACGAGATCGACTTTCGACTTCTCCGCGATCTTGTCTTCCAAGGACACGCACCAGTAGCAAGCGTTGACGATCATGCGGCGAGTTCCCTCCCATTGAAGATCTTCGGAAGCACCCATCGTGGTGGTGAAGACGCGAGCGGTCTTGCCCGATTCGCTCTTGTAGGACTTGGTCCAAGCAACCGGCATCATTGGGTTGTTCTTGTCCCCTTCGATCCCTTTGCTGTCGTCCTTCAAAGTCTCGGTGATCTGACCAAGAACAAGCGGTTGGCTGTCTCCTGGCAACGGTAGCCGCACCCCGTAAACGTCGGTCGTGCCAAACACGTCTCCCGTCTTGATGCCACGCATAATCGGATGGGTTTCTTGACCTGAGGCCACGATTCCGCGAGTTCCCTGCTTGCCGTGTTGGCCGTGATGACTGATCCATGTCTCACCAAGTACCTGCCGACCGAAGCCTTGTTCGTACTCTTTACCGCCATAAGTCCATCCGTACTTTGCGAACTTGCTCTCTTTCGGGATGTTGAATGAGTGTGTTGAGGTCCGCAGGCCAATCACCGGCTTACCCGATTCAATGTAATCAACGAAGTGCTGCATCTGCTCGTTCGGCAGATTACGGAACCGCAGACCGAGTATCGCCAGATCGGCTGTCTTCAACGCCTCAATCCCCGGCGTGTGGTCGGGTGACTTGTCATCATGGTTCGGCTTGATGAACCCGGTCGTTGGGTCAATCGAAAACAGCACCGTGCATTTGAAACCGTGCTGCTTGGAAAGAATCTTCGCCAACTGCGGCAACGCCTCTTCTGAACGGTACTCGTCATCGCCGCTGATGAGGACGATGTGCTTTCCTTTGCCAGGACCATCGCCTCCGTCAAAGACCAGCCACGGATCAGCGGCGTTTGCTGTCGAAGCGATCAATCCGAACCCAAAACCGATAATCATCAGCCACGGAGCCAGTCGTATTTTCACGAGTCAACCTTTCGAGTGGTGAATTTCAGAACTCAAATTTCAAAAACTGAAATTTGAGATTTCAAATCTGCATCGCAGCATCGTTTCAAGCCGACGTCTGACAGGCAAGGGAACGCCGCTGCATTCTGCCATTACTCGGATTCATCTTTCTGGGAATGCTCGTCCTCATCTTGTGGCAAAACAGGGATTTTGGGACATTCCCGCCCCTTCCGGGGTACCCGGTCGCCAGTGAAGAGAGGGAACTCATGCGACGGCTGTTTGCGATGGTGTTTGGCGCGCTGCTGGGAGCAGCGGCGATGTTCATGGCGTTCAAGTTTCACGTCATCCGCACCAAGGATGACGGAATCTACGGAATGGTCTTCATTCCCAAGCCCTCTGCCGCGCTGATCGATGCCTACGTCGACGTGCGCGAATGGACCACGGCCGAATGGACGAAACATCCGGAGCTTGTGAAAGCGCTTGTTCTCAATGGTCGAGCTGATTTAGTTCGCAAGTCAGTGACGGCACGCTGGAAAGACAAGATCTTTGGTGAGAAAAGCAGCGAAACTCAAGACGACCGGAAGCCTGACGACACAACCTTCGATGTGCCTTTCTCAGTCGAACGGCAGTAATGATGACGAGCTTCCGTCACCTCAGTCGCACGGATGAAACTCTGCGAAAATCGCTGACTCGGAGTCTTTTCGCTGTCGTCGCGTTGTTGTTGATAATCGGCGGATGCCGCACGGCGCGACCAGAAGTGGCTCGTCTACCGGTGAAGCACTCAGTCCGATCGGAGCAACTCCAGGTCATTAGCGATATTGAACTGAAGAAAGATCACGAACTCATTCAAGACCTGATTCAGCTTCGTCAGGATGTCGCCAAAGAGTTGCAACTACCACTGGAAGGTCGCGATGTCGTCGTTTATGTCTTTGGCGACAAGACGCGCTATCAGCAATATCTCAATTCCGCATATCCCGGCTTACCACCGCGCCGAGCGTACTTCGTTGGGACACCGAAGGAACTCGCGGTCTACACGTTTTGGGGCGCGAGCATCCAAGAAGACTTGAGGCACGAATTCACTCACGGCTTGCTGCATGCACAGTTGAAAGAAGTGCCGCTATGGTTGGACGAAGGACTCGCCGAATATTTTGAAGTTCCTCGACTAACCCCAAACGCGATGCACCGTGATTATCCGCGTCAACTTAGCACGGCGATCTCAAACGGCTGGCAACCGGATCTTGAACGTTTGGAGTCGTTGCAAGAGGTGGCTCAGATGCAGCGAGCGGACTATCAAGAGTCTTGGTCCTGGGTCCATTTCCTGTTGCATGGCTCCGACGATTCAAAACAGATCCTGCTGGACTACCTTCAAGAATTGCGTGACAACCCGCATCCGCAAACACTGAGCACTCGTATGGATGAAGCACTGCCGCATGCTCGACCGCGGTATCTCACGTATGTTTCCTCGCTGAATTCAATCCAACCTATCAGCCATCAACGCTAAGTTTTCATTTGACGGGTAGCCTTGCTTGTTAATCCTTGGGCGTCACTCAAGCGCTTATGCAGCGAGGAATACCAACGAAAAGAGCACGCGAAATCGCGTGCTCTTTTCGTTGGTATTTACAACGGATGAACTAGGCTTTGAGGCCGACTGGTTCGTCCGGGTTGTGGCAGACTTCAAGCTCAATCGCTTCGACATTGACTGTGCTCGAATTGTCCATCGAAACTTCTTCAAACACAGCCTTCGAGAGGATCACATCGACCGCTTTGCGTTCGCGAATTTGCGCTTCCAGGTTCTCGATGACCCCGGTCTTTTCCAGGCGAGCGCGCAGACGGCGAACGTTCTCGCCACGAGCCATCGCCATGTAGAGCAATTCTGTGTCGATGTCATACTGATTGACTTCGATCCCTTCTGTCGTAGCGATCTTGTCGAGAATGAAGTGTTCCTTCATCGCGTGGCGAGTCATCGAAACCTGACGCTGACGTAGTTCATTCTCTTTCACTTTGATTTCTTGAGGCGTGTATCCCGCTTGCTGCATTTCCAACACCTCGCGGTACATCGCGTTCTCGACTTGCTTGAGGACTAGATCCTCCGGCAATTCCCACGACGCAGATTCGGTAATCTTTTCGAGCACTTGCTTTCGGACTGCTTGTCGTTGGTCGTATTGCACCTGACGCTGCAACGCTTGTTCGAGTTCAAGACGCAATTCCTCAATCGTTTCTGCACCGACTCGCTGCAGCAATGCTCGATTGATTTCCGGCAGTTTGACGTGATTGACTTCCTGAACTTCAAAATCAACGATGACCTTTTCGCCACGCATCTCCAAATTTTCGGCTTCACGAGAGATCGTGATTGTCCCTTGGCGAGTGTCCCCCTTCTTCGCACCGGTGATGAGCTTGTCGAAATCGACAACTTCGCCATCTTCAAAGCGTAGTGTCGAACGAACTCGAACCGGGAGGTTGTCAGCCTCACGCAAGACCGCGCCTTTGTAGGTAAACGTTGCGGAAAGCCGGACGAAGTCGCCCGGTTGTACCGCATCATCGGTCACAACGTGCTCAGCGTATTGCTCTAAAAAACGTTGTTGCGCTTCGTCGATATCTGATTCAATCACTTCGCGATTCGGTCGCTTGATTTTGATCTGGTCATAAGAGGGGAGTTCAAAGTTCGGGCGAACCTCCACTTGGAAGTCGTATTCAAAATCACCGAAATCCGGGATCGTGAGATTTTCGACGTCCAAATCTGGCTCGTTGATTGGCTCGATGTTAGTGTCTTGGGACAGTTGTTCGAGACTGCCGATGAGTACTTTCTGCTTCAGTTCGTCCATCAATTCGCGACCGAATTTTTTCGCAACGATTTCTCGTGGCGCTTTGCCTGGACGGAAGCCTGGGACGGCGGCTCGCGACTTCATTTGGTCGAGCACGAAATTACGAATGTGTTTGATGTCTGCTTCTGGCACCTTGACGCGAACGTGCTTCTTACAAGGACCAATGTCCCTGACATCAACCCCGAGCGTCATTTTCCAGGCGGCCGATTCTTCCTTGAAGGGTGTTGCCGGAACGTCGGCGGATTCGGCGGTCGCGATTTCAGGTTCGGTGGCAGTACTCATGGAGTCTTTCTCCTACGGAGTAGGAGCGTTCGCTCGCTACATCCTCGACGGGGGAACCGCTCGCCAAGTTTGCGAAAGCGGTTGGGAGCACTTTCGCGCTACCCACAAATGAAAAAACTGGACTTCCGAGAAGCCCAGTCTGGAAAGAGCGGGAGACGGGGATTGAACCCGCGACAACCACGTTGGCAACGTGGTGCTCTACCACTGAGCTACTCCCGCGAATGTGGGGCGAGGATATAGCGGCAAACGGCCAAAAGCGTCAAGGCTTGGTCTCGATTTTGGCAAGCCTCTTTCATGCAGTCATGTCAGTACGTGAGACGTCACGTTAGGAAGTCGTCGGGAAGTCCAATCTTCAAGGTCGTCATTACAAACAATTCCAAGGCAGTAACCGCACAATTCAAAGCGTAGTTTTCGAACGTTGCACACTGCAATCGAACTTTCGACTTTGGCTTCGTAAGTCTGGGGTTCGCCGTTTGGAAGAATGTCATCAACATTTCGCTTCTCAACCGCAATCTACAAATGCAGGTCATCGCTGTGCCTGAAGTATTTCCCGATTCCTCGAATATTTCGCCGAGTCCGGTGTTTCAGTGATTCCTCGCTCGCGGTCCTGATGCAATGCTCCTATAGTGCCTGCGGTTGGTTTGACGACGCAATTCGTAGCGTTGATTCTCAGAGGATCCGCCTGCTGCCTGTTCATTCGCCTTTCCCACCTGGCGGGTCACCACATCTGACCCCTTTCGATTCGACCCGGAAAGTCCTAATGGGTCGGCAGGCTTTTTCTTGGAGTGTGACGGTGGGAAAGAAGTTGTACGTAGGAAATTTGAGCTATGACGTGACTAGCTCAGATCTCGAAACATTGTTCGGCCAGTTCGGACAAGTGCGGAGTGCTCAGGTCATTCAAGACCGTGACACTGGCCGCAGCAAGGGTTTCGGATTCGTCGAGATGGGGGATGATAATTCCGCCAACGAAGCGATCCGTGGCTTGCACGAGAAAGATCACGGCGGTCGCCCGTTGACTGTCAACGAAGCTAAGCCTCGTGAAGAACGTGGTGGCGGCGGTGGCGGTGGTGGTGGTCGCGGCGGATACGGAGGCGGCGGTGGTGGAGGTGGCGGCTACGGCCGACGCTAAGCTCATCCTCGATACATGCTATTGAGACAAGAAGCTGAAGGGGCATCAAAGTCCCTTCAGCTTTTTTTGTTGGTGAATCACGAAGCTAAAAATACTGGATCATCGCGTCGTCCAAATGCGACCAAAGGTCTGTGTGCGGAGCGATCTCGAACAAAATCGGCCCATAGTATTCACGCGCAACAAATTGGCCGATGAGGCTAGGCCAATCGAGATCGCCGACAGTCAAATCCGGTTGAATCTTTCCGTTGCGTCGCTGTTTGAGGTGAATCATCGAGAGTCCCGACAACTCAATAGACGCGACAATGTGGTCAATATCCCCAATCGGTTCGGTCAACAGAAGGTTGCACGGATCAAAGCAGAGTCGAAGAAGTTCAGCGTCATTTTCTAAACGCTTTCGCGCTGCCGACAGGACGGCACAAAACCAACTCCAAGGTTGCCAAGCGTGTTCGATCGACAAGATTCCGCCGACTTCTTTTAACGAAAGTGTCATTTCCCTGAGACGACACGCCGCATGCTCGACCGACTCCGTTGTGTATTGATCTGTCGGCGTCTGTAAATCAACCAATCGCAAATGCGGTATGTGTGATCCGGCCAATGCCACCGCGGCATTTTTCCCTGCAATGAACAGTAGGTCATCGGACAAAAACCTTCCGCTAAAGCAAGGCAAACTCAGCGCGATATTGAATTGAATCTGCGGAAAACGCTTCTGCAGATCGGTCAACCGAGTGGCATTCGGAGTAAAGCTCGACCCATCTTCGTAGTCGCCGATGCAGGTTTGCCGTAGTTCAATCACGCTCAACCCACGTTGCTCGGCTTCATCAATCAACCAATCGAGTGCAACTCCCGCATCCAATTGCGTCTTCCAGCAATTGGAAACCAAGCCCAGCGGCCAGCGCCGGCGATTTAATGATGAGGCAAGCATAGTGTGTTCTCCCGTTGGCAAATCGATCCAACTCTGTCTTAAAAATTACAGCACGGCGAAGCTGCAGAATATGAAGGCGACCGACTCCTGCAGCTTTCATTTCAGACGCCTACGGACTCTGAATATCACGTTTTCCGCGAACTGCCACGTATTTGGAAAGTCTGTCACCAAGCAACTGGACTGCGAACGGACTCGCCGTAACGAACTAACAGACCATTAATTCTGCCTCGCAAGAAGTTTTCCAAGTGCGAAGATCAAACTACCTCAGCCTGTTTGAAAAAAACTCTCAGGGGATAGAATCCTACACTTCCCGTAAACTCCCACCATCACGAGGTCCCCATGTCGGAAACCCCCGCCTCACAGTCAGCCAGTCGGCTGACTTCGACCCAATGGCTCATTTGTACCATCGCGGCAATTGGTTTTGCGTTTGATATTTATGAGTTGCTGATGCTGCCTCTGATCTTGAAGCCGGCGTTGGCCTCTTTAGGTGGAATCACTGCGGCAGGCACTCCGGTTTTGGTGCCAGGATCACCTGAGTTTGTGAGTTGGGCTCGTATTTTGTTTTTTGTACCAGCCTTGGTAGGAGGAGTGTTTGGGTTAGTCGGTGGATACCTCACAGACTTACTCGGTCGGCGGCGAGTGCTCACCTTTAGCATTTTGCTGTATGCGGTTTCGGCGTTTGCTGCTGGGTTCACCACGTCTTTGTATCAACTGTTGGCATTGCGGTGCTGCGTATTTATCGGTGTCTGTGTGGAATTCGTCGCCGCAGTTGCTTGGCTGGCTGAATTGTTTCCAGATCCAATTCGCCGTGAAAAGGTATTGGGCTACACGCAGGCATTCTCGTCGTTGGGAGGCTTGTTAGTCGGTGGTGCGAATTGGCTGGCTGGCGAGTTTGCGATTTCTCTTCCCGCGATTCATGGTAGTAACGAGGCGTGGCGATACACGCTGATTTCTGGCGTGATTCCCGCGCTGCCATTGATTTTGATTCGTCCGTTTTTGCCTGAATCACCGGCTTGGCAAAAAAAGCGAGAATCGGGAACGATCAAGCGTCCGAGTATTGCCGAGCTGTTTCATCCACAACTGCGTCGCACCACAATCTTGACGACGTTGGTGTTCGCGGCAAGTTACGGCATCGCCTTTGGTGCGATTCAACAACTGCCACAAATCCTCGGCAGTCCAGTGAAAGGCCACAAACAAATTGCCGTAACTGCACAAGCGGTTGTCGATGAGGCGAACGCCAAAGCGCAAGCGAAAGATGGAAAGCCGCTTCCTGAAGGAAAGCAAAAGGCGATTCGCGGAAACGCGGTCGATCAAGCGGTCGCTAAAGTGACGATTCTCCAAGAGATTGGTGGCATGGTTGGACGTGTTGCGTTGGCGATCTTGGCGTTGATCTTCGTCAGTCGGCGCAGCCTGTTGAGAGTCTTTCAAATTCCAGCCATGTTCTTTGTGCCGTTTTTATTTTGGTGGATTTCACAGAACCTACAGAACGAGTCCTCGCTAACTGCCATCAAAGCGGGAATCTTCCTGGCGGGCTTTTTCACGGTGGCGCAATTCAGCTTTTGGGGTAACTACATTCCGCTGGTCTTCCCCATGCACTTGCGCGGCACGGGGGAAAGTTTCGCCGCGAACATCGGTGGTCGAGTACTCGGCACAGCGGCGGCGTTCATCACCATTACGCTTTCGGAATCGAAGCCGCCCGATCCGGCGAAGATCGCACTCATGGGAGCTTACGTGGCAGGAGCCTATGCGTTGGTTGGCGCGATCCTGACTCAATGGTTGCCTGAACCGCCAAAGGAAGGTTTGCACGAATAGCGGCGAAGCCGCAAGTAACCCGAAGCGTGAGCGAGGACGTGCACTCATAATCACTAAGAATTCATTGTGTTGTGAAGCACTCACCCTCGTTTTCGCTTCCGGTTATTTTTGTGGGTCGTGTCTTTGAAGTGTCCGGCGTATTGCTCGGAGCGGGAACATGCAGTCGTCTCGATCAGCATGGATGTTAAAAGCGATCGGGCTTATCGCTCTCTTGAGCGGCGGGCTATGCGCATTCGCTCAGGTACGTACTCCGCAGTTAGCGGATGAATTGCCGGAAGGGCCAATGCGCGAGCGGCGGTTGGTGCAGCGGTTGGAGCAAGCTCGGAAGTTGATCACACCGACTGAACCTGACGCGAAGCCGGACTTCGGACAGGGCGTGCGGTTGTTGCAGTCGATCCTGGATGACCGCCGCAACGAGGACGATGAGTTCGGAACCGAAGATGTTTTTCTCGACGACGATCGCGCGGAGAAGCGTGCGAAAGAAATCGAAGACGCATTGAAGTTGAATACCGAACCGTTGATTGAGAAAGTGCCGACTCCGCAAGTCGAAAGACCGCAGCCTTCCGATAAGCCGACACCAGCAGACAAGCCGATCAAGAAGCCGGATATCAGGGCTCGTGATGTCTCCGTGCTACGAAAGAGCATGAAGCTCGAAGCGCGGCAGATGCTGGGCGAACTGCCGGTTGGTGGGCGTCAGGCATATGAGTTGTTTGTCGGAAAGATCGCTCAAGTCGAATTCGAGGCAGCCCGAGATAAGCGAAACTGGCGTGGTATCGAAGCAGTGTCCAGGAGATGGTTACATACTTCGGCGGGTTATGACGCGACGTACCTTTTAGCGATGCGAGACCTTGATACGGGCGAGCCACTGGCCGCTACCTCTCGTCTGGAAGAGCTGCGTCATTGGCTGCAAGCAAGAACCTCGCGTGAGCCATTGTTGTCGTTGCAACTGGCCGTTGCTTGGCGAATGGCTGGGCAAGTGGAGCGTTGCCGCAGTGTGTTGAGTGAACTGAAAACATCGCTCGGTAATAAGCCGGTGCTGCGGCGCAGCGGGAACGAATCGCTGCCATTATTTGAAAAGGATGACGACGCGCTGGTGTGGCTTGATCGATGGGCTGGATTGCCGTTGAAGTCCGGTCGAGTGGAAAGGGAATTGCAAAACGATTGGCCAATGGTCCTGGGGAACGGGACTCGCAATGCATTCGCGGCGGCAGCGGTACCGACTCAGCAACCGGCTTGGTCACGTTCGTTGTTGGACAACGGCCCCGAGCGGAGTAACGACGACGACGATGAAACAACAGAATCAGAGGAGGGAGACGCCAAGGCGGCGCTCATAGCACCTTCGCCAACAACCTTGCCTGGTACTTGGGGGCGCGTGCGAGTTGAGATCCGTACGGCTGTCGAGCAACGAATACAAGCGGAGCAACCGGTCTTGCCGACTGCCCAGCCAATTATTGTCGGCGAAACGCTCATTGTGCGAACGCTGTCGCAATTGCGAGCGTTTCGTTTGTCAGATGGCGAGCCGCTGTGGCACTCCGCTTTGCTGGATTCTCAACTGGGTGAACTACTGGGGCGACCGCGTCGCGGGCGAACGTCGAGAGCCAGTCAGCCGGAATTGGATTCGTGGTTGCAGCAGCGTGTGTGGGACGACGTCACGTCAGGCACGCTCAGTAGTGACGGCGAGTTGGTTTACTCGGTGCAAGAGCGGAGCGGTGGGATGTTTCTGGCACCGCAGATGGCTTGGCGGACGACGTTGCATCCGAAGGAATTCAACAAGCTCATCGCGATTGAAGCGAAGACGGGCCGCTTGCGTTGGGAGTTAGGTGGCCCGCGTTTGAGTGACATCGAATTGTCCGGTGCCGGTGCGTACTTCTTGGGTCCGCCGTTGCCATGGCGCGGTCAGCTTTTCGTGATGACAGATGATGGCGTGGATGTGCGGTTGGTGGTGCTCGATCCGCGCAACGGTCAGATATCGTGGATGCAGACGTTGTCGAGCAGCGATCCGATTTGGTCGGGAGTGGCTCACGATGCGGGGCTTAGTCTGACCGTCGCTGGTGATTGTATCCTGTGCCCAAACGGATCCGGATCGCTGATTGCCGTTGATCCCGTTCGCCGCGAGTTACGTTGGCAGGCGACGTATCGCGAACCGACAGTACGAGCCATTCGAGGACGCTTTGAGCTTCACTCATGGGGTCAGCCGATCGAGTCGCGGTGGCCGTATGGAGTCCTGTTAGTTTCAGGTAATCGCGTGCTGTTTGCTCCGCCAGATCATGGTGAGCTGCTCTGTCTAAATACTGACGATGGTCAACTTCTTTGGAAGCACGCACGCGGCGACGGACTGTTTGTCGAGGGGATCACTGAATCGGGCAAGCTGTTGATCGTCGGAACGAATGACGTTCGCGCTCTGAACTTGGCGGACGGACAATTGGCTTGGCCGCATCCCGCTCCGATTGCTGCTCCGAGTGGGCGAGGTGTGCTGATTGACGGCGTGCTGCATTTGCCGGTGAGCAGCAACGGCGGCGAAGTGATCAGTCTCGAAACGCAATCGGGGCGGCAACTGACAAAGACGGCCGTGGCGAAATCTTTGGGAAATTTGATCGCAGCGAATGGGCAGTTGGTGTCGCAGTCTGCCTCGCATGTCGTTGTGTTTCCGTCGCTACATGAGACTCAAGCAAACCTAGCGCGAGCTTTTGAGCAAAATGCAGACGATGTGCAAGCACTCGAACAACGCGGGCGATTGAATCTGCATCTCGGACGACGACAACGGGGAATGGAGGATTTGCGACGTGTGGTTGCACTGCGTCCAACAGCAGAATCTAAACAGATGCTGGCGGCGCTGCTGCTCGAAGAGTTGCGGCTTGATCAAACGGACCTCGAAAGCACGATTCGTGAATTAGACACGCTCGTCGATGATCCGAAACAACGGCTCATGTTCGCGAGATTGCGAGCACACAGTTTGCAGTTGCGTGGCGAGCATGTGGCAGCGACGCGAGAAGTGTTGAAGGTTGCCGATGCTTGGGAGCCGGACAATGAGCTGCAAAACTTCGGCAACAAGATCACGGCGAGGCAAGATCGATGGATCGCCGCGCGATTGAGTGAACTGCGAGAGGTGATGTCGGCGACTGATCGAGAAGTGCTCGACGTGGAATTAAAGACGCGGTTTCGGGTGGCGATCGACGCAACCGGAAATCTGGCGTTACGACGCTACGTCGCACTGTTCGGTTGGCACGAACCAACGTCGGCGATGGCCCGGCGAACCTTGGTTGAGCGGCTCGACAGTAAAAAGCATCGGTATGAACTGGAAGCGAACTTGTGGTCGTTGCGACGGAACGGACTGCCGGAACATCAAGCGTTCGCAACCGCGAAAATTGCACAACAATGGTTGGCGGTCGGACAGGCAGAGATGGCGCGATCGCTACTCGACGAATTGTCGAGCCGTTTTGCCGATGTTCGTACGTTCGATAATAAGACTGGTAGAGAACTTGCGGATGGTTGGAAGAAGGAGTTTCGCGAGAAGCTGACGATCGCTTGGCCGAAGGAACCGGTCCAGTCGCAGAAAACCGACGAAGACGTTGCTGTCAGCCGGAACTATCACATCGAATGGGGCGGACCAACTGATCCGTTGCGAGAGCAATGGCAGTTGGACCTCGATCCGTCACGAACGATCGTCGCGCGCGACCGCGTGGGGCGAATCGTTTGGAAGTGGAAGCCGCCGTCGGTCGATGAAAACGCGATGCGGCATGTTGTCGGACATTATGCCTGTGCTCGCGGACGCTGGTTGGTACTCGTACTCGGAGGCGAGTTCTTCGTCGCCGATACGCTCGTCCCGAATGGCGAAGATGCTTCTCCACGATTGTTGTGGCAAGGCGTCTTGTTCGACCGTCGTACCGAAACAGCGGTAGCGACACAGCCTCAACCGCAGCAGCCACCGATTGCCGGAATGCCGCCGAGATATGCCATGACCGGCAGTACGGGCCGTCAGTTAGGCCGAGTGATGATCGTGGGCGACGATGTGTTGTGCGTGCAAAGCGGAACTCGTCTGTTGGCGACACGGTTAGCAACTGGCGAAGTGCTTTGGGCTTATGAAGGAGTGCCAGTTGGTTGCGATATTTCTGGTGATGATCGCGTGGTGCTCGCGACAAGTACTGATCGTCGCGAGGTGTTAGTGTTGAATGGACTCGATGGTCGGTTGCTGGCTCGGCGCGAACTGCGAGGAGCGACAAAAATCGCTTCGGTCGGTCGCCATCTGGTGACGTGGTCTTCGTCCGAAACCGGACACGAACTGCGGCTAACGGATGCGCTGACGAATGAAGATCTCCTTCACGAACGATTCGCTCTCGGCGCGAAGCCGTGTGTCTCGTTGCATGAGACTGTTGCGGTGCTGGACCCAGCGGGCCGATTCGTGATGTGGTCGCTCCCCGATGCCCGCAAGCTGCTCGATCAAACACTCGCAGCGATCCCGGATTTGCGACATCTGCTTGTGATGCAAGACCGCGAACGTTGGCTGTTGCTGACCTACACCGAAGAGCCGCCGGTGCCGACCAAACTTCGAACTCGCGTAACCGAGTTGTCCTTCGATCAATGGCGAGTTCACGGACCGTGCTTCGCGTTCAACCGCTCAACAGGCAAGCTACTGTGGTCTGCGGAACTTGATTGGCAATCGGTCAACGTAACGCAACCCGCCGACTCGCCGATCTTGGTGCTTGCAGCCACGATTTTTCGCCCAAATGCCGCTGGGGCGGCTTTCAACGACGGGCTGAAATACAAGGTCGATGTGCTCGATAAACGGAACGGTCGCATCATGACGCTGGCCGATGAACTACTTAAGCAGCGATTTGAGTTCTGTGAACAACGTCCTGATCTCGATGAACAGACGATCGCAGTGCAGGCCGATCGCACGTTGTACCTACTCACTTTCAGCGAAATTCCGCCGCCGAAAAGCGCGGAACCGATGAAGAAAGATGCGGCTCAGGATTAGATTCGTCTGTTGTCGCCCGGTTTTTCAAACCGGGTGATTCAAGGTGATGCCGCTCGCCCGGTTTGAAAAATCGGGCTACGTATTGAATCGTTCTCGCCTCAAAACGGAGCTTCTATGTTTTGCCGAAAAGTGCTGGTTGGTTTGGACTTGGAAGTTCGTGATATCCGGTCGGAAGAGATTATCCCGGCAGCGACTCAGAAGGTGTTCGATCGGGCTTTGGAGATCGCCGTCGCGCAGCGTGGTCAGTTGAAGTTGTGCGCCTCGGTGGAAGGACTCGATCTGACTTACGTTCCCGCCTCGCCGATGCAAGTGAATGCGCTGACGGGATACCTCGCCGAGCGACTGGAGTTGCTTGAAGAACAAGCACGTGAAGCGGGCATCGAGTGCGAGTCTGATCTGCTGGGTGGCGTCGCGTGGCGGGAGTTAGTGCGCGAGGCCGAAGAGTTCAATGCGGACCTGTTGGTCGTCGGTACCGGAACTCGTTCTGATCGGCTTGGCTCGACAGCGTCAAAACTGTTGCGGCTTGCGAGTTGTCCGGTGTTGGTCGAACGCGCGCATGAGCCGAAATCAAAACCACAACTGACGAATGAGGTAGCCTCCGAGATCGCCGCCGCAACGTGTGCTGACGATGATCCGGAGCCGGTAAATGTCTTGATCGCCGATGACTTGAGCGACGTCGGACAACAAGCGCTGATGTCATTCGTCGGCTGCGGATTGTGGCGAGATGCGAAATGCTGGCTGGTTCACGTGGTCGAGCCGATTCACTGGCCAGAAGCCTGGCGTTACGGTCGCCCAGAAGTCGAGGTCGCGAAGCATCAGGCTGAACGAATCGAATCAGCCCGGCAGGCGTTGTATCAACATCTCAGCATCACCGATCACCGCACAATGACGTATGGCATCCTGCCGAATGTGCTCGAAGGGTCTGCTGTTGACACATTGCAACGACTGATTGGTGAGTGGCAGATAGACCTGCTCGTTTGCGGAACCGGATCGCGTGCAAATGAAACGCAGGTTGGATTCGGCCCTGTGGCCGAATCGCTTTTGCCGCACATTCCCTGTTCTGTGTTGGCTTTCAATCCTTGAGCCACAGGAGAAACACAATGCCGATTTCACGCCGTGAATTTGCAAAGGGTCTGGCTGCTGCCACAACAGCATTGCCGTTGGTGACCACTGCCACAATGGTTGTTTCTGAAGAGCCTAAGAACCCGCTCGAGCCGATCAACCGCGATTCGTTACGAATCGAAGCCACGTTGTGGCTGGAGTTGATCCGAACTCGATATCCGGATCCGCGATTGACCCCAGAAGTTTTGTCACTCGTCGCTGGTGACGTGCTCGGCGACATCATGCACTGCCGCAAAGTCAGCGCGTTCCCATTGAAGAACTCTGACGCTCCGTCATTCGCTATCACAGCGTGGGCGTCACCGGTGAGTTAAGTGGAATCCGTTTCAAACAAGTGATTTGCCCAACCCCCACCAAGCTTGTTTCGGTGGATTCGGGCCTATGCACTACGCCGTGTTTCACTCGAAATCATCACACTCGTTACGCAAAACTCCGGTAGCCACCGAGGCAAGTTCTGTGGGAGCGTTGGTTTGGAAACGACCTACAACTACGCGTTATCGTCCGCGATGTTTGCTGAGAGTCCGTTCGTAAAGCCCCAGCATCTTGGGAAGCATTTTGTCGAGGCTGTAATTCTCTTGGATCATGTGCATGCCAGCATCGCCGAGGTGGCGATACGCGGCGGGATCGTCGATGACCTGCAGAGCGAGCTCGCTCAAACGATCGACGTCGAAGAAGTCTCCGAGCAAACCGTTTTCACCATGACGGATCATTTCTTTGACAGGTGCTGTGTCCGAGGCGAGCACCACTGCACCACAAGCGAGGGAGTTCATCAGCGACCAACTCAGCACGAACGGCACCGTCAGGTAAATGTGTAGGTCGCCCATGCTGATGATATTCGCCAAGTCATTCGGCTCGACGCGACCAGTGAAGATAAAGCGACTGAGGTCATAATTGTCTTGCTTCAAGACATGATCGCGGTAGCTGTCAGCATCAGAGATGCGCTGCATGTCCCCGCCGTAACAGACTCGATCGGAGCCGACGCAGACGAAGACCACGTCTTTGCGAGCATCGCAAATCCGCTTAGCGACTTTCATGAAGACGTCGAACCCCCGCATCGATTCAAACCCGCGTGAGACGTAAGTCACAATCCGAGTGCCGGGTGGAATCTCACGGTCGCCGATTCGGCGCGGAACTTGTCGGCGATGCCAAATGTTCGTGTCGATGCCATCAAAAATCGCGTCGATCTTCGGTTGGTACTCGACGGGAAACAGGCTCTTCTGCCACTGCGTTGGTGAGTAACCGGCAGAGCTGGTTTGCAAGTCCATCAGGAT
Organism: Planctomycetia bacterium; assembly: GCA_026400935.1. GTDB lineage: Bacteria > Planctomycetota > Planctomycetia > Planctomycetales > Planctomycetaceae > SXKJ01. Next base: position 10,200 of record JAPLNX010000124.1, on the reverse strand, counting down.
CATCGCGTTTCGCGTACGCGAACGGAGCAGATCGAGTTCCTTCACCGGAATCTCCGGACGGAAATCGAGGTCCGAATTACGACCATGGTAGTAGTATTCGAAGTAGTTGATGATCGGGCAGTCGTACAAATCGGCGAGGAAGCAGGTTGAACCGAAACCGCTGTGACCGACGACTAAGTCTGGCTTGATTTCCGGATGTGCCTTCATCGTTTCGTAAACGGCGTGCGAGTGCCACACGCAGTTTTCAAACGTCCGACTGCAATAGTGGTCGGTCTTTGTTGCACCCCCTTGCAGCTTGTACTGAAACCGCTGAATGCCATCGAAGACTCCAGACGGTAGCTCACAGCAGAACGAGCAGCGGAAACCGTGCTTCTTAATCAGATAGCTGGCAATGTGACCGAACTGCGCGGGAAAGTTTTTGTGGACGAACAAAACGTGCATGTAATCCTCCGTGATTGCCGTTCAAACAAAACCGCCTCGTCGTGATCGGCGAGGCGGAGATTGCAGTTGTTTTTGTAGCCATGCTCGCCAAGAGCGTGGGAAATCGAGCCTCGTGTTAACGACGTTCTAGCCAACGTTGCTTCTTGAAAATGACACAGTGTCACAGCGCTACGCCGCAGCCTTCTTCGCGAGAAACCGAGTCGTTGCGACCATTTCATTTTCACCGCGTCGATGAGCTTCAATCTTCAACACCGACAGCCCCTCACCTTCGAGGTGTTTCGAGTTGCTGTAGATCGGGGCACGCCAGTTGGCCACGTTGCCGCTGCGAACGGCATCAACCATTTCTTGCACGCCCTCCATCAGATCGACAGAAGCTCGGAATCCGAGCACGTTACGAATCTTAGAAAAATTGACGCGATAGTTTCGCATGTCGTCGTTGTTGCGAACGTCCTCGACGATGGTTCCAGGATTTGCTTGAGCGACAATTTTGCCAAGTTGCGCCAACGTGTAGTTTTGGCCTTCGTCACCAACGTTGAAGATCTGGCCGCCGATATTGCTGAGCGGAGCTTCCAATGTCAGCACGCAAGCACGAGCGATGTCGCGAGTATGCACGAACGGCCGCCATTGTTCGCCATTAAAGACTCGAATTTTTTGGTCCGTGACGGCCTGAGCACTGAAGAGATTTGCGACGAGGTCAAATCGCGGACGATGCGACCAACCGTAGGCTGTTGCGAATCGCAAAATCGTTGGTTGGAACTCAGCATCCGCCGCATCGAGCAACGCCCGTTCGGCGTCAATCTTCGTGGTTGCGTATAAGGAGACCGGATTGAGCGGCGAGTCTTCGCTCATGATGTGTTCCGAGTCGCCATAGACGCTGCATGTCGAGGCGAACACAAACTTCGAGATGCCGTTGGCCTTCGCCAATTGAGCCATCATTTTCGCAGCGGCGTAATTCACAGTGATCGTTGTCTCACGATCGAGCGCACAAGCCGGATCGCCGACGATGGCTGCCAAATGACAGACAGCATCCATGCCTCGCAGAGCCCGTGCGGCATCTTCCACATTGCGGAAGTCGCCCTTCATAGTCTCCAAACGAGGATGGTCCAAGACTCCTTCGAGCGACTCGGTACCGAACAATTCGAGATCGAGTACTCGCACACGATAGCCCGCGTCGAGCAACTGCCGGGTCAGGATCGAACCAATGTAGCCAGCGCCACCGACGACGAGCACGTCTTCAATTTTCTTGTTGGCCGACTCACCACGAGCGACCACTCGATAATGCGAGCCGATGGTCATTCGCGAGTAACGGCTGGAAACAACCACTGCGCACAGCAGTGTCCACGCTGGGATGCCAACCTCCAAAGTCGCTTGAGCCTTGTCAAACGCGAATGCTCCCAGAACCAAGTGCCCGATCAAGCCGATCGAACAGGCGAGGAGCACGGTCTTCAGTCGTTGACGAATTCGTGACGACGGAATCGGTCGGTAAACACCAGCCAACACAAACAACGCGACAGCCGAGAGTCCGAACCAGCCAGCGTTCATCAGATACGTAGCATTGACCTTCTCAAACAGTGTGCCAATCGGGTTATCCCAGCTGACGCCACCGATCAGCATGAGTCGCACGAGGGCGCCCATGACCAACGCGACGTTGGCCACAATGAAGTCCACAACAACTCGCAAGCCAAGTTGCTTTGGTGTTGTCGTACCGAGAAAAAATTGCCACGCCTTATCGAAGTACGGACGAACTTCCACCGAGACATCAACCGACGGCTGAAAAAGTTTCAACGCGGGAACGTGATCGGTGAAATTGGATTGCGACAGGCTTCCTTGCGACATTGGGAAACTCCTTCGCCGACTGCGGGGCGATCTGCGGGAGGTCATGGGCGGGAGCCATCCAGTGACTCTGGATGGACGACACAAACAGTTGGTCTTCGTGAGATTGCTTCACGAAGAACCACTGTCCCTCAGCATTTTCGGTCAGTCGCAGCCGGGAAGATGAGTAAGATTTGACGGTAAGGCGGGTGTTCGGGATTCTGTCAGTTGTACGATTTATTGAGCGGCGGATATTGCAGGACAAAGGCGAAGGAGGAAATTGGTCGTTGTTTTTTCAAGCGGCGCGGGAGATTGGCATTGAGATCAGCGATCTTTGCGTTGCATGAGTCATGACTTTGGCCACGGCTCGAGCAGTGTCTTCCATGTCTGGTTCACTGAGTGTCGGATGGACCATAAACATCAAACTGGTTTCGCCCAATTCGCGAGCGTTCGGCAAGCGTTGAGCCGGTTGCAGACCGATCGTGGCGAACGCTGCTTCTTGATAGATCTCGCAGCAGACTCCGCTACCGCAAGTGATCCCTTCCTTCTGCAAACTTTTGACGATGAGGTCGCGAGTCCAGCCGGCTTGAAGTCGTTCTGGTCGGATGAAAGCGTAATGTTTGTAGTAGCTGTGCTCGCAGTCGCTGCTCGGAATTGCGGTGCGAATTCCAGTGACGCCGCGCAGTCCCTGATCGAGCACTGAGGCGTTCCGTCGACGCGCGGTGACCCAACTGGGCAACTCACGCAACGCAACGCGGCCAATTGCAGCCTGCATTTCGGTCATGCGCCAGTTAGTCCCCAACGACTCGTGAGTCCATTTAAAAATCGTCGGATGTTCGCGGTTATAGACCGCGTCCCAATCTTTGCCGTGATCTTTGTAGCTCCACGCGCGGCCCCACAAATCTTTGCGATTCGTGGTGAGCATCCCTCCTTCGCCGCCTGTCGTCATGATCTTGTCCTGACAGAACGAAAACGCGCCGATGTGCCCGATCGAACCGAGCGGCTGACCCTTGTAAGTCGCTCCATGAGCCTGCGCGCAGTCTTCGATGACAAATAGTCCGCGATCGTGCGCCAAATCCATGATCGGATCCATGTCACATGGCCAACCGGCGATATGAACCGGGATGATCGCTTTCGTGTTCGGTGTCAGCGCGGCTTCGATTGTTTCCGCAGACAGATTGCCGTTGATTGGATCGACGTCCGCAAAGATCGGTCGCGCACCACGTGCCCAAACGGCGCTGGCTGTCGCAATAAATGTGCGTGGAGGAACAATGACGTCGTCACCGGGACCAACACTCAATGCCAGCAACGCCAGTTCAAGCGCGAGCGTCCCGTTCGCGAGCGCGATCGCATGCGAGCAATCGACTGCCTCCGCGAATTCCTTTTCAAACTGACGGCATTCCTGACCCGTCCAGTAATTCACTTTGCCGCTCTTGAGCACTGCCTGCACGGCCTCGCATTGAGCCTCATCGAACACGGGCCACGGAGCAAACGGCTTGTGACGAACCGAGAGGCCACCATCCATCGCGAGAATTTCCATCGCGGCGTTCTTCATGTCGGAATCCTTTCCTAAAAATCGCAGTCATTTGTCATTGGCCATCTGTCGTTGATTATTGGTCATTTGGAATCAGCAAACGCCGAGCGGCCTCGTCAAAATGAACAACCGCAAACGATCAGTAACCAACGACCAATCCTTCCCTCATCAAAATTCAAAAACTCCACCGCAGCACCGTCGCGCCCCACGAGTATCCGACTCCGAATCCCACCAGCATGATTCGGTCGCCCGTCTTTAAGCGACCTGCTTTATGGGCCTCTTTGAGTGCAATTGGGATCGTTGAGGAAACGGTGTTACCACAGTGACTCATAGAAACGTAGAAGCGATCAGGCGGGATTTCGATCTTGTCCCGCAGGTGTTTCAGCATGTATTCGTTGGCTTGATGGAACACGAAAAGATCGAAGTCATCGAACGTCATGCCGGTGCGATCAAGCATGGCCTGCACGAGATCAGGAACCGCATCGAGCGTGAAGAGGAAAATCTCCGGCCCGTTCATGTAGAGCGTCGGCGGGACCAGCGGATGTTCGTCGGCGTCTTCGTCACCACCACCACATGCCAAGCCTGCAACAGGGGATCGCATGCCACCGGTCTTGACGATCAAATTCTTCGCTCCGCGTCCGTCTGTTCCATACACAAACGGGCCGATCGCCGGATTCGGAATGTCTTCCGAGTCGTTCGCGGTCAGCAGTGTTGCGGCAGACGCATCACCGAACAAAGCACGAACAGACATATCATTCGGCGTGATGAATTTGGTGTAAGTCTCTGCCGTGATCAGCAACACGTTCTTTGCTTGTCCTGTTTCAATCAGCCCTTTCGACACTCCCAGTCCGTAGATAAATCCGGAGCAGCCGAGGTTGAAATCAAACGCACCGCAGTTGGTTCGCAGCCCTAAACGATGCTGTAGCAAGCAGGCGGTCGTTGGCAGAAAATAGTCGGGCGATTGAGTACACAACAGCAGGAAGTCGATGTCATCGGGCTGACATGCGCCCGACTCGAACAACAACGTCGCGGCCTTCACGGCCAAGTCCGACGCGAGCTCGCCGTCTTCTGAAATACGACGTTCTTCGATGCCGGTTTTGCTCTGAATTTTTTGCGGCGTCCAATTAGGCGCAACCTCGCAAAGCTGCGGGTTGTCTAACACGCTCGGCGGTAAGTAGTACTCAATGGCTTTTAGGATTACCTGCATAGGAGCGTGTCTCGACGGGAGTTGGATCGCATCGTGCGGCTTTATCCATCCATGATGAGAGTCATCGCAAGCGGGATGGCGTTAGCCTCCGGGTGTACTTGCAACAGAATCGGGGGACAGACGCCACCCCGCTCATTCTTTGCGACTGTGCGAGGATAGCCCGCGACTGTGCGAAGATAGCCACAGTCACCATTAAGCCGCCATCTTGTGCTGCGGCGTTTCAACTTCGGTCTGATCGACGTCTATCGCCTGCAAAAGATCAGCCACCGTGTTGCAATTAAGAATCGTGATCGGTGAGACGGACACGCCGAACTCGTCATCAATCGTGGCGATCAATCCGATGAATGTGAGCGAACTCCATCCGGGAACGTCTTTCAACACGGACGTGAGTTGAATCGTGCCAGCATCGACTTCAAATAAGTCGTGCAACGCGGCCAAAAAACTGGAATTGCGCATGAGAAGGCTCCTGCTACTGCCTGGGGGTGGGAGAGTGCGGAAGGAAACTGAATGGTGATTTGTCGAACCGACGGCGAGTCGCAAGGACTATTGGCCGAGCCGGTCCATTGAGAGGCGGAGGCTTGTATCAGACACTTCCGATCGCGGCAACAGGAATTTTCTCTTCGAAAAACGGCACCGGCACGTTGTTTGGAAATCACGAATCGTCGAGCTTGTGCTTCTGGCGGATCGAGAACTTGAAGTCAGAACTTGTGCCACGACTGATGACGAATCGGCCTTCATCTACAAGATGTCGCACGTAGAACGGCGTTGTGTCATACTCCAGCGCCACCAGCGTGACTGATTCTATTTGATTTACCGACATTCTCTGAGGTTGCTCATGGCTATGCGATTTTGTCAGACAACATTTTCTCTGGTGTTGGCATTCCTAATGGCATCGTCTTTCAACGAAGTACGGGCCGATCAACCGCAGGTTTCTGGAAGCATTCAAGCGGTCCCGTCAGCGCTGAGGTTGATTCATCACCGGCAGGAGCATTCGCTGACGATTAACGGACGAACGGCGGACGGGTTTGCGGTTGATCTTTCGAAGGCCGCGACGATGACGAGTGCAGACCCATCGGTCGCTGCTGTCGAAAACGGTTGGGTGAGACCACTGAAGTCAGGGCAGACACAGATCACGGTGCAGGCTTCTGGGCAAACGGTGCAAGTCCCTGTGATGGTCGAGTTGCCTGCGGTCGAGCGGCCCTACAGTTTTCGACATGAGGTGATGCCGGTGCTATCCAAAGGAGGCTGCAACATGGGGGCCTGTCATGGATATTCGCTTGGGAAAAATGGCTTCAAATTGTCATTGCGCGGCGGGGAGGCCGTCCAGGATTATCAAGCGGTGTTCGGCGATCAGTTTGGTCGGCGAGTCAATCTGCTCAAGCCGAGCGAAAGTCTATTGTTGACGAAGCCGATCGGCGATGTGCCGCATCGTGGCGGCATTCGAATCGCGAAGGACTCGCTGTCGCAGAAGATTTTGCAGACTTGGATCGAGCAGGGAGCCAAGAGCGATTTCGACGACAAATCCGAAGTTGAATTTGTCCGCATATTCCCGGAGCGATTTGTCCTCGAACCGGGCATGTCGCATCACTTACAGTTGGTCGCGCATTACACAGATGGCACGACGCGCGATGTGACGAAGCTGGCGATCTTCAACGTCAACACAGACGGAGTCGCCGAAGTGACTGATATCGGTCACGTCACCGCTCGCGAATTGGGTGAGTCTGCGGTCGTCGCGCGCTTCGAACGAAAGTTCGCCGCCGCGCGGTTGATCGTGCTCAATCGCAAACCGGACTTCCAACCAACTCCGATCCCGACCGAACACTTCATCGACCAGCATGTCGTCGCCAAACTCAACGATTTGAAAGTCATACCATCGGAGTTGTCGAACGACGAAGAGTTCCTCCGTCGTGTGTCGCTTGACCTAATCGGCCTGCAGCCAACCGCTGAAGAGGTTCGCAAGTTTCTCGCCGATGCCGACCCTGCCAAGCGAGCCAAAACGATTGATGCGCTCTTCGGCCGGCCGGAGTTCGTCGATCACTGGTCGTTGAAGTGGGGCGACTTGTTGCAGAACTCGCGCGTGCGAGTTAGCGAACCGGCCATGTACGGCTTTCGGGAATGGATTCGCAGCGCGGTCTCGTCGAACATGCCGCTCGACGAGATGACTCGGCAATTACTCACCAGCAAGGGGGGAGCCGCTGACAACCCGGCCGGGGCGTATTTCCTCATCAGTAAGGACACGAACGACACGCTCGAACGAGTCGCTGAGGTCTTCTGCGGCGTACGCATGTTATGTGCGCGCTGCCACACGCACCCGTTCGAAAATTGGACGCAAGAAGATTACTTCGGCCTCAATAGCTTCTTCAATCAAGTGACGGCGAAGGCCGACCCACGCATGGTCGGCGTTCCCAACGCTCGTTCGGTCAGCCTGCAACTCGCGACTGGTTTCGCTACGAACCCGCGTTCCGGCCAAGCACAACCGCCTCGATTCCTCGGCGGTATACAACCCCCTGCCTCGGTCGGCACTGATCGTCGTGTTCAGTTTGCGACGTGGTTGACCGCCGCCGACAACCCAATGTTCGCACGCAGCCTCGCCAATCGTTTCTGGAGCTACTTCTTCTCGCGTGGTATCGTCGATCCGGTCGATGACTTACGCACGACGAACCCGCCGATTAATCCGGAACTGCTCGACGCTTTGACCAAAGATTTCATCGAACACCGCTTTGACGTGCGGCATCTGATGCGCCGCATCGTTACTTCACAGACCTATCAACGCAGCAGCCTCGCAAACGACAGCAATCGGCACGACACGCAAAACTTCTCTCACGCGCTACCGCGTCGCATCCCCGCCGAAGCGCTGCTCGATTCGCTCGTCCAAGCTACCGGAGTGCGCGAGAACTTCGGCGGAGCACCTGCGGGCTTCTCTGCCGCACAACTTCCCGACGCCGAGATCAACAGCGACTTTCTATCACTCTTCGGCAAGCCCCAACGAGCCGACGCCTGTGAATGCGAGCGTGACGGCGACAGCAACATGCTCCAAGCCCTGCATCTGATCAACGGCCAGTCCATCCTTCGCCGAGTCACCGACCCCAACGGTCGTGTCGCCCAACTATTGAAGCAGACCCCGCCGCTCACTGAGGACCAACTGATCGAGGATCTCTACCTCTGGTCCCTCGCTCGTCGCCCAACCGCCAAGGAAATCGAACTCGCGAAAAAACACTTCGCAACCTACGGCGACCAACAACCTCCAGACGCTACTCAGGACCTGATGTGGAGCCTACTCAACAGCCGAGACTTCTTGTTGGTGCGGTGATGGTGTTGTTCGTCACGTCGTGGGCTGAGATCAAAGCGAATCGAATTCTCTCGAACTTCGCATTTGAGCGGCCAGATGATCTCGGCATCCAACGTGAGATGCCCGTCGCAGAAATATGTGGCGACGACAGGCACAAGATGGCCCCCTTCGACCGTCAGTATTTTCGGGCGAACGGCCTTAAACCACAAGACGGCCGAGGGAGGCCATTCTACGCGCTGGTGACGCGTGAATCGTTCGTCGCCGAGCGACGAGGGAATGTGTGGAGACGACGATACACATTCGTTGGGCGGCCGATGGTGTGGCGATGGTTCCATCGTCGCTTCGCGACGAGATGGTTTGGCGGGGCGGCCGACCGTGGGTTGAAACCCACAGCAACCTTCGACGATCGCTCTGCGACCAAGCACATGAACCAATGAGTCGCCGGAGGAGACAGGGGGTCGTCGGGTGGCCCAGCTACGGAGTCTTTAGACCGGAGACATAGGTAACAGTCGTTCGGGGACATGGGTAACAAGTTGAAGGGGACAAGTGCATGTGGAACATGCGTGTGGAAAAGCCGAATCGCCTGGAGAGAGCGCGAGGTGCGTAGCAACTGAAGCGAACGCAGGGCGATTCGGCTTCCCCCCACGCCGCGCGGTTGGAGGTCCAGGCCACGACGAGTGAGCAACGGCGGTCATTCCCGGCGGACTCGGTGGATGTTCAAGATCTCGCGACTGCCACGAGGAATGTGGCTCGGTGAACACCGCAGATAAACCAAGATCACCGATTCCGCAGCACCCGACCGACGAGAACTTCGAGACGAACCGGATGGATTTGAAGTCGCCTGAATCGCTCGTTGGCGCAAAAAAGCGGGAACGCTCAGTCCGATCAGTGATAGCCCGCCGATTGAGAGTGGCCTACGCCGCGAAGCGACATCGCACAAACGACTCGAAGATCCGTGGATTGAGAACATCGCTCGCCCACTATTTGAACTTGTCATCGACTGGAACTTGGAAGCCGTTGGCTAGACGGTTCGTCATGTTAGCGACGCCGACGATACTCATCAGCTCGCCATACATCGCATCGGTCATCCCTTTGGAAACGGCTGCAGCTCGATGAGAGGCAATGCAGTAGTCGCAACCATTGGTAACGCTCACGGCGATGTAGATCAATTCGCGAACAAGTGGGTCCAGTTCGCCGCTTCCAACCATCACTTCTTTCAACGTGGCCCACGTTCGTTGAAGCGTTGGCGGATGATTGGCAAGGGCCTTCCAAAAGTTGTTGATTTCATCCGTCTTGCGCGTCGCTCGAATGTCGTCAAAGACTTCCCGGACCACTCCCTGACTCTGCTCGTATTCGATCAGCGGTTGCATGAAACTATTCCTCTGCGAAACGTCATGATGATCGATGATCCTAGACCTCAATGCCTAATCGCGAATGCTTAGCTGACAAAATCAAAGTCGAGGTGCTCAAAGTCGTCGTGCCCGATGGTAACCGTTTCTTTCGAGCGGGCGAGCGACAGGCCACAGGGTCAAGCCCGAACGGTTCTGAAGGCCGACAGGAGTTTTGTGCTTAAGGTTTCTCTTGTACTTTTGCAATTGACCATTTTTGTTCACAACCTCTAGATTTTGGGGCGTTCTCACCGAGTCGGCGTTCGCTGGCGATTGAGTGCTGCCTTCGCTTTTTCCCGCTTGCCCATGCATTTCTGTTGCTGTTCGGCATCAGCACGCTTGTTTCAAGGATTCGATCATACGTTTGTCACACTGGCTGGTGTGGTTCGGCACGGTCAGCGCGTATCAAAGTTGTTGACCTGTTAGGACTTCCGCAAGGAAGTCGTCGTTCCAGCCGGCTATTTGCATTTTGCCTCGTAGGCTTTCTTTGAGCGGATGGTGTTTGAGTCGCGTGATGGCGAAGCGGCGT
>JAPLNX010000445.1 GCA_026400935.1 Planctomycetia bacterium | reverse complement strand
TCCGCAGGATTTCCAGTTGCCGCTCCGTCGCCTCAATCCGCACTGCCTTCCTTGGCATCGCACCACCCTCCGTTAAAGGTGATGCAGTAATGACACAAACTCGCTTTTTATGGAGGATCAATTCTCGGTCGTGGTACTAGACAGAGCGGATACCTTGCAGCGTTGCGGGAACGTCGGACAGGGCGTCATCAGGGAGGATGAACGAGTTGTTGAGCAACTCTTTGTCTTCGTTAACGAGTTCGGGGAAGCGGGCGTTGTGGAGGATTTGGACGGCGAAGATTTCTTGGACGGCGTCTTCAAATTTGACGAAGCCGACGGTTGATCCGGTTTCGATATCGACGATCCAGATGCCGCAGGAACGTTCTTCCTGAGGGCGTTCGGCGATCTTGATGCCGCTGAAAACGGCGGACTCGCGGACTTGCGACAGGCCGATGAAGGCGAGTGGCCCGACGAAATCAAAGCCGCGTGTGAAACCGGGAAGTTCGGCAACTGATTCGTAGCGACCGGTTCGTGGGTCAATGAAGCCGAGCCCCCCTTCGCCGGAATTGAGCACCCACAAGCGATCGCGATACCAGCGCGGTGAGTGCGGCATCGACAAGCCGCGCGTGATGACCTCGTTGGTTTCAACATCCATCAACAGGCCGCCGTCGCGCTTGTTCTTACGCCAGCCGCCCGGTTCGTTTGATTCACCGAGTGCCGAGACATACTTGATGCGGTCATCAATCACGCAAAGGCCGTTGAGATGGCAGCGATCTTCCGGAGCCAGTTCTGTGATGAACGGCGGCCGCCAGCGCGGCTGAAAGCTGTAGTTGTGGCTCCGAGTACACAGGCACGAGAACCGTGTGTTGACGAACCAGAGGTCATCGCCGATCCAAGCCATCTCATGAATCTGCACGTCGCCAGTGGCGTGAGAGACTCGCGGCAAAAAGCAGACGTCGTGTTTCCCTACCGGTTCGATCTTCGATCCCACCGCCGGGACGTTGTGGAATTCGCCGATGTCCGAACCGCAGCCGATCGCCAGCCGATTCGGTGCGAGCGCCATACCCATCGGTTTGGAGAACATCCGAAAATGTGTGTTGAGCACTCCGCTGTCGTTTCGTAGGATCACAAGTCGACCGGCCTGATACGTCGTCACCAACACCGACATCCCGAAGTGAGCGAGAATCTCCGGCACGTTCGACGTATGAACGCTTCGCATCGGTTCGGGAGTGGGAGGTGAATCAGCGCTTGCCGACGCGTCGGTGCTGTCGTTGTTCGTCATGCGCTTCTCACTTCCAATGGTTGGTATTCCAGCGAATGCAGCAGAGTTTTTTCTGAGAATGAACCTTCAAACAAGCGATGCTCATCAACCCCACCGAGCTTGTTTCATTGGTCTCTACACAATTCGGTGGCTGTGGTATGGATCATAGGATGGAATCAAGATACGTCTGAAGGATGCACGGTTGTCGAAGCGTTGTGTGGAGCTTGTACGGCGGCATTGTGATGCAGTGCCCGGCGGGGCAGCG